>NZ_JBNPXV010000003.1:0-376849 GCF_050433125.1 Roseimarinus sediminis | reverse complement strand
GCCTGTTGCCATCGCGCTCATTTGTACAATTGCTTTCAATTGCTTCCTATTGCTTTCCATCGCTTTCCATCGCTTTCCATCACTTTCCATCGCTTCCCACATTCCTTTGCGCCTCCGCGCCTTTGCGTGCTTTCTTATCCGTCTTTGGGTGCTTTCTTATTCCTGTAAAGTTATTTCAGCAGAAAAGTACTTCGTTTATTGCTTGAAGCATATTTAGTTGTAATTTTGACACCCATATTGAAATTGCATTAGGGAGATTAATTGATTGAAGAGATAAGCGCAGATGTTTTTTAAGCAGAATAGTTCTCGAATCAGCTACTTGCTTGTAGGGGTATCGATCGTTTTATTTATCGGTTTTGGATTTTCGGAGGCCTTAATTAGTATAGGGTCAGGATTGGTGTTTCTGCACATTTTTTTCAACGCTGATTTTCATAGCATAAAAACAAGTTTGGCAGCTAAAAAATCACTGTGGATGCTGCTTGCTATTTTTGCTTTTTACCTGTTAGCTTCGATTGGAACGGATGATAAGTCGTTGGCAATTTACGAAATAAACCGAAACTTGTTCTGGATTTTAATACCGGCCGGGATTGCTTTAAGCCCAAAACTAAAACCTGCAAACTACTGGAATTTGCTTTTTATTTTCGCGATTATAATTACCTTGGCCACCTTTACTACCACGGTTAATTATTTCATAAAGAGTTATTCGCTGGTAAATTTCAGAGCCGCGTCACTGGTTCGGCATTCTTCCCTTTCAATTTATACTGTTTTCTCTGCATTCATTCTCGTGATTGGCTACAAATCGGGCGAGGGCTTTATTAAAAAGCTGAATATTTATTCTGTAATTGTTTGGGTTATCTGGATGATTTTATTCCTATCTGTTCAGAAGTCTTTATTGGGTATTATAGCCCTGTTCTCAGGCGTTTTTATGTTCCTTCTAATTCACATTTACAGGATCAAAAACAGGCGTACCAAAAACCTCTTGCGACTTACGATGACCATTGCCGTACTGATTCCTATTCTGTACTTAAGCACTGCTACCTATCAATTCTATGATATAAAGGAAAAAACACCCGAGCTGGAGTTGAATACGGAATTGGGAAATCCATATTCTTTCGATTTAAACAATAAAACAAAGGAAAATGGAAACTATGTATATTGGTACATTAGTGAGCGCGAATTAAAAGAAGCCTGGAACGAACGTTTTAAAACAAGTATCGACGAAACCACTATAAATGGAGCACCTGTTTACGATATTCTCATCCGCTACATGACCAGTATGGGGCTGAAAAAAGATGCCTCCGGCATTGCCGCTCTTAGCAACGAGGATTATGAGAACATCATGAACGGAGTGGCCAATCACATCTTTGTGGATATGAAATATTCATTTTATCCCCGCATCTATCAAACCATTTGGGAACTTGATATCTATTTCAACTCGGGCGATCCCAACGACAAATCGCTTTCGCAGCGCATCGAATACATGAAGGCGGCCTGGCTGATTATTAAAGAAAATCCGCTGGGAATTGGAGTGGGGAACTGGCGGATTGAGTATGCAAAGGCCTTCGATGAAATGGATTCGGTTCTAAAACCCGAGCTTAGAATCGAAGCACACAACCAATACCTGAGTTATACTATCAAGTTTGGAATTATTGGAGCTGTGATTTTGTTTGCCCTCCTTCTCTTTCCATTATTTATGGAACGAAAGTGGAAAAATACGCTGATGGCTGTTTTTATTACCATCGTTGCAACAGTTAGTCTTGGCGATAACCTTTTGGAACTGCATTCCGGTTTGTCCTTCTTTACCTTTTTCTATTCCCTGATACTTTGGCATAGTCCGGTTGATGAGCATGAACGACCTGGCTCATAATTCTAGTAAATGCTGATAAAGCTGAATGTAGCTGTCGACGTTTGTTTTCCAGGTAAACGAATTCGCATAAGCCGTTTGTTCACCGATGGCGGTAGTGCTGTTTTCAAATTTTTCTGTTCCTTCTTCATATACCTTAAGCATGTGTCCGGCATCGAAGTTTGTCCAGAAAAAAGCATGACGGCCACCAATTTCCTTTAAACTGGTTTTATCGGAACAAAATACAGCTTTGCCACATTTCATGGCTTCTATCACAGGTAGTCCGAATCCTTCAGCAATCGATGGAAAAACAAAGGCTTTACAGTTATGATATAGGTAGCTTTTTTCAGCTTCGCTCACCGGCCCGGGAAGAATCACTCTGTTTCTTAAGCCCCTTGTCAAAATTTCCTTTTTGAGATAAGCACCATAGGAAGTATTGTTTTCTCCTGCTATTATCAGACTAATATTTTCTGGTAATTTCCTCATGAAGGGAAGCAATACATGAAAATTCTTTTTGTTCAGAAACTGACCAATGGTGAACAGAAACGGACTTTCGGGGCACCAGTCAGGTCGGGGGGACGGATCGGCCAGTGCATTTACCCCATTGTATATTACCTGCGTAATTTTTGACGCTGGAATGCTGAGATGCCTGAAACATTCTTCGCGGGTGAAATGTGAAATAAAACCGATGGCATCGGCCTTATCAACTGCCGATTGGACCATTTTGTGATATTTCTGCTGCTTCTTTTTATTCTTGGTGTACAGAAAATTAAGATCATGAATGGTCAAAACTGTTTTACGTGCTTTCCTGAATGAGAATTTTGGCAACTGGTGGAGCACATGACAAATAGCGTATTGCTGCATGTACGAAGAATCGAATTTGCGCCAGGTATTGAGCCTGACGGTTGGAGCATTCGACAGGTGCTTTGGCAGTGAAGAGCCAGCAAGCAGATAGGAGAAATCGAGCGCACTGTTCTGGCTCAGCGCTTCGGTAAAGTCGAAACTTACCCGTCCCAGCCCTCTGTTGGGGTACTTTAAAAGCTCGGCACATATCAGTACTTTGTTCTTCATGCTGCTAAATTAATGAATTGTTTTTATGACAAGCTGTCATCACAGTACTTGTTGGTTTGCTTTTTGTGCATAAGCCAAATATGCAGTTTGTCGGTAAAATACCACCGTTACCCGATTGTCGTATTAACTGGCAACAATATATTTTTACATTGTGGCTTTTATAGCCGAAAATTAAATTCATTTAAAAAGAAATATGAAATGAGCATCTGAATGAAAACAAACCAGAAGTTTCTAAATTGCGAGGAACGGAGTTCATTGGAACAGAGTGGTGTTGTTCTCATTTGATGTCTTTTATAACTTAACACTTAAGCAGATGAAAAAGAAGTCAATTATTGTATTGGTCGTGATTGGTCTGGTGATTTTATTCACTTACAGCAGCGTGAAAAATTCTTATAATAAAATGGTGAGCATGGAAGAAGGTGTTACAGCACAGTGGTCGCAGGTCGAAAATGTATACCAGCGCAGGGCCGACCTGATTCCTAATCTTGTGAATACCGTTAAGGGATATGCCTCGCATGAACGCGAAACCCTCGAGGGTGTTATTAATGCACGTTCGAAAGCGACCCAGGTTACCATCGATCCTTCGAAGCTGGATGCCAATGCACTGGCTAATTTTCAACAGGCGCAGGACGGACTTTCATCAGCTTTGGGCCGTTTGATGGTCGTAATGGAGCGTTACCCCGACCTGAAAGCCAACGAGAATTTCCGCGACCTGCAGGCACAGCTTGAAGGAACAGAAAACCGGATTGCTGTTGAACGACGCAAATTCAACGAAAGTGCGCAGGGCTTCAATACCTATATTCGTACCTTTCCACAGTCGGTTTATGCCAATATCTTCAACTTTGAAAAGAAAGCCTATTTTGAGGCAGCACAGGGTGCCGACAAAGCACCCGAAGTACAATTTTAGCATTGATTTATTTCAAGATAATTTTCCCGCCGGTTCATTTATATTGAACTGGCTTTAACCCATAAATAAAAAGAAATGACAATACCTTCAGCCTTTTTTAGCGAAGAGGAAAAAGAAAAAATCAAAAAATCAATCGAGACAGCCGAATTAAATACTTCGGGTGAGATCAGGTTGCATGTTGAAAAGAAATGCGGCGAAAATGAGCTCGACAGGGCTGCTTACTGGTTTGAACAGCTTGGCATGCATAAAACAGAACTTCGCAACGGTGTACTATTTTATTTGTCGATCGAAGATCACAAATTTGCCGTATTGGGCGATGTTGGCATCAATGCCAAAGTGGATGAAAACTTCTGGAACGAAACCAATGCCCTGGTGTTGGGCTTTCTAAAAGAAGGTAAAATTGCCGAAGGTTTGAGTGTTGGAATCATTCAGGCCGGATTGCAGCTTAAGAATCATTTTCCTTATCAAAAGGACGATGTTAACGAATTAGCCAATGATATTTCATACGGAAAATAGACATTCAATGAAACAATTATTCACGATTGCTTTTTTACTTCTTTCCTCAGTAGCACTAATGGCACAGGAACTGCCCAAACGTCCTGAACCACCTACACTGGTGACCGACTTTGCCAACCTGCTGTCGCCGGCCGAAGAACAGCAGCTTGAGCGCAAGCTGGTCGATTTTTTTGCGTCGACATCGACCCAGATTGCTGTGGTTACACTTAATGACTTAGGAGCTTATCCGGCCTCCGATTATGCCTTCATGCTGGGGGAAGCATGGGGCATTGGCGATCAGCAATTTGACAATGGCATGCTAATATTGCTCAAAGATAAAAGCAGTGATTCCGATGGCGAAGTGTTTGTCGCAGTGGGTTATGGGCTCGAAGGAGTGATCCCCGATGCTACAGCCAAACAGATTGTCGAAAACGAAATGATTCCGAGCTTTAAGGCAGGACAAATGTATCAGGGAATCGACCGTGCCACCAGTGTAATGATTGAACTCACCAAAGGTGAATACACTTATCAGCAATATGCTGAAAATGCAGGTGGCGGTGGTTTCAATCCCTTCCTTCTTTTTGTGTTGATTTTCTTTGTTTTCCCTATATTATTCGGACGGCGCCGACGCAGTTATTACAGTGCCGGAAACAGGAGTAGTCTGCCATTCTGGCTTGCCTTGGGAATGTTCAGTGGAGCAGGTAGAAACCATTCAGGTCATTTTGGTAATTTTCAAAGCGGCTCGGGCTCATTTGGAGGTGGCAACAGCTTTGGCAGCTTTGGCGGCTTTGGCGGCGGGAGTTTTGGCGGCGGTGGTGCAGGTGGCAGCTGGTAAATACCAGCTACAAGTAAATTAAAGTTTATTAACATCCTGTTTGATAAAAAACGTAGAAGTTTTTCGTTTTAAATGCACAAAGCCTCAATTGGTAGTGTCCTGAGGGTTTTGCAACATAATCTTTTCTATATCTTTGTGCACATGTTGAAACGCATTACACTTTTCATCTTGCTGGCGCTTTTGGTTCTTTTCGCATCCGGACAGGGATTTGATCAATTGTCTGCACAACAGAATGATACCAGCGAGACGGTGACTTTGGAAGAGGCCGCGGAAATCGAGCAAAGGCTCTCAGTATGGAAGCTTACGAATCACTATGGACATGAAAGTTATGAATTGATTGATACTTCGACCATCAACTTTCATATTCATCATCCCATTTTTCAACAAAGTATTTCAAACAATTACCTGGGCTATGTGGGGGCCCCTTATGAGTCGAATCTTTTTTTTCAGCGGGAGGATGGTGGTGATTTCTACTTTATGAAACACCTGCAGGCCTATTACAAGGAAGCGGCCGAAACTCGTTATTTCAATACAACTACGCCGTATGCCAGTCTCATGTACGATCAGGGTAAACAGGGAGGGCGCAATGCCGAGCAGGTTTTCGAAGCTTTTTTTACCCGAAATATTGATTCGATTACCAATTTTGGTTTTCATTACGATGCCATCAAAAACAAGAGTCAGTTTAACTATCAGGAGGCCATTCATAACGATTTCAACGTATTTGTTTCGCGTAATGCCGAGCGTTACAATAGTTACATCAGTTTTATAAAGCGTAACAATAATCTGGTGTTAAATGGAGGAATTCGCGATACCATTATACGTCCTTCTCTTAAGCCGGCCGATTATGCAGTTGGGCTTGTTCAACCTTTCAGATCCGATAACAAGTCATTTACAATTTTCACTTCACATGAATATCTGATGGGGCAAATCCCCTTTCTGCTGCCGGATACCACAATGAATGACTCACTGCTCGCGGAGTTTGTTCCACGTTATGCCATCCAGTATAGTGTAGTATTTGATCATTATAAGCGTTTCAACAACGAAAGTACTGTTGACGTAAACTATTTTGATAATACCTGGTTCAGTACCAGCAATCATATCGATTCGTTGCGCTTTACGAAATTCTCCCACCTGCTGCAGTTGAAGATGTTTGAAAATGAAAACCGGAAATTTACTTTCGGAAAAAGGGTTTTTGCCGAGAATGAGGTGGTAAGGGCAGCACATCCGTTGCCCGAAGGAAATCGCACTTATCGATATTCAAATTTGTATCTGGGCGGTGAAATTTACAGTCGGAAAAATGATATGTTTCAATGGGATGCGACTGCCCGTTTTGCTCTTTTGGGACGAAACATTGGCGACGCGAGTGTGATGGGCTCGGCTGAAAAGAGCATTCACATGTGGGGAGATACTACGCTGCTAACAGTAAGCGGAGGGTACCGTGATTTTTCGGCCAATATTTTCCAGGAACACCTGTACAGTAATCACTTCAAGTGGGACAATGATTTTAAGAAACAACATGAGGTATTGATCCGTTCGGCTTTTTACTATCCGCGAATTCATGCATCCATGGGGTTTAACTATGCATTGATCAGCAACTACCTTTACAACAACACCATGGCCATACCCGATCAGTATGAAGGTGAATTTTCGGTAGCGGCTTTCTGGCTGAACAAGGAGGTGCTGTTTGGTCGCTTTGCATGGTCTAATAAGATGGTGTGGCAGGGTGTTTCGAACAGCAGTGTATTGCGCCTGCCTCAATGGAACTTTTATTCCAGCCTTTATTATTCTCATTACCTGTTTAAAGTGATGAAAATTCAGCTTGGAGTCGAGGCATATTATCACACCCGCTTTATGGCCAATGCTTTTGAACCCTCAACAACAACTTTCTATTTGCAAAACGAGCGCGAAACAGGAGCTTATCCGCTTATTAATTTGTATGCCAACGCAAAGTTGAAACGAACCAGTGCTTTTGTCAAATATGAGCACGCCAATAGCTGGTACAAAATGGGCGAATCATTCAGTACACCGGGCTATCCCATTGAGCAAAGGGCACTTCGTTTTGGCTTTTTATGGACCTTTTACGACTAATTTACTTTTCCCTTAGGTTAATTATCCTTTCATCCGGCATGGTTTTGGCTGTAATTACGATATTTTAGTCGTTATTTGCAGCATGTTCTGCTAATCGGTTAAAACCATTTAGTGACTTAATCGTTTTATTGTTAGTATTTTCAGTTAATGAAAATAATTGTCGAACGAAAAACTATAGTTTGAAGAAACTTATCATTATTACCTTTATTCTCATTGCCGGCCTGTCATCTTGTCATTCAATCGGAGGCAAAAAAAATCAGGCTCAGAAACTGAAAGTTGCCCAAAAGGCAAAGGGAAGTGAGTTAAAGCGTATCAAAGAAGTGGATGAACTTAAGGTTGTAGTCGATTACAATTCAACCAACTATTTTGTATACAAAGGGCAGCCGATGGGATTTCAGTATGAGCTGCTCAAAGCCTTTGCCGAAGATCTGGGGGTCGACCTGCATCTATTTGTAAGCAATAATCTGGAAGAAACTTTCGAAGGACTCAACAGTTCAGAATACGATCTGGTAGCCAAAAATCTTACCGTAACAAAGGATCGAAACCGCATTGTCGATTTTACCGAGCCACTTGCTTTAACCCGCCAGGTGCTTGTTCAACGCAAAGCCGATGGTTTCGAAGGCATGTCGGAAAGTGAAGTTGAAGAAAGCCTGATCAGAGAACAGCTTCAACTTGCCAATAAAACCGTGCATGTTCAAAAAAATACAGTTTTTGTACAAAGGCTGAAACACCTTTCTGAAGAAATTGGTGAACCCATTCATATTGTCGAAGACACCATTTATGGTGTTGAACAGCTCATTGCCCGTGTGGCCTCGGGAGAAATTGAATATACGGTGTGTGACGAAAATGTGGGACTTGTCAATCAAAAGTATTATCCATGGATCGATGTAAATACTCCCGTAAGTTTCAATCAAAAATTGTCGTGGGCCGTACGGAAAAACTCACCCGAGTGGAAGGCCTACATCGATGAGTGGATTATCGATTTTAAAAAAACCAGCCAATATCGTCAGATTTACAATAAATATTTCTCGGGGAATCGTAGTTCACGCATTGTTCGGAGCGAGTACCACTCAATTACAGGTGGAAAAGTATCTGAATTCGACGACCTGATCAGGGAAATTTCCTCAGCTTTTGGATGGGACTGGCGGCTGATTGCAGCCATCATTATGCAGGAGTCGGGTTTTAATCAGTATGCCGAAAGCTGGGTGGGAGCCATGGGGCTGATGCAGCTGATGCCACAAACGGCCAGTCAGTACAATGTTGACGACATTATTGATCCCCGTGAAAACATCAGGGCCGGCCTTGAATACCTGACCTGGCTCGACGAAGTATTTCAGCCCATAATAAGCGATAAGGACGAAAGGCTCAAGTTTGTGCTGGCTTCGTACAATGTAGGTATCGGGCATGTTATGGATGCCCGTAAGCTGGCCATGAAGTATGGTAAAGATCCATCGGTTTGGAAAGACAATGTTGATATTTTTATTCTCAAAAAATCAATACCCGGTTTTTATCGCGATCCTGTGGTGAAATGGGGGTATTGTCGTGGTGAAGAACCCTATAATTATGTAATTAAGGTGTTGGATCGCTATGGACATTATCTGAATGTATTGCCCGATGAGAATAATGTTGCCTTAGTATCGCTTCCAGTTCTGCAAGAATCATGGAGGTAGCTCCCCAAACAATATGGCCATTGATTTGATAACAAGGAACATCGATGCTTCCTGTCGATGTATTCACTTTTTGATTGATCTGGTTTTGTGTATTGAGCAGTTCACGAAGGGGAATGGTGAGTAACTGATCAACTTCCTGATGATTGACTACAAAATCAGGTTCATGCTCACAATAACCTACATAAGGATGAATCAAAAAATTGCTCACCGGTACATACAGCGGGGATAAACTACCGAGTAGCTCAATTTCGGCAGGGGCAATTCCAATTTCTTCGTGCGTTTCGCGCAGTGCCGTCTTTAGTGGTTGCTGTATTTCGTTTTCTTCTGCCCTGCCACCGGGAAAGCTGATTTGTCCCGGATGATGGCGCAAGGCTTTGTTTCGCTTTGTGAGGCAGATGTAAATTTCGTTTTCTTTCCGATACAGCAAAGCCATCACCGCACTTGTCTTGATGTTTTCTTTCGAGGGCGGAAGGTCAAGAGATCGTCCGGCAGGGCGCATTCTTTCGTGCGCTGCACTTCCCGGTAAGGCTCCGTTTAAAGCGGCAACAAGTCCTTCAATATTGAAAATAGGGTTATTTGCGTTCATTGTTTTTGTTAAACAGAGCAAACTGTTCGCTTGTTCACTACTCAATGGCAATTGCTTCGACGGGCGAAATCTTTGAGATGAGCATCGATGGGATAAGTATCATGGCCAACACCGCCAACAAAGTTCCTGCATTAAGTAAAATGAGGTAAAGAATGTTGAAGTGAATGGGTACAAAATCGAGATAGTACGAAGCAGGGTCGAGTTGGATTAGCTTGGTCGTATATTGAAGTAAAGCCAGTCCGATTCCAATAACATTGCCCCAAAACAGGCCTTTAACTGCCAAAAGGGCCGACAGGTACAGAAACACTTTTCGAACGCTGAAATTGGGATAACCAAGCGCTTTAAGAATGCCTATCATTCGGCTGCGCTCGATGATGATGATGAGCAGCCCCGAAATCATATTGATTCCTGCCACCGCAATCATAAGTGCCATTAGAACCCAAACATTCAGATCGAGCACCGAAAGCCAGTCGAAAAGCATGGGGTATTTCCGGTCGATGCTGTAAACTCTTAAAATTGACTTTTCAGTGGCATTGTTCATCGTGATTTCGCGCAATTGCATGAAAACAGGTTCGAGCAGTTCAAAGTCGGAGATGTAAAGCTCGTAACCGCTTATTTCGCTGCTGTGCCATCCGTTGAGTTGCTGAATTTGACGCAGATCGCCCAAAACAAAAAGATCGTCGAATTCTTTAAGACTGGTACGGTAAATTCCACTGATGGTGAAACGTCGGTTTCGGGGGGTGTTCTGACCTTCGTTGTAAAAATAACTGTAAAGATAATCGCCGGTCTTAAGCTGAAGGAGCTTCGCCATATTTTCAGAAATCAGCACCTCGTTGCTGCGCTGCTCTTTGGTAATTAGCGGAAGTTTGCCATCCACCAGGTTTTTACTGAAAAAGTCCCAGTTGTAATTGAGTCCGGCACCCTTGAGTACCATGCCGTGAATTTCGGTATCGGTTTTAATGATGCCGGGTTTGGTGGCAAAAAACTGGATGTCCTTTACCTCTTCAATTTTTCTGAACTGCGCTATCAATGCAGAATCGATGGTGACCGGTCGTGTTTCGAACGAAAAGTTGGCATCGTAGTTTACTACCTGATAGTGAGCTCCAAAACCAATTACCTTGTCTCTGATTTCCTTTTTAAAACCTAGCAAAACGACCACCGAAACAATCATAACGGCCAGACCAACCGAAATACTGCCTACTGCGATCGATACAATTTTACTGGCAATCCCCTTTCGGTTTCCGTTTTTCGAAAAAACTCTGCGTGCTATAAATAGTTCGGTGTTCAATTCCTGTTGGTTTTTAAAGATGTTGTTCCTGCATCGATGACCGTTATTGTTGTTGATTTACTTTAGGATGATAATTGCGGTTCACTATGGGTATGAGTATAATACAAACAGCCCCCAAAAACAAAATCATCACGTTCATGCTCGAATGAGCAAGCAGGGCAAACAGCTTTCCGTCCACACTTTCGATACCATAAAGTCCCAGTGCCTTTTCGGCCATAAAATGCCAGGCTCCAATTCCGCCCTGCACCGGGGCAACCATTCCAAAACTGGCCATTACAAAGGTAAGCAGTGCAGCAAGAGGCCCCAGATTGCTGGTAAAGTCGAGACTGAAAAAAATCATGTACAACATCATGAAATACATGAACCAGATAAAAAAGGTGTGTGCTATGTATGCTTTGTAACGCCGCATCGAAAATACCGATTTGATACCTGCAGCAAAATCCTCGATGAAGGTAAGCAGTTTATTTTTACCGCCTCGCTTCTTGTTAATTTTAATATAGACCAGCAGCGCAGCGATCAAAACAAATACAGCTATCCACAAAATGGGAGAATGAAGGATCGCCTGGATATTTTCCATTACCTGGGGGTTTTGCCGGCCAAAGTGTAGAATTTTGTCAAATTGGAGTACCATAACAAGAAGTAACATCAAAAGCAGCATCAGCATGTCGATGATTCTTTCGGTTACAACAGTACCAAAAAGTTTGGAAAAGGGAATTTTCTCATATTTCGACAACATGCCACAGCGCACAAATTCTCCCATGCGTGGCAACAACAGGTTCATGAAATACGATACCATTACCGTAATAAAGGCATTGATGGTTTTGGGATTTTCCCCCAAAGGTTCAAGGGCTATCTTCCATCGCAGCGTACGGCTCACATGACTCAACAAGCCAAATAACAATGAAATAATAACCCAGAAGTAATTGACATCGTTAACAAGTGTATGCCAGATTTGTGAGAAATCCTGATCGCGATACACCATCCAGAACAGAAATACCCCAAGTGCTGTGAATGCAAGATATTTCAGAATGTTAAAAATCTTTTTCTTCAAAACTACTTCGTTTAGCAATGCTTTCTTAAATTTGCACTGTACAAAATTACACTTTTGTTTTAATCAGCAATAAAGAACATTAGTAAACATAAATTTGAGATGAGCGACCCTGACCCTTATGACAGTTGTAAAGCCAAAGAAGAATCTGGGCCAGCACTTTCTTACCGACAAGAACATTGCCCGTAAGATTGTTGGAAGCCTGAAGTCTGATTGTTCCAACGTACTGGAAATCGGACCGGGAACAGGAGTCCTGACTCATTTACTTTTCGAAAATACCTCGCGGCATACACTCGCCGTCGACATCGACAGGGAATCGATCGATTATCTTAAGAAGCAATATCCCGAGCATTCATCTCAGATTATTTATGCCGATTTTTTGAAAATGGACCTTGGAGAATTATTCTCTGAAGGTAAATTTGCAGTAATTGGTAATTTCCCATACAATATTTCATCCCAGATTTTCTTTAAACTGATCGACTTCAGAGACGATGTGCCCGAGGTGGTTGGGATGATTCAGAAAGAAGTGGCCGAAAGACTTGCTTCTCCTCCGGGTTCAAAAGTATATGGCATTCTGAGTGTGCTCTTACAGGCATATTACGATATTGAATATTTGTTTACGGTGCATGAAAATGTTTTTCAGCCTCCGCCTAAGGTGAAGTCGGCCGTAATCAGGCTTACCCGCAACAAGGTGGCTGATTTGGGCTGTGATGAAAAATATTTTAAACAAATCGTGAAGACAGCGTTTAATCAAAGAAGAAAGATGTTACGCAACAGTCTGAAATCATTAATTGGGGATGATGGGTTTTCACACCCGTTTTTAGAAAAGCGCCCCGAACAGCTGTCAGTAGCCGATTTTGTAGCATTAAGCAACGCAATTATGCACCATTAAAACAAAGAAAATGCAATTCGAACTCACCAAAGAATACATTGATCAGTTAAAGCACTTAATCGAAGAAGGTAAGCTGAAGGCCATTGTTCAGCATCTCGATGAACTCCATCCGGCCGATATTGCCGATGTGATGGAGCAACTGAGCATGGAAGAAGCCAAGTCGGTTTACCTCTTGCTAAAGGGCGACCGTGCTTCAGATGTACTGCTTGAAATTCACGAAGACGATCGAAGACGATTCCTGTCGGAGTTGCCAGCCGATGTAATTGCCCGACAATTCATCGAGTTCATGGACAGTGATGATGCTGCCGACGTGATTGGTGAATTGCCCGATAAGAAACGAGAAGAAGTTATTGCCTATATCGACGACCAGGAACATGCCGGAGAAATTTCTGAATTGCTCCTCTACGACGAAGATTCGGCCGGGGGTATTATGGCAGCCGAGCTCGTTACAGTAAATGAAAACTGGAGTGTACAAACCTGCCTGAAGGAGATTGGCAAACAGGCCGAAGACATCGACGAAATTTACTATGTATATGTTGTAGATGACAAGAATAAACTCAAGGGGGTATTGTCGCTGAAAAAGTTGATTCAGTATCCCACGCAAACAAACATTGCAAACATTTTTCTGAAAGACGTGATCGCGGTTTACACCGATCTGCACCGCGAAGAAGTAGCACAGTTGATGGAAAAATACGACCTTGTTGCCCTTCCCGTAATTGACGAGGTTGGCACCCTGAAGGGACGCATTACCATCGACGACGTGGTCGACATTATTCGTGAAGAAGCCGAGAAGGACTACCAGATGGTTTCGGGTATCACAGGCGATGTGGAGCCATCGGACAGCGTTTTCAACATTACAAGGGCACGGTTACCCTGGCTGCTGATCGGTTTGGTGGGCGGTATAATGGGTGCTTTTGTAATTTCGGGTAATGAAATGGCCCTGGAGCGTATTCCCAACATGGTTTTCTTTATTCCTCTGATTGGTGCAATGGCTGGTAATGTTGGAGTACAGTCATCGTCGATTGTGGTTCAGGGTCTGGCAAGTGGTGTGAATGATTTTCAGAGTATCAGCCGTAAACTGCTGAAGGAATTGGGCGTCGCCTTGATTGTTGCCGCGGTGCTGTCGGGCCTCATACTCATATTCAATCTGATTTTTAAAATTGGCGGATCGACCAGTGAGCTGGCTTATACCGTGAGCTTTTCACTTTTCATTGTGGTGATTTTTGCTTCGCTGATTGGCACTTTCATTCCACTTTTTCTCAACCGAATGAAGATTGATCCTGCCCTGGCAACCGGGCCTTTTATTACCACCATGAACGACATTCTTGGTTTACTTGTATACATGCTGATTGGCACCTTTCTGTTTTAGTCACTAAGGAAAGGTGCTTTGTCTTTTGCTTCCTGATTGATAGTATTTTAACACAGGATGTTTATTTCTTTTATTTTTTGTCCTTACATTTTTGAAACTTCCAAAATCATTGGTATTTTCAGGCAATATTTCCCCTAAAGCCTGATCAATCTGTGTTTGAAGAAATTAGAAAATATTCATAGTAGTAAATAGAATTGTAAATGAGTGAGTTGAAAAAAATTAAGTCGGCATTAATTTCGGTCTACCACAAAGACCGTATGAATGAAATTGTTGAGAAACTGAAACATTTGGGCGTTAAGCTCTATTCTACCGGTGGAACCAAAACATTTATTGAAGATTTGGGTGCCGAGGTAACTGCGGTTGAATCGCTGACCACTTACCCCTCCATTCTTGGCGGACGTGTAAAAACCTTACACCCGAAAGTGTTTGGAGGCATACTGGCCCGACGTGAAAATACGGGTGATATTGACCAGCTGAACGAATATGAAATCCCCGAAATAGATCTCGTAATTGTTGATCTTTATCCTTTTGAAGAAACCCTTTCATCGGGTGCGGCTCATGCCGACATCATCGAAAAAATCGACATAGGCGGTATCGCGCTCATTAGAGCCGCTGCCAAAAACTATAAGGATGTTGTAATTGTTCCCTCAAGCGCCCAGTACGATCGTTTACTGACCTTGCTTGATGAAAAGGAAGGAGCGACAACGCTTGCCGACCGTGAGGAGTTTGCACGTCATGCATTTGCTACTTCGTCGCATTACGACAGTGCCATCTTCAATTATTTCAACAAAGGAAACGACGACCTTTTCAGAGCAAGCTATAACAACAGCACCGTATTGCGTTATGGCGAGAATCCGCATCAACGCGGTGTGTTTTTTGGCAAGTTTGATGAGTTGTTTGATAAACTGCATGGAAAAGAAATTTCGTACAATAATCTCCTCGACATTGATGCAGCCATCAGCCTGATCGATGAATTTGATGAAACTACTTTTGCCATTCTGAAACACAACAATGCCTGTGGTTGTGCCTCGCGCGAAAATTTGATTGATGCCTGGAAAGATGCCCTGGCCGGTGATCCCGTCTCAGCCTTTGGTGGCATTCTGATCACCAATAAAACAATCGATGCTGCAACAGCTGCCGAAATCAGTAAGCTGTTTTTCGAAGTGGTGATTGCCCCGGCTTACGATGAAGCCGCACTTGAAATCTTAAAATCGAAGAAAAACCGCATCATCCTGGTACGGAAAAACATTCATTTACCACAAGCACAATTCCGTAGCGTGCTTAACGGGATACTTTATCAGGATCGTGACCTGAAGCAGGAAGCTGCCGAAGAGTTAAAACCGGTGACGACACTTCAACCCGATGCTGATCAGACCGAAGACCTGCTCTTTGCCAATAAATTGGTAAAACAATCAAAGTCGAATACCATCGTATTGGCCAAAAACAAGCAACTACTGGCCAGTGGGGTTGGTGAAACCTCAAGGGTTGATGCCCTGAAACATGCGATTGAAAAAGCGGAAAGTTTTGGCTTTGACCTCAAAGGTGCCGTGATGTCGTCGGATGCATTTTTCCCTTTTGCCGATTGTGTTGAAATTGCACATGGAGTTGGAGTGGAAAGTGTAATTCAACCAGGCGGATCGATCAGGGACCAGGATTCCATCGACTATTGTAATGACCATAACATGGCCATGGTATTTACCGGTACCCGCCACTTTAAACACTAAAAACTAGTATGGGTTTATTTTCATTTTTAACACAGGAAGTGGCAGTCGATTTAGGAACTGCCAACACCATAATCATTCACAACGACAAAATTGTTGTGGATGAACCATCGATTGTTACCATCGATCTGAAAACCGACAAGATGGTCGCCATTGGCGAAAAGGCACGTCAAATGCAGGGGAAAACCCACGCCAACCTGAAGACCATTCGTCCTTTGCGCGATGGTGTGATCGCCGACTTTAATGCGGCCGAACAAATGATCAGGGGAATGATCAAAATGATCAATCCTTCGAACAGGCTCTTTCCCCCGGCGCTTAAAATGGTGGTATGTATCCCATCGGGAAGTACCGAGGTGGAGTTAAGGGCTGTTCGCGATTCGGCTGAACATGCAGGTGCACGGGAGGTCTACCTTATTTATGAACCCATGGCAGCAGCCATCGGGATTGGCATCGATGTAGAAGCACCCGAAGGAAATATGATTGTTGATATCGGCGGCGGAACCACAGAAATTGCCGTGATTTCGCTTGGCGGAATTGTTACCAACAAATCGATCCGGATTGCAGGCGATGATCTCACTGCCGACATTATGGAGTACATGCGTCATCAGCACAATATTAAGGTGGGTGAACGTACTGCAGAAGAAATTAAACTGAACGTTGGAGCTGCTTTGTCGGAGCTCGACGATCCACCAGCCGATTACATTGTAAAAGGCCCCAACCAGATGACTGCCCTGCCGGTTGAGGTTCCTGTATCGTATCAGGAAATCGCTCATTGTCTGGACAAATCGATTTCGAAAATTGAAACCGCCGTATTGAGTGCGCTTGAGCAGACTCCACCAGAATTGTATGCCGACATTGTTAACCGCGGAATCTATCTTGCAGGTGGCGGAGCATTGCTTAAAGGGCTGGACAAACGCCTGGCCGATAAAATCAATATTCCATTTCACATTGCCGACGACCCGTTAAGGGCTGTGGCTCGTGGAACCGGAATTGCACTGAAAAATGTCGACAAATTCTCATTCCTTATCAGGTAGCTGATAAGGTTTTTTTTGAAAACGAATGAAAGCGCTGCTGAACTTTTTAATAAAGTATCATGTATTTTTTCTGTTCCTATTACTCGAACTGATAAGTCTGACGTTCATTATCAGGTACAATAACTTTCATCGTGTTAATTTTCTGAATTCGTCGAATGTTGTAAGTGGTAAAGTGTACGATGAATACAGTTCGGTACTTGAATACTTCTCACTGCGAAAACTAAATGATCAGCTTTCGACCGAGAATGCACGACTACGGGCAGAATTGCAGTCGTTGATGATGGCCGATCTGAGCGAAACACTTGAACTTAAAATCAACAACGATTCAGTTCGGGCAATCGCAGCTCGGGTGATCAATAATTCAGTGAATAAACAATACAACTATTTAACACTGAACAAAGGAGCAGCCGATGGCATCCAACCCGATATGGGAGTGATCAATCATCAGGGCGTGGTGGGAGTGATCATCAATGTGAGTGAAAATTATTCCACCGCACTGTCGGTACTCAACGGTCGATGGTCAATCAATGCCAAGTTGCAGTTGACCAATTATTTTGGCCCCTTGCATTGGGAAGGAAAAGACCCGGCAGTTGCTGTACTCGATGAAATACCCTATCATGTGCAGGTTGCTGTTGGAGAGCAGGTCGTTAGCAGTGGCTTTTCGGCCATATTTCCCGAAGGAGTTCCCATTGGAGAGGTAATTGAAATAAGCAGCAGCGAAGGAGATACTTTTCAGAAAATCAAGGTTCAGTTGTCGACCGACTTTAAAAATCTTTTTTATGTCGAAATAATTGAAAAGATCAATAAGGAAGAGCAAATAGAACTCGAAAAAATAACCAGTGATGAATAAGGGGATTTTGTGGTACGTACTGCTTTTTGTGTTTGTTGTACTGGTTCAGGTTTTAATGATGAATCACATACAGTTTAGCGGGCTGGTGAATCCTTATTTTTATGTATTGTTTATCCTGCTGTTACCGGCCAGTACGCCACGCTACTTGTTGTTAATTTTGGGTTTTGTTCTGGGCCTGACGATTGATGTATTTTCAAATACACCCGGAATTCATGCATCATCAACTGTTTTCATGGCCTTTATTCGACCGTTTGTTATCAATTCATCGATCGTTGATGATCAGGATCGTGTAATGATTCCCTCGCTGATGAATCTGGGAGTAAGCCCATTTCTCCGTTATGCTGCCTTTACGGTAAGCCTGCATCATCTCTTTCTTTTCTATGTTGAGATTTTCAGTTTTACCCATTGGCATCAAACACTGTTTCGTGGTGTACTCAGCGCATTGTTTACCCTGGTATTTATTGTAATAAGTCAGTTTCTTGTATTTCGAAAATAGAAATAAAATTGGACAGCTATTCAAAGCGTAAATACATCGTCATTCTCATTTTCCTACTGGTAGGAATTGCGTACATTCTGAGGTTGTTTAGTTTACAGGTTGTCGATTCAACCTATAAGAAAACAGCCACCAAGAATATTTTACGCGAGGTGGTGGATTATCCTTCGCGTGGATTGATTTACGACCGGAATGGTAAGCTGTTGGTTTACAATCAGGCTGCCTACGATTTACTTGCCACGCCGCGGGAAGTTGGAGTTTTCGATACGCTTCAACTCTGTTCGATTCTCAATGTTGAGGTGCAAAGTTTTAAGGCTGAATTATTAAAGGCCCGGCGTTATTCGAGCTATAAACCATCGGTGATTGTAAAGCAAATTGCACCCGAAAGATATGCCCTGCTTCAGGAAAAAATGTACAAATATCCGGGTTTTTATTTCCAGCCCCGAACCTTGCGAAAATATACGCACAATACTGCAGCCCATGTACTTGGCTATGTTGGCGAGGTAAGTCAACAGGTAATCGATAAGGATGCCTACTATCAGGCGGGCGATTACTATGGGATAACAGGAATTGAAAAGTCATACGAAGAACAGATCAGAGGAGTAAAGGGTGCCAGCTTTTTTCTGGTTGATGTGCACAATCGCGTGAAGGGAAGCTATGAAGGCGGGCGAATGGATAAGAAACCGGAGCGGGGAAGTGATGTGGTGAGTACCATCGATTTGCAGCTGCAATTGTATGGAGAACAACTCATGCAGAACAAAGCCGGAAGCATTGTGGCCATTGAACCTTCGACGGGAGAAATTCTTGCGCTGGTGAGCTCGCCAGGCTATCAACCCGACGATCTGGTTGGAAGAAAACGAATAGAAAATTTTCCCCGGCTGGTTGCCGACACACTGCTTCCTCTGTACAACAGGGCTTTGAGGGCTCAGTATCCGCCAGGATCGACCTTTAAAATGCTCAATGCACTGATTGCACTTCAGGAAGGAGTGATTAACAACCAAACCCGCTTCATGTGTAACCACGGGTATCATGTGGGGTCATTCTCCCAGGGCTGTCATCACAACCAGGAATTCACCCTAACTCCCTCTATTGCCCAGTCGTGCAATGCCTATTATGCTTATACTTTTCGCAGAATACTTGAAGCACCTCACATTGGCGATGTAAAACTGGGTTACGAGCGCTGGCGTGAGCATGTAGTGAGTTTTGGTTTTTCAAAGAGCTTGTGCCCTGAATTTGGTGAGGAATTGAAAGGCTTCATCCCTGAGTCGGAATATTATCAGCGTCGGGTTTTTCCTTATTCCCGTTGGAGGGCTTTACCTTTGATTTCACTTGCTATCGGACAGGGTGAAATTCAAATGACACCAATGCAAATGGCCAATTATACAGCCATTTTGGCCAACCGGGGTTTCTATATTACGCCGCATGTTGTTAAGCAAGTTGGCGATCGTCCGCTCGATGATCAGCTACTTGAACGCCATTATACGACCATCGACACCATCCATTTTGAGAAGATTCTCGACGGAATGGAAAATGTTATGAGCTTTGAGCATCGTGGAACCGCTTCGGCCTCGGCCATACCCGGCATTGCTTTTTGCGGAAAAACCGGCACGGCCGAAAATCCACACGGAGCCGATCACTCGACTTTTATTGCCTTTGCACCCCGCGAAAATCCCGTGATTGCACTGGCAGTGTATGTCGAAAACGGAAAATGGGGGAGTACCTATGCTGCGCCAATTGCCAGTTTACTCATCGAAAAATACATTAACGGAAGCATACAGAAATCACGCTTAAGGGTAGAACAGAACATGTTGAATGCCAATTTGCTGTTTCCCGATCAAGCAGGTTATATAAAATACGAATAAGGTGCCTAGCAGAAAAAACATATTGATGAATCTCGACTGGATTACGATCCTGATTTACCTGTTTATGGTTATTTCTGGATGGTTTAATATTTACTCAGCAGTGTACAACGAGGAACACAATAGTATTTTCGATCTGTCTCAACGCTATGGTAAACAGCTGCTTTGGATTGGTTTTAGCCTGGTGCTTGCCTTTTTTATTCTGGTAATCGATAGTAAGTTTTACGTTTCTTTTGCCTATGTTTTCTATCTGTTTTTCATTTCACTTTTGGTATTTGTGCTTTTCTTTGGAAAAGAAGTCAATGGTGCCAAAGCCTGGTTTGTAATCGGGAGCTTTGCCTTTCAGCCTGCCGAGTTTGCCAAGTTGGGCACCTCGTTGGCCCTGGCTAAGTTGTTGAGTTCATATAATTTCAGCTTTAAACGGATGAAGAATCAGCTTACGATAATGGGGCTGCTATTCCTGCCCATAGCGCTGATTATTTTGCAGAATGATACAGGTTCGGCTTTGGTCTACGGTGTTTTCATTATCCCGCTTTTCAGGGAGGGGATGTCGGGCCTGATCCTGTTTTTTGCAGTATATTTTGCAATGCTCTTTGTTTCAGCCCTGATGCTTTCCCCGCTGGTGGTGTTGTTAATGCTGATTGGACTGGTATTGCTAACTGCGTTTTTTATACGAAAGAACTGGAAGGAACTGCTTAAATCGCTTTTGATGCTGATTATTTTTACCTTGTTGGTCTGGCTGTTCGTTGTATTGTTTACCGAACAGGCAAACAACTGGTACTACATACTTCTGCGTTCATCAATTCTGAGCGCAATCAGTCTGCTCATTATTGCTGTAATCAAAAGGATTCCGCAAATTCCGCTGCTTGCCGGTGTCTTTCTTGTTTCACTCCTGTTTACTTTTACGGTCGACTTTGCTTTTAACAGCATCCTCGAACCTCACCAGCAGGCACGCATCAACAATTTGCTTGGGATTGAGTCTGACCCCCTGGGGGCCGGTTACAATGTTAACCAGTCGAAGATTGCCATTGGATCGGGAGGCTTTCTGGGAAAGGGTTTTTTACAGGGTACTCAAACCAAATACGATTTCGTGCCCGAACAAAGCACCGATTTTATTTTCTGTACGGTAGGTGAAGAGTGGGGTTTTGTGGGAACAAGCATCATTGTTCTGATGTTTTTGATTTTACTGATTAGGCTGGTAATGCTGGCTGAACGTCAGCGTTCGGTATTCAGCAGAGTTTTCGGTTATTCAGTGGCTTCCATCTTGTTTTTTCATTTTGCAATCAACATTGGTATGACGATCGGACTGGCCCCTGTTATTGGTATTCCCCTGCCTTTTTTTAGTTATGGAGGATCATCGCTGTGGTTTTTTACCATTCTTTTGTTTATTTTTCTTAAATTGGATTCCAGCCGTTTAGAACAGCTCCATTAAACATTTGAGGGTTTTGGAGAAGATGGTCATTTTTTTCGCTGCCCGATTTTGTTAAATTTGTGACCCTTTTTAAAAAAGGGATTTTATTCTTTTTTTCTTCAATCTTAGTTGAAGTAAGTTCTTTTAAAACAGATTTTTAATGGGGTATAAAGCGTATACGTTAAACAATTTCAGGCAACTTCCTCAGCTTGGCCGGCTGAACAGTGAGCAACAGCAACACATTAATGTTGTAGGGCATGTATTGCCGTTTAAAGTGAGTAATTATGTTGCTGATGAATTAATCGACTGGGATCATTTTGAAGACGATCCTTTTTTCATTCTTAATTTTCCTCAGAAAGAAATGCTCACCAGCGGGCAATACAACACAATTGACCAGCTGCTCAAAAGTGAAGCAAGTAAAGCAGAACTGAATAAGGCAATCGATGAAATTCGTTTATCGCTTAATCCCAATCCGGCCGGTCAGCAGTACAATGTTCCTCATTTTGAGGGGCAACTACTGAATGGTATTCAGCACAAGTACCGCGAAACCATGCTTTTCTTTCCCAGCCAGGGCCAGACCTGTCATGCCTATTGCACCTTCTGTTTCCGCTGGCCGCAGTTCGCAATGAACGATTTTAAATTTTCGATGAAGGAAGCCGGCTTGATGGTGAATTACCTAAAAGCGCATCCCGAAATTACCGATGTATTGTTTACCGGCGGCGACCCGGCCATTATGAAAACCAAATTCTTTGAAACCTATTTTGATGCCCTTCTCGAAGCCGATGTACCACACCTGAAAACCATCAGAATTGGAACCAAGGCATTAACTTACTGGCCTTACCGCTTTACCACCGACGACGATGCCGACGACCTGATGCGTTTGTTTGAGCGAACCATCAAAAAAGGAATCAACATCAGCATTATGGCGCACTTCAATCACCCGAGGGCACTCGATACACCGGCAGTGGCTGAAGCTGTTCGGCGTATAAGGGCCACAGGTGCTCAAATAAGAACCCAGTCGCCGGTACTGAAGCACATCAATGCCTCGGGTGATATATGGGCAGAAATGTGGCGCAAACAGGTACACATGGGCTTGATCCCCTACTACATGTTTATTGCACGTGATACCGGTGCCCAGGATTATTTTGCCGTTTCGCTCGAAGAAGCCTACCATATTTACAACGATGCCTACAATCAGGTGAGCGGAATTTCACGTACCGTAAGGGGCCCAAGCATGTCGTGCGACCCCGGTAAGGTACATGTCATTGGAATCACCGAAGTTCAGGGCCAGAAAGTGTTTGCCCTGCGTTTTATTCAGGCGCGGAATCCGGCTTGGGTGAATCAGATCTTCTTTGCCAAATACGATCCCAATGCATACTGGCTTAGCGACCTGGTTCCTGCTTTTGAAGATGAGTTTTTCTTTATGAATGAACTTAACGCCATGCACGAAAGTCAGCACGATCTGTGCCATACCGAAGGGGTGCACTAAATACCAACAATTTTTGATCAAATGATAAGCAACTGGCCGGAATGTTTCGGTCAGTTTTATTTAATGGCTGTTGCGATGTTGAGTAGTTCATCCCGATGCCGGCTAATTGCTGCAACAAAGCTGGTCGCATGCTTTTTTAGCGGCTGGTATTCATCGTGTAGCAGACGCATGGCACGCGACGTGTTGTCGGGCAGACTGGTGTATTTCGACATAATTTCTAACGAAACTTCGATGCCTTCGAAAGTGGCATACGATTGGAGTCGCCGGTGTTGAATGAGGAAGGGAAGAAAGCCCTGAACACGATGTGGAAGCTGATCAAAATGTTTGAGCAGGGCAGCATAGGCCCATTTGGCCTGCCAGGCAAGTTGCATGTCGGAAAACTGTTGCCAGTTGGCTGCCAGAAAATGATCGGTAAACACATCGGCCACCACACCGGCGTAACGGCCATACAAAGGGCGAAGTAACTCCCTTACGGACTGCCAGTGCGGGTTTTGGTCGGTATAATGATCGATGGCACGATGATAAAGGATGCCGCGTTGAATTTCATCAGGATAGCTCATAAAACGCTTTCCTTTTACATAGTCGCCAATAAAGTTGCCCACCATCAAAGGTTCGTTGAGTCCCGATAAATAGATATGTCCCAGGTAGTTCATGATGCTTATTCCTGTTTATTCTTTCTTTTTAGTTTGAGCAGGCGTGCTTTCGCCAGGGTCATGATCAATACTCCCAGCACTGAAACTATGCCTCCAGCCACTTGAATTGGCGGCGGAAACATACCAAAGTATAGCAGTGAACCCAGCAGTACAAATACTCCTTTTAGTCCCTGAATAACCGACGAACGCGAGGCCTCGATGTATTTAAAGGAATAATAGATCGAAAGGATGGCAGTAACTGGCCCCAGCAAGGCACCAATGACAATATTTTTTAGCGCCGAAGCAGGAATGGCCAAGGGATCGCCTGCCTGGTGCATGAAAATGATGGCAAAAAGAAATAGCCAAAAGGAACGGTTGAGGTTCACCAGTGCAGGCGGAAACCGGTGAATGGCTTTCTTGGCATAGATCGACGAAAAGGCGGCCATGAAAGTGTTGATCAGCACGATGCCGGTTCCGGGAATAAAGAAATCGCTGAGCGAGGTGCCTCCCTTGTAGCCCACGGCAAAAGCTCCAATCACAGTTATGGATGCTCCGATGCTTTCGATAGCTGTAAACTTTTCCCGCAACATCAACACGCCCAGAACAATCAGAAAAACCACGTACATGTTGCCCATGAATGAAGTGATGGCCGGATCGGGAATCATTCTGATGGAGAAAAAGAAGGTGAGCGAAGTAATGATTTCAAGGGCTCCCAGAAAGGCAAAGGTACGCAGATCGGATTGCTTCATTTTTCTGATCAGGGGCAGGGTACCTTCCCGCCAGTTAAAAAGAAGGTTGGCACTGAAAGCCACAGCAAACCAGTATACCCAGAATTGCGGCATCGAAACTTCATTGAGTGCCGCTTTACTGAAAATATACACATTGG
Source organism: Roseimarinus sediminis (assembly GCF_050433125.1). Lineage (NCBI taxonomy): Bacteria > Pseudomonadati > Bacteroidota > Bacteroidia > Marinilabiliales > Prolixibacteraceae > Roseimarinus > Roseimarinus sediminis. Next base: position 352,382 of record NZ_JBNPXV010000003.1, on the reverse strand, counting down.
CAAAAGCAACAGTTGCCAGCAGTGAAAATAAGTAGCCTTTGCTACGATCGGAAAGCAGTTTCAGTTTTCCCATGCCTTGTTGTTTGTACCAGCAAATGTAGCGTTTTGTTGCTTAGCACAAAGCAGGAAGCCCCTGACTTTACAGGCCGGGTATTGCACTCAGACGATTTGGTGTAGCCCTTTTTATTCGGAAGGAGAACTTGTGCATTGTGCTCTTAGATAATAGTTTATCGAATTATTTATTTTGTAATGAGGCATGTTTTGTATAATATTGTAATAACTAAACTCTACTAAAATGGCAACTACAAACATTTATTTGAACTTCAACGGTAATTGCAGTGAAGCTTTCAATTTCTACAAATCGGTATTTGGTATCTATTTTGGAATGATCAAGGATCGGTTTGGCGTGAACTGGATGATTAGTTATAATGCGGAAAACAGTTAAAATGAGAACAGCTATGAAATAAGCCTGCCAGGTGCTTGACAATCTTCTATCGACGCAGGTGAACCTTAAGTTACAAAGCAAAAACCCACCACCATGAAACTAATTATCTCCGTTTTTTTTATTTTGATCGTAATTATTACGAAAGGACAGAATGAACAGCTTGAAGCACTTAACAAGCTTTATCTGTCGGGTGACTTCGATCGAACCATTGAAAAAGCAGAAAGCTGTTTAGCGAATGATCCCAATAATGTAGATTATCGCCTGATACAGAACTTTGAAGAGCAGGTGAATTTGTAGTACTTGTCTGTATTTCTATTTCATGAGCATAGTTAAGCTTTTTAGATCATAGCTGAAACTGATCCCTTAATTCTTGCTTCACCTCTTCCAAATCAAACTCATTAGCATCCCATTCAGCTCCTTCTTCCAATCCCAGCCATTCAATAAATTCGTCGTATTCAGGGTCATCTTTATTGGTCAATACCTCTTTCATACTTTCGTATCCCCATATGCCGCCGCAATCCTCAGGAGGGCATTTCCCCTTTCCTGCTATACAATCGACATAAGGCATGGTATTTTTCAATATTTTTTCCAGGGTTATTTGGTGTTCCCAATTGTCGCCGAAATCGTAAGTGTAAATAATTTTTTGTTTCTCTGTCATAAATTGTTCTGAAAGCAGCATTTCTTTTGCTTCAATTGTTTCGCCATCAATTTCAAAATCTTCACCATAATTGGTGGTAATGGCCGGATAAGAACCGATTCCACGGGGAGAAAATTCAAACAGGTGGGAATCGAACCAGCCAAAAACGGACTGTATAAGCAGGTGGAATTCATAAAAACTAAAGTCGGCCGGTACAATGACCTGTCTCCAGACCGGTGGCTTTTTTATTCCTTTGATCTGGATTCTGAACTGATAAACAGTTGAATGAGAATTGGTTTTCCGTTTGTCTAGATGAGGGTTTTCTTCATAATACAAGTCGAGTATAACTTGCAGCTTTATTTGAAGATTTTGTTGAAGTATTAATTCCAAAATATCATCTGAGAGGCCAATTTCATTTGCAATTTCTTCTATCACTAAAAACTGCTTGAAATCATTATTAAAAAATGCCAGCTGGTTTAACATAGTCAGGTATAAGAAGAGTTCAATCTCATGAATCTGCTTTCTGTGACTGAAAAACAATGCCGGGCCTTCTGCCAATATTGAGCTATATTCAGTTGCTTTACTGAAGGACATTTTCAGGATCTTGATCAATGAATAGTCAGGAAACTTATTATAGCTGTCGTTAATCTTTTTCAGGTATTGTTCATAGTTTCTTGATCGATTAATAAATAAATCAAGAAAATGCACGGCAGGATTATCCGGCATTGTTTTCCTGAGTTTTTTCAGCTTCGCCAACATGCTTTTAACTTCATCGGAAGAAGCATGAAAAATTTTCAAAAACTGATCCTGCCAGATGTTCCGGTCGAGCCCGAATTGATTGATGGCGTTAAGCCCTAATACTTCATCGGAAAGGTCAGGCGTAATTTCGTATGCTCTTAGCTGCTTTAAAAGCTTGGAGGAGCTTTCTTTTATGTCATCTTTTTCAATGTGTTGATTGAAGATTGATTGGATCAGGATATAAAATAATTGAGCGTCGGTCTTATCAGGTACGCTGTCTTCTTCTGCCAGTATGGTTTTCAGCATTACAACTTTCTTTTCCAATGGCCATTGTTCTATTAAGTCATATAAATCGTCATCACCAGATTCCTCTTCAAAAATTTCCTCATCGTCGTCAGTTTCGTCGTCGTCATGAAAGTCATAGTCAGTTGCATCTACAAATTCGTAGTTGCCCGGTCCTGCTGTTTTTTCCAGCTGGTCGATTATCTGATTTGCTCTCACCTCACTATCATGTGGTCCCCGCATGTAAAAAGGTTTACCATCTACACCACATTCAATTTCAATTAGTTCAATGTCTTCGCTGTCTTCTTCAAGAATATATTTGGCAACGGCAAAGTCTTTATAAGGCTCAAAACCATAGTCTTCAGCAAATTCAATTCCGGCATAGATGATATTGTGAGCAAGAACATAAGAAGTCTTTTCAAGGTCAATGGCTATGTTCTCATTGGTTGCATCGAGGTGCTCACGGTATTTAAAGTGAGGTACATTGAACCAATAGAAAGCATCTTTCACACCCAGGCATTTTAGATCGACCAGATAAGCACCAAAAGTGATGTTGCCGGTGACATGTTTGCGTGCAACAATTACATGTGCCAGCTGGTCTTCATCCCAAGACTTATTGACCCAACATTCATAAACAGGTAAATCTCTTGCTTTCTGCTTAATGTAATTCTCGGGACTCAGCATTTGTATCACTTTGCCTTTTTTCTTTTTTGCCATGGTATTTCAATTTTCAGTAAAGTAATTTAAGAAGAAGGATATTTGAAAATAAAATAATTATTTTTTTAAATCAAATCAGTACCGAATAGCTTTCATCAATCGGGTAAGGTGGAATTTGAAAATGCAAATTTGAAGGATCAAAAAAAATGGCCCGACACGATGTCAGGCCATTTTATGGTAATATTGTTCGTTGTTGCTGTTTCTTATAGCTTCACCACCGGTACTTTCCAGATGCGTCCTTTCAGCATTTGGGTTTCGTTTTCGAAGCCTGGTTTTTCGAGCAGGGCAAACATGTTCTTTTTGTAGGCTTCCACTCCGGGCTGATCAAAAGGATTTACATTGATCAGGTAGCCGCTGATGCCGCAGGCCTTTTCAAAAAAGTAAATCAGCTGTCCCAGGTTGAAGGCGTCGAGCTTTTCAATTTCAATACGGATGTTGGGAACATCACCGTCGACATGGGCAATTTGTGTTCCCAGCTCGGCCATTTTATTTACATAATCGACATTTTTGCCGGCCAGGTAATTCAGTTTGTCAAGGTTGGCTTCATCTTCGGGAATGAGCACCTCGTATTCGGCATTTTTCACCGAAATAACGGTTTCGAACAGGGTGCGTTCGCCTTCCTGAATGTACTGTCCCATCGAGTGCAGGTCGGATGAAAAGTCAACGGCAGCCGGGAAAATCCCCTTGCTGTCTTTCCCTTCACTTTCGCCATACAACTGTTTCCACCATTCGGCCATGAAATGCAGTTTGGGCTGATAGTTCACCAGAATTTCAATTTTCTTTCCTTCGGTATACAGTGCATGACGTGCTGCGGCATATTGGCAGGCGGGGTTCTCCTCAAAGGGTACGTTGGCGGCGGTGGCTTTGGCCATGTCTTTCGCACCTTTTACCAGCTCGCGAATGTCGAAGCCGGCTACGGCAATGGGTACAAGCCCTACCGGGGTGAGTACCGAATAACGTCCGCCCACATCATCGGGGATGACGTAGGTTTTATAGCCTTCTTCGTTGGCCAGAATTCTCAGGGCACCTTTCGATTGATCGGTAATGGCGCAAATGCGGCTTACGGCTTCTTTTTTTCCGTATTTGTTCTCAATGTCCTGTTTCAGCACCCTGAAAGCAAGCGCCGGTTCGGTGGTGGTTCCCGATTTGGAAATCACGCACATGGCCCATTCTTTTTGATGAAGGAGGTCGCGCAATTCGGCCAGATAGTCTTCGCTGATGTTCTGTCCGGCAAAAACAATGGCCGGCTGGTTGCCTTTTAAATGGGCGAAGTTATCGCTCAGTGCATCTACAACGGCTTTAGCGCCCAGGTACGATCCGCCAATTCCAACCACCACATATACATCGATGTTTTTATCACGAATGGTTTTGGCTGTTGCTTCCACATCGCTTAAAAACTGATCGTCGATTTCGTTGGGGAGATTTACCCAGCCAACATAGTCGCTGCCACGTCCGGTTTTCTCATGCAGCATGTTGTTCATTACTTCGGTGGCCGGTTTATAGGTGTCGAAGGCATCGGGTGAGATAAACCCGCCGGCTTTGGCAAAAGCTTTACTGAGGTCTAATTTCATGACTATTAATTTTTAATGTTTTTTAGTTGAATGCCAATTTAACGCAGGTTCTCGGTAAGTAACCTGATCTCGATGGCTGGTGAAATATTTTCGTAACAAATGTTGTATACAGCATCACAAATGGGCATGTTAACATTGTACTCATCGTTAATTTCCTTGATGCATTTTACGGCGTAATACCCTTCGGCCACCATGTGCATTTCGAGCTGGGCCGAACGCACCGTGTAGCCTTTTCCAATCATGGTTCCGAACAGGCGGTTCCGGCTGAATTGCGAATAGGCAGTAACCAGCAGGTCGCCCAGGTACGACGATCCCTTAATGTCGCGGGTGATGGGATGAACCTTATCGACAAAACGTTTGATTTCCTGAATGGCATTGGCAATGAGCACTGCCTGAAAGTTATCGCCATAATGCAGTCCGTGGCAAATACCGGCAGCAATGGCAAAAATATTTTTAAGCACGGCTGCGTATTCAGTACCATAAATATCGTCGGAAATGTGGGCCCTGATGAACGATGATTCGGTAAGCAGGGCAAAAGCCCTGGCTTTCTTCACATCGGGACAGGCGATGGTGAGGTAGGAGAGTCGCTCAAGTGCAACTTCCTCGGCATGACACGGCCCTGCAATGATTCCAATGGAATCGAAGGGAATATTGAAACGTTGGTTCAGGAATTTTCCCACGATGAGATTGTCTTCGGGTACTATTCCTTTGATGGCTGAAATTACAAACTTATTGCTGATATCAACTTTTAGGTCTTTCAGCGCATCCTTGAGGAAAGCAGCTGGAATGACGAAAATAAGAATGTCGGAATTTCGGGCTATCTTATTGATATCGTTGTAAAAGGTAATTCGCTCAGTATCGAAAAATACATCGCCCAAATAGCTGGGATTGTGGCTGTACTTTTTGAAATGATCGATATTATCGGGGTTGCGGAAGAACCAATTGATCGACTGCACGTTGGTGAGTAAGATTTTAGCAAGGGCAGTTGCCCAGCTTCCGCTACCGATTATTGCAATTTTTGAGTTTGTAAACATTCAGTTTTCTTGCAAATTTTTGAATGGCAAAAGTACAAAATTCATTTTTCTTTTACAGAATCCTTTGATGAATATGATTAAATAGTTGAATAACAGGCATTCATTTTATTGCAATTGGGTTTTTTCTATAAAAAAGAAGCTGAAACCAGCATATCTATTTAACGATAAATTTTGAGTGGGCCAGCTTTTGTCTGTTTTTTGCATCGTAGAGCTGAAGCAGATAAACTCCCTGTCTGAATTTGCCAATGTTGAATAATTCGGCTACCTCGCGATGTTCGGTCAGTGTCCGGCCGGTATAATCGCTTATTATCAGCAAATAGGGACCTGTTTCCTGTTCGTTCGTGTTCAGCCGGATGTGAATGTTCTGATCAACTGTGGCCGGATTGGGGTACAACAAAAGACTGGTGCCCTGGGCACTGATGTTGTTCGAAACGGCCAGCTTAAAGCGGGCGGTAATGGTGCTGTCGCTGGCGATGTTTTCAATTTGCATGGGGTTACTATTACTGCCGTTGCTCCATCCATCGAAAAGATAATTTGGCTTAGCAAAGGCATAAAAAGTCTTGCTGCTTTCTCCGGCAAGGAGGATCTGGCTGTAAGCACTGTATGCGGGGCTTCCTTCTTCGTTGAGGGCAAGCCATCCATTATCTCCGGCATTGACTTCGAGCTGGTAGCTTTGTATTACTGTGAGCGTACCGTTATGGTAACTAAAATCGTAATTGTTGTCGGAGCCGCCTGCCACTATAATCGGGTAGCTTCCACCTGCCGGAGGCCAGTTGATTTCGATTGTTGGTGAGGGCAACTGGTCAATTACCGGGGGACCTTCGTTGTTGACCCATCCACTGTAAAGCAGCCGGGGTTTCGGAATGTCAGCATGTGAATACATTGCAGTATCTGCGGCACTAACCGAAAGTTCTGCTTTGTTGATTGTGAAACCCAGTGTGTAGCTTTGTTCAGGATATCCGGCTTCTTCGATGCTGACTACCACCTCGTATGAACCTGCATCGAGGGGACTTTCAGCATAGGAAGTCTGAAAGGCGATTCCCGGCGGTATGGTGTTGATTTCGGGGTATTGCTCAAGCCCGTTGTAGGTGAACTGTTGATTGTTTAACTGCACAGCCACTGTTCCATGGTCTTTCACCGTAAGGGTGCCGTTTTGAAAAATACACGAATAGTTGACAGCACTCGCTCCCGAAATAACAATGCTGTGTTTTCCGATTTCATAGGGTGGCGTTCCTTCTACATTTAACGCTGGCTGACTTAAGAATACGGTTTCGTCGTCGTTGTATTTCCAACCATCGCTTGTATAGCTTAAATTGGGAAGCGGATCACCATAAAATATTTCGTGATCATTGGCTGTTATCGTCAATGGGGCACGACTTACAGTCATCACGAAAGTATCATAGATGATTTCATAGTTAATGGCTTCAGCTCCACTGAAGGTAAACTCATAGTTTCCGGCATCCAGTGGCCAGTTGGGAAGCGTTTCGATCTGTGGTATTTCACTTAATGCTTCCGGGCCTTCATTGCCAATCCATCCCGAATATGCTGGAAGTAGCTCAGGCAGGGCATCACCGTAAATGATGGTGAGATTGTCGCCGCCGACGTAAAGGGGAGCTTTTTCAATGATAAAGCGTCTGCTGAACGTAGCAGCGCGATAACCGGGTTCTGTTATGGTGATGGTGTAGGGGTAGACACCTGCATTAACGGGCTTTGAACCCTTGTCAAAAACAAGCTCAAAGTCAATATTTTCGGGTGCAGTGCTTACGGAAATGCTTTGTTCTGCTCCGTTGTAAGCCTGAATGGTGTCTGAAACCATCAATGCCTCGATTTCGAGGGGCAAAACCGTCAATGTACCGTTCTGATAAACAAAGCTGTACAATTCAGAACTTCCACCTGAAACAAAAATGGTATAAGCTCCGGGTAAAAGTGGTATGTTTTCATTGATGAATGCAGTGGGAGCCTCTGTTAGCGAATTTTCATTTTCATTATTCACAAAGCCGGAATAGCTCAGCGAAAATACGGGCAGCGGCGATGAATAGTTGAACGACTGATCGTTGGCCCTTACCTGCAATTCAGCTTTGCGAACAATGAATTCACGCCGTGCCGACAAGTTTTCATAGCCGGGCTCTGTTACAACGACTTCGATGGTGTACCTGCCAGGCTTAAGCGGATTTGTAACTGCCTTTCCTTCTTCATCGAAATAACTGACCAGATAGCCGATGTCTGCAGGATGGGTTCGAACCGTTGCTTCCAATGGAAGGCCTGTATAACTTTTGATGGTATCTTCGATGGCAATCATGGCCTGATTACTTTCCACAGTGAGCTTACCCGCGATCAGTTCAAAGTTGTAATTGTTATCGGTACCACCATTAAGCTGAATGCTGTATTCCCCTGGCAAAAGCGGACGACTTCCTTCTACAGTGGCCAGTGGCAGCTCATCAATCTGGCTTTGGTCATCTGTTGCAACAAAACCTGTGAATGAAATACGAAATTCGGGTTCATCATCTCCAAATACCATGCTGGTGTCGTGAGCCTGTACGGTGAGGCTGGCTTTGTCAATTTTGAGTTTTGAGATGAATTGGGAGCTTGCATAGCCGGTTTCGTCAATGGTAAGTATAACATCGTAAACACCTGCATTGAGTGGCTGTTCAATGGTATTTCCATTTTGAGAGTATTGAAGCACATGGCTCACGCCTTCGGGGATGGTGCCGGCATTGACTGTTTTTGCAGTGCCATCGTAACTTTGCAGGGTGTCACTAATTGTTACGGCACTTACTATTAGTTGGTTGACAGTGAGTGTTCCGTTCTGGTAGCTGAAACTGTAATTTTCATCGCTTCCTCCGCTGGTAACAATGGGATAGGAGCCGGGTAAGAGCGGCCAGCTGCCGGCAACCGTGGCCACCGGCAGCACTGCAAGGTCGTCGCTTGCTTCTCCTGTCACAAAACCTGAATAACTGAGAGTATAGCTAGGTTCAGCCGAACCATAGTCGGTTGTTTGATTGTTGGCACTAACTGTTAAGCTTTTTTTGTTAATGGTCATACTGCCTTCGAAGGGGCCGTTGTTTTCGTATCCTGTTTCGGTAATGGTAACGGTAACTGTGTACCATCCTGCATTTGTTGGTGTATTTACTGTTTGGGCCGATGCATTGGTGTAACTCACCGTATGGGCAATACCGGCAGGATCGGTGGTGACCGTAACCGACTGCGCATTGCCGTTGTAGGTTTTGTTGTTGTTACTGATGGTAACAGCTACAGTGTTGCTTGTTTCACCCGAACAACAAGGTTCACAGGCATGATAACCTTCACTCTTGTCGGGGGCACAGTTTGCACCGGACGGATAAAGGGCAGTAATGGCACACCAGTCTTCCTGGTTCATTTCGTTTTGATTGTGAAGCAGGTAGTACATAATGGCATTGTATTCTTCGCTGGTGTAGGATTGGTTGGCTTCGCGGGTATGATTGATCCCCAGGCTATGCCCAACCTCGTGCGTCACCAGCAGGGGCAGACGCGAGTCGCCTGCAAAGGCCGTATTCAGTTTAATGTCGGAATCGACAATTTCATCGCCGACAAACCACTTGGTTGATACCCCGATCACGTTGCCACTCCAGTCGTTGGTCTTCCAGGTAATGGTGTTCTGATAGTCGGGGGGCCAGCTGCCTCCCCATTCGGTAACGCTTGTTGTTCCTTCAAAATTAAGCTGGATGGATGAGGTGCCGATTTGTTCCCATTCCTTGGTGGCATTGATGATGGTGGTGTTGTAAATCGAATAATCGATGCCGTTATCGACCCCAATGGGATTGATATAGAAATTATAGGCAGCCGATGGCCAGCTTTGTCCTGAAAGATGATAGGCGCTGGCCTGCTGGTTAAACAGAAGGACGAAAATTGACAAGAGCGTCACGGAGTTTAGGTAGTAGTTTTTCATGTAGGGCAATTATTTTTTTTGCACTTTGTCCTGGTATTTTTTTAGTTCTTCAGTTAGTTGCTTCTGGTAGTTTTGTAAAGGAATGGTTTTATTCTGGTTGGGCAGAGTAACCATGGTTGTTTGGGTTTTTTTATCGAAATAAATAGTACGCTTTCCCTGGTAATAACCATTTACACGCATTATTTTATCGGGGAGTCCCGGCTCGTGTTGAAGAAAACGGTAATCGATGGCATCGAGTTGCCCCCTGGCTTCATTGAGAAAAACAATGGTTTCTTCGCCTGGCTCAAATTCTGCCTGATGCGATACCTCCATCCCGATTGTTGATACCGGATCGTAGCCCCCGGGTACTGCAATGGTCACCGTATCACCACGGTGGTATTGTCCCATTAGCTCATCATCAACAACTATTTTTGTGAAGGTATAGATGGCTTCATTGTTGTTTACCCATCGGGCTTGTGAACTTAGTACCTTGCCCCTGACGATGTTTTCTGAACTGCTTAAGAGTGCTTGTTCACTGAGTGGCAACATTTGAGCCTTCCCACCGATCGCTAATAACAAAAGTATCAACACAGGCAGCGTGCCAGTGTAGTTGAATAATCCCTTTTTCTTCATGTTCAAATGTATCGCATTAATACCCGGTTCTGCCCTTTTTTAGGCAGTTGTTTTCGCTTGGTTGATTTGGTTTTTAGCTCGGTAAGAGGGAATAAATATAAGAAACTCTTTAATTGCAAAGATGCCTCGCTTTGAGAAATCACTTTGTCTTTTTAGGAAAGAATGCAGCGACCTGTTGAAATACCTGATTTCTTTGATTAAATGATTAAAATTTGAAAAACCATTTTAAAATTTGGGCTTAGCCAAGCGGATAATGAAATTGGAAAAAAAAATCCGCTATAAAAAAAAATAGCGGATTGTATCATTGTTTTGCTTGTGTTATACCAGATGAACCATTAGACCATTTTCGTCATTTTCGACCTTGGCCAGTTTATTTCGGCTCAAGCCCTTGATGGCCTTGTCCCATTTCTTGTTGCTCAGCCCCGATCGTTCTTTCAATGCCTCAAGTGCTACCGGGCTTTCTTCTTTAAGCAACTTCAAAACATTTTTTTCTTCTTCACTCAGTTCAGGTGCTTTCTTTTCAGGCTTCATTTGCGGGAAGAACAATACATCCTGAATCGAGCTCTGATTGGTCATCAGCATCACCAGCCGGTCGATTCCAATTCCCATTCCCGATGTGGGCGGCATGCCGTATTCCAGTGCCCGTACAAAATCCATGTCGATAAACATGGCTTCGTCGTCGCCTTTTTGCGACAGGTTGAGTTGTTCCTGAAAACGTTCCAGCTGATCAATGGGGTCGTTCAGCTCAGAATAAGCATTGCACAATTCCTTGCCATTCACCATCAGTTCGAAACGCTCGGTCAGTTCCGGATTGTCACGGTGCTTTTTGCAAAGTGGCGACATTTCTTTTGGATAATCGGTAATAAAGGTGGGCTGTATGTAGTTGCCTTCGCATTTCTCACCAAATATTTCATCAATGAGCTTTCCTTTGCCCATGGTTTCGTCAACTTCAATCTCAAGTTTTTTGCATACTTCGCGCAGCTGGTTTTCATCCATTCCGCTTATATCGATGCCGGTATGTTCCTTAATCGAATCGAGCATGCTGATGCGTTTAAATGGCCGCTTAAAGTCGATTTCCTTGTCGCCAACCTGAACTTTAGTGCTGCCGTGCAGTGCCAGTGCCACCTTCTCGATCATTTCCTCGGTGAAGTTCATCATCCAGTGATAATCCTTGTAGGCCACATAAATTTCCATCACTGTAAACTCAGGATTGTGGGTGCGGTCCATGCCTTCGTTGCGGAAGTCTTTCGAAAACTCGTACACCCCTTCGTAGCCGCCAACAATCAGGCGCTTCAGATAGAGCTCGTTGGCAATGCGCATGTATAACGGAATGTCGAGTGCGTTGTGGTGTGTAATAAAGGGACGCGCAGCAGCACCGCCCGGAATGGGCTGTAAAATCGGGGTTTCCACCTCGAGGTAGCCACGGCTGTTGAACAACTCACGCATGGTGTTCATAATAATGGTGCGTTTCTTAAAATGCTCGCGCACCTTCGGATTCACAATCAGGTCGACATAACGCTGGCGGTAGCGCATCTCGGGATCGGAGAAGGCATCGTAGGTTTTTCCGTCTTTCTCTTTCACAATGGGCAGTGGCCTGATCGATTTGCTTAAAACGGTAAATTCCTTTACGTGAATGGTGGTTTCACCCATCTGTGTTTTAAAAACAAAGCCTTTCACACCAATAAAATCGCCCATGTCGAGCAACTTTCTGAATACCTCGTTGTACAGGGTCTTGTCATCACCGGGGCATATTTCATCGCGGTTTACATAAACTTGTATGCGACCGGCCTCGTCCTGCAATTCAAAAAACGAAGCCTTGCCCATTATACGGCGACTCATGATACGGCCGGCCAGCGAAACGGCAGGCAGATTGTCCTTTTCGGGGTCGAATACCTGTTTTATCTGGCTTGTATGATGGGTGATTTCGTACTCAGCAGCGGGGTAGGGATCGATGCCCAGTTCGCGCAGTTTTTGCAGGGAGCTTCTCCTGATTATCTCCTGTTCACTCAATTCTCTGATACTCATGTTGTGAATTGTTTTCAAAAAAATTTGTGCAAAGATAAGAAGAATTGTGAATTATGAAGCCCTGAACAGCAGCTCAAAAAAGCAATGTTACGGCAGAACTGTTATAATATTTTTTAGGGTGGCAGCCGGGCTATCCGCTCTATCTTTTGCCTTGCTTCGCCGGCAAAAGGATGCCGCTCCTATCCCTGCCACAAACGCTGCCGTGCGCATGGTGTAAAGCCTTGTCAATTGTCGTGAAAATAGGAGAATGAATAATAAAAGTTTCATTTTTAAACGCTGGTTTTTAGTGAACTACCATCAGCGACTTACAAACTTTGTGCTGGTAATTTAAAATAGTTTTTAGTTGAGAGGGGATTTGCTATCTTTGAAACTTCATGGTGCAATACATTACAAATGAATAACGAAAAGGTCTGGAAAGTAAAAGATCCGGGAGACAGAAACGATGTAAAGCACTTGTCGGCAGAGCTTAATGTAGATATGACGGTGGCCAATCTTTTGGCACAACGCAATGTTCATACTTTCGAAGAGGCAAAAGCTTTTTTCCGTCCACGGCTTGCAGATTTACACGATCCGTTCCTGATGAAGGATATGGACAAAGCCGTTGAACGATTACATCTGGCAATTGAACGACAAGAAAAAGTGCTGATATATGGCGACTACGATGTAGACGGTACTACTTCTGTGTCGATGTTGTACCTATTTCTGAAGGATTACATCGAACAACTCGATTTTTACATCCCCGACCGCTATTCCGAGGGTTATGGTATATCACCCAAGTCGATCGAATTTGCTGCCGACAATCATTATACCCTCGTAATTGTTATCGACTGCGGGATCAAAGCCATCGAAAAAATTGCCTACGCCCGCACCCGCCACCTCGATTATATTATTTGTGACCATCATAATCCGGGTGATCGAATGCCCGATGCAGTGGCGGTACTCGATCCCAAACGTCCCGATTGTACTTATCCTTTCAAGGAATTGTCGGGCTGCGGAGTGGGTTTTAAATTTTTGCTCGCTTATTGTATTCGCTACGACAAACCCATACCCAAACTTTACGACCTGCTCGACCTGGTGGTGGTTAGCATCGCATCGGACATCGTTCCTGTTGTGGGCGAAAACCGGGTGCTGGCCTATTACGGGCTCAAGAAACTAAACAGTAATCCCAGTACCGGACTTAAAACATTGATTAACAATTCGGGCATTGCTTCAACCGAAATAAGCATTAACGACATTGTATTTAAAATAGGTCCTCGGCTCAATGCAGCCGGACGTATTGAGCATGGTAAGAAATCGGTTGAACTGCTCATTTGTGAAGATCAGGAAGCGGCCAATCGCATGGGTGAGGAAATTAATTCGTTCAACGAAATCCGGAAGTCGCTCGATCGCGACATTACTCAGGAAGCACTCGATTTGATTGCAAACAGTGAAGAGCTCACAGCCCGAAAATCAACGGTGCTTTATAATCGCGACTGGCATAAGGGTGTCGTTGGGATTGTGGCCTCACGACTTACCGACGTGTATTACCGTCCCACCGTCATTTTAACCGAAAGCAACGGCATGGCCACCGGTTCGGCCCGCTCAGTAAAGAACTTCGATTTGTATGAAGCCATCGATTATTGCAGCGATTTGCTTGAATCGTATGGAGGGCACATGTATGCCGCCGGACTGACCATGAAAATTGAAAATATCAAGCGCTTTGAATCCCGTTTTGAAGAGTTTGTCCGGCAAAATATCACCAAAAGCCAGCAGGTTCAGACCATCGACGTAGATGCCAAACTGCAACTCAGCGAAATCACACCAAAGTTTACCCGTATATTGAAGCAATTCGAGCCTTACGGACCTCACAACATGACTCCGGTATTTATCACCGAAGATGTTTTTGATGCCGGAACAAGCAGAGTGGTAGGGAAAAACGGAGAACATCTGAAACTCGATCTGGTTGAACCCAACGGTTCCTCGAAGCGTTTCCCGGGCATTGCCTTTTCACAGGCTGATAAGTTTCCGCTCATCGAATCGGGACTGCCATTCGACATTTGTTATTCGATTGTTGAAAATGAATTCAGAGGACGTACCTCAATGCAGCTTCTGGTTAGAGATATAAAAAAGAGATAAAATAGTATCTCTTTTTTACGCTCACTTTTCTTCTTTTCTTTTGCCAAATTCAAACGATAAATTCTATTTTCGCCTCACAATTAAACGACATTTCTGGTAATGAGGTTAAGCGCTTTTTTAATTTTCTTTTTAATCATTTCGGTATCGCAGGTTATGGGCATTGGAAAGGTGCGCCGAACCAACAACTTTCAAAGCTATAAAGATCCAATTTATGAATTGGGTTACTCAACGAATATTTCGTACCTGAAATACGAAGCTACCTTTTCGCCACAACTCAGCCTGTATTACAAGCGGAATGTCTCTGGATTTTTTGCAATTGGTGCCGGATACAATGCCATTTTTGACGAACACTTTCATAATACCGTGCATCTGATCACCTCTTTCAGGTTGTACCGCGGGCTCTTTGTTTCCATTAACCCGGGCCTGGTTTTCAAAAATTATCGCGGGCGGGCACAAACGCTCTACTCACTTGGTTTTTCAACAAACTATCAAGTGAATATCAGTGAAAAGATCCATGTCGGACCAAAAGCCGAAGTGGTCGTAGTTCAGGACGATATGAATTATTTGCTGGGTTTTAATATGGGGTTGTCATTCTAAAGCACCTGTGGGAGCTGTGAGATGTTTTCAAGCACGATAGCTCCCGTATTCCGTAATTTTTGAGCCGATTGATGTCCGTTGGCCAGCAAAATACACTGGCAGCCCATGGCCTTGGCTACGTCATAATCGTGAGTGGTATCGCCAATCAGAACAGCAGTTTCAGGGTCGATTCCGGTTTCTTTCAATAGTTTAATCCCCAATTCGGTTTTCGAGCTGGCATAATGATTATTGAGTCCGCTAACCTGTTCGAAATAATCATCTAATTCAAAGTTGATCAGAAATTCAAGCAACTTTATTTGTTCGGCTGCCGACAGTATTAATTGCTTGTAGCCTCTTTGGGCAAAAGCTTTTAAGGTGTCGTGCACGCCCTTGTGCAAGCCGGCTTCCGAAACTTTTGAGTAATAAAGGTCGATGTATTGCCGGGCCGGGATTTCAAAAGGTTCGCGCGCAAAATCGAAACCAATGCGCTGATAATAATCTTTAACAGGAAAACCAAATACGTCGAGATAGGTTTCACGACTAAGCAAGGGGAGCTTTCGTTGGTCGAGTAAGCGATTAATCACTGAAAGTGAGACATCGGTATCGTTGAGCAAGGTACCATTCCAGTCCCATATAATGGTTGTAATTTTAGGCATTCAAAACAAATTTTTGATAGTTGATCACCGGCGTGGCATACATGTACAGGTATTTTTCGCTGGCTTCGTTGTAATCGAAGTGGATGCTTTGCAATTCATGCTTCATCATCGCGACGAATTTTTCCTTCTCCGCTTCACTGTAATGCGACTGGTGTTCCGATGAATTATTCAGCAGGTCGAAAGCGATATAATTGTTTGGCCAAAGTTTGTAATTGGCATAAACTCGTTGGTCAATATAGGACACCATGGCTTTGATGGCCTCTCCTTTATTTTTCCCTTTTGTCAACTCGTCAATTCGAATATTCATGGGATTGCCAAAAGAAAAGTGTACTCTTCCTTTGGCCTGCATCACCCCATTGCCCATGCTTCGCAAGTCGTCCTGGGCTGTTTTGGTATAATCGGGCTGGTATTTTCGTTTCAGCAATTCTTCTACTTTTGAAATTCCACAAGGTTCGATTTCGTACGAAATGGCCATGGGTACAATGTTTAGTTCTCTGAAACCTTCGATGAGCTTCCCGTCGTAGCTCATGCCAAGCATTTTAAGCAGGGCGGGCTGTGTTTGGTCATTACCATCCTTGGTTCGACCCTCGCGCTGGGCAATCCATACCGATTCCCCTTTTTGTGTAATGGCATACCTGATATAGGCTGAGAGGGTTTTCGATGCTTCCAGCTGTTCCCGAACTCCCAGATTGCGCTTTACAACAAATGCCCGGTTGAGTCGTACCAGTTTTTCAATCCAGTCGAAAATCAAAAGATTGTTGCCAATGGCAATCTCTGTTTTTCGAAATCCATGTTGTTGCATTACCACATTAAGGAAGGCTGCATCAAGTATAATGTCGCGGTGGTTCGAAATAAACAGATAGCGTTCGTCGGGGTGGAATTGCTCCATGGCGCTGTAACTCAGACCATCGGTGGTGTTTTTTTCGATCTCTCTGAGCAAGGGATAAATAATAGTTTCCTGCAGTTCTTCTACACTTTTTGTCTCCGACATTTTTTGAAGGACCACTTCACTCATACCAGGCTGAGGATACAGTTGTGCTGCCATTGATCTGAAGTGTTGATCTTCAACCAGCGCTTTTATTGATGTAGCAAACTCCTCATTATGATAAGGGCGGATTTCCTCAAATGATGTCATGTTTTTTTTATTGATGAAGTGCAAATTTATAAAAATGAAGACAAGGTAGAAAGCGAATGCTCATTTACTATAAGCGATAGCTAAGCTGAATTTTCAGGTCGGTACGATGCCGGCCCTCAATTTCAGCAGGTCCTGAGCCAATTGTGAAATTTTCGTCGAAATAATAAGCCTGTGCTATTTTCAGATATATTTTCATACGCGGAAGGGGAGCATAGGCAAGGTTCAGATAATAGCGGAGTCCCCTTGAATAAAAGGCAGGAATGTAAAACGACTGTGGCACATCGTGTTCGTAAGTATAAATACGACTGTTGTAATCCTGGGTGTTGAAATAGGCAAAGCGGGTAGTGAACCTCAGTTGCGACAGGGCTTGAACGGAAGCATCGGTATAAATCATTGCGCCAAGGGTTTGTTTTGTATCCTTTTTATACAGACTTCCTTCAGCACGAAAGCGAAGTTTCAGCATTTCGTTCACTTCCCATTCGAGATTGATTCTGCCTTTGCTGCTGTTTTTTGTTGTATCGGTTTTTATGGCACCCGGCAGTGCTGCGTTTTCATTGTTGCTTTTTGAACTCATTCTTACAGTGCATGCTAAACCAGGCTGTATTTGGTACTTTGCCTGAAAGGCAAGATCTCTTCCCCTGACAGGCGCCAGTGAATTGTAACGCATCCAGTACGATCGGTAAACATCGATATAAGCTGAAAGCGAAAGGCCGGGAAGGGCCTGTAACGACAATGAACTGTAGATTCCCTGTTCGTTCCGGGTGTCATCCCATTCACCAAACGAAGTGCCGTTGATGCTGTGATAATTGGCAGCATAATCCCGGTAAACAATGTTAATTAACACTTCATCGACGGGTTGTGAAGTGCTACCAAGCAGCAGGGCTTTACCACCTGAGCGGCTGAGGGCCAGTTCACCGTAAACATGGTTTCGTTGCATGATCCATCGCAAAGCGCTACTGATGTTGTAGTTAAAATCACCTGCGAAGTAATGCAAATTGTAAAGTCTGTCAGAGGTCTGTAAGCGATGATCAAACCATTGTATTATCGAGTTGAGACTCGCTTCGAAACGGTTGCGGCGGTAGCTAAGTACTCCACCGGCAAGCTGCGAGCGGATACGATCGCGGCTGTTGATTTCACTGTTGGTACGATGATAACCAGTAGTAACAAGCGAGGTGAAATTAAGAACGGATCCATTTTCGGAAGTGTCGCCGGGACTTGCATCCAGTTTACGCTGGGAGTAAAAGCCGATCAGTCCCAGAGGCCCCAGCTGCCATTCACAGGCCAGCCCGCGCAGTGCAGCATTTTCGTCGGTCGACGTGTAATTTTTAATACCTTGCCCCGTAGCACTGCTGTTGGTGAGGTCGGTCGATTTGCGGCTGGCATAGCTGCTCCACATCACCAGCCCCTGACCAGCTTTGATCTGATAATCGCCTAAAGTCAAAGTTCTTAGTCGTTTGTTGCCACGGTAGGAAAGATAAGCCGAATAGAAATCGAAACCCTGCTTGTTGCTTTTGGTGAAGAAAGCTTCGCCTGCATCATTCTCTGCACTGAAGCCCCACATGAATCGATCGCCAGCCTGTCCTCTGTATTTCAAAAGCAACTGTTGCGCACTGCCTTCAAAAGTTTTTTCTCCCGTACTGTCGGGCAGGTAACCCATTCGCTGTTCAAGAACCTGATTATAGCGAAGGTTTAGCTCATTTCGAATGTACTGTTTTGTCGTTGTACCAATGGGGTCAAAACGCAGAAAAGGTTCCATCAACGATGCCAGTTGTGCATTGAAGCCGTCAAGGGCCATTAATTCATAAACGGAGTAAAGCTGACCAACCTGATTACGGTATTCAAGCAGATTTTGAATTTGAAAGGCCGTCAGAAAAGGCAGCTGTTCCAATTCATTTTGTGTGGCGATGTTGATGTTTAAGGGGTTTTGGAGATAGCTTTCAAGGGTTTCGACCAACATGCTCATGTCGGCCGTTTCATCAAGGGTTTCGGCATACATTTCAACAATTTGTTCAATCACAGTGTGCCCGTCAGAATCATTTTGTTGCCCCGATAGCTGTATGCTGCTCAGCATCACGATGAAAAGGAGGTAGCGCTTTTTCACTTGGCAGGTGTTTTGTCTGTGAATATTCGCTTGAATTGATAACTCACAGCTACCATCGACGAGGTGCCCAGGTAGTGGTGATTGTTGAAAGCCACATCGAAGGTGAAACGTCGCCAATGGTAAGCAGCACCAGCATGGAATCTTACCAATGGAGCATTGATGCCCGCACGAATGAAAAAGCGGGGAACGATTTCCCATTCTGCTCCGGCCAGTAATTGTGTCTGTTGTTTTTGGCTTAATTCCACTTGATACGATAACTTGAATTGCTCAGCAAAGAGCGTGTGAGCCCCTACACTAAGCACGATCGGTAGATTTTCGCCTGTTGAAGCAGATGGTATGCCTGCCGATGCAGCATTCTTTACCTGGGCACCTACCCGGGTTTTTTCTGAAAGTTGAAAAATAGCTCCTGCTGCAAACGATACAATGCCTGCCGAACTGGCCTCTTCAGGAAGACGATTTCCATACCAGAAAAGTTGTACTCCGGCTGAAAGTCTAGGACTCATTGGCATGGCATAAGTGAGCCCGGCGCCGTAGTCTTTCCATTGGGCAGGCCCTGTATTGTAATAATGAAGTGCAAAACACGTCTGACGGAAAGGCAAAGCAGCAATGATACCATGGGTCGAAAGCTCCTTCACTCCAAAGCGGTTTTCGTAAAAGAAGGCTGCTTCGGTATAAGGTTGTTTTGATAGTCCTGCAGGGTTGTGGAAAACCGAAAAAAGATCAAACTGACAGACAAAAGCGTTTCCCATGCCAGCGGGTTGTGCTCCCGTTGGATAAACGTTGTTAAGGGAATAAACACTTTTTACTAACAATAGCAACGTCAGAGGCAATATGGGGGGTACGAATCGCACCTGCTGACAATTGGTTATAAGTCAATAAAAAAGGTGTACGTTAACGTACACCTGATTTGACATTTAAAATACAAAAAAAATCGACACGAATCAGTTGGTTTTGTATTTAAATTTAATTTCAGCCAAATCTTTATTGGCTTCCACAATCTTGTCTTTCAGCTTTTCCTTATAACTGGCCAGTCGTGTAGCCATGCTTTCATCGCCGGTTGCGATCATCTGGGCTGCCAAAATGCCGGCATTTTGGGCTGCATTGATCCCTACAGTGGCTACGGGGATTCCCGGAGGCATTTGTACAATGGCCAAAAGGGCATCGAGTCCTTCAAGGCTTGCTTTAATGGGAACACCGATTACGGGCAGGGTAGTCATCGATGCAATGACGCCTGGCAGGTGGGCTGCCATTCCGGCTGCGGCAATGATCACCTTAATACCTCGTTCACGCGCCCCTTTTGCAAATTTTTCAACTTCGGCCGGTGTACGGTGAGCCGATAAGGCATTGATCTCGAACGGAATTTCAAGTTCGTTTAACAACCTGGCTGCTTTTTCCATTACGGGCAGATCGCTGGTGCTGCCCATGATAATACTTACAACTGCTTTCATATATTGAGTATTTGTGTTGAATATGAGGTGTTTTGCCTGCTTGTCTTCGTCCTGAATTCAAGGGTTGAAATTACAAAAAAAATACTTTTCATACAGGACAAGTCTTTTTCATTCAAAATTGTTTTCCGTTTTTAAATTATTTATGGGTTATTTGTAAAATATTTCAGTAAAATATTGAATGATGGGAAGAATTAAATTACACGACAAAGAGTTTGAAACTTACATACCTTATCAGAAAATTAATGAAGCTGTTAAGAACATTGCGCAACAGATCAACAACGATTTGAAAGGAGAGGATGTATTATTTATCTGCATCCTGAATGGTTCATTTATGTTTACATCGGAGTTGTTTCGGGAGATTGATCTTGAACAGCCCGAAGTAACCTTCCTGAAACTATCGTCGTACGACGGAACCGACACCACCGGCCAGGTGAAAAAACTGATCGGACTGAATGACCCGATACAGGGAAGAACACTGGTGGTACTCGAAGATATTATCGATACCGGGATCACCATTGTCGAGGTCATGAACATGCTTAAGGAGCATCATCCCAAAGATGTAAAAATTGCTACCATGTTGCTCAAACCTGAAAAGTTTGGTAACAAAATGCCAATCGATTATGTGGGCATGGAAATAGGCAACGAATTTATTGTCGGGTTTGGACTTGATTACAATCAGAAGGGAAGGAATTTGTTGGATATTTATAAAATTGTTGAATAACCAAACCAACATACCATCTACCTATGTTAAACATTGTACTATTTGGCCCTCCTGGTGCCGGCAAGGGAACACAAGCCTTGTTGCTCAGGGATAAATATCAGCTTCAGCACCTGTCAACAGGCGATCTGTTGCGCAAAGAAATTGCACTTCAAACCGAGCAGGGGATCGAGGCTGCAAAATATATCGATAAGGGAGAACTGGTGCCCGACCAGCTGGTAATTGCCATGATCGAACATCAGATTAATCTCGATCACGGAGCCAGGGGCGTTATTTTCGACGGTTTCCCGCGAACGGTTCAGCAAGCCAAAGCGCTCGATCAGCTGATGGAGGACATCAATCAGAAGGTGGCTGGCATGTTGGCACTCGATGTTGACAAACAGGAACTGATTGAACGACTGCTCGAAAGAGGAAAAACATCGGGGCGAAGCGATGATTGCAGCGTTGACATTATCGAAAATCGAATCAATGTTTATCTCGAAAAAACGGCTCCGCTCAAAGCCTATTACGACCAACAGGGAAAGTATATCAAGGTGAACGGCTCAGGCAGTATCGAAGCAATTGCCGGGCGATTGGATGCAGCCGTAAATAAGTTGTAACAGCTTACTACTTTTTCTTCAGCTATTCAAAAGTTTGTTCAGCATTCCAGTACATAACCCACCTTGGGGATGTTGTTGATTTGTACCTCATGGTCGTCGCTCAGGTATTTGCGCAATTTGGCAATGAAAACATCGAGGCTGCGGCCGTTAAAGTAGTCGTTGTCGCCCCAAACCGAATAGAGAATGTTGTCGCGCGTTACAATTTCGTTGGGCGAGCTGCATAGATGGCGCAATACTTCACTTTCCTTTTTGGTGAGCCGTTTGCTTTTATCATCGAGTTTCAGGAGCTGGTTTTTATAGTCGAAAACAAATTTCCCAATGGTAAACTGATCACGTTGAATGTTTTCGTGCGGCTGAATGTTGTAACGGGTAATGATGGCATTGATCCGGCACAACAGTTCATCTTCGTCGAAAGGTTTGGTAATGTAGTCGTCGACCCCCAGATTAAAACCTTTCAGCTTGTCGTGTTTCATCGATCGGGCGGTAAGAAAAATAAGCGGAATGGTTTTGTTTTCGGCTCTGATCCTTTGTGCAAGATTAAATCCGTCGATGCCGGGCAGCATCACATCGAGTATGCAAAAATCGTAGCTTTCTTCCTTGAAGCTTTTTATTCCGGCATGCCCGTCGCGGAAAAGTTTTACATCGAATCCGTTCGATTCGAGAAAGTCGACCAACAGAAATCCAAGACTGGTATCATCTTCGACCAGCAATATCCTAGTTCGTTTCATCATCTAAAGGTAAGTTGATTGTGAAAACCGATCCTTTTTGTTTACCCTCTTCCACCTTAATGCTTCCTCCGTAAAGTTCGCACATTTGTTTTACGTAGGTCAGACCCAGCCCGAAACCTTTTACATTGTGCACATCTCCGGTCGATATACGGTAGTATTTTTCAAAAATACGATCGTATTCGCTTTTTTCAATACCTATTCCCTGGTCGCTTACTTCAATAATAAGCTGCTTGTTTTCATTGCGGGTGGTGATTTTAACCATGGGCGAATTTTGAGAATACTTGATGGCATTGTCGAGCAGGTTCGAAAGCATGAGCCTGAAATGTTCAGGTGTACCCGCCAGTGTGGCCTTTTTTGCCTGAAGGTTGATTGTGAGCTGTCCCTGAAGACTTTCAATCCGGCTTTGAAAAGCCTTTGCTGTTTGCTCTGCAAGCAGGTTAATGTTGACAGGCTGAGCCACGCCCCGCTCATTGGGTTGACATGATAAACGAAGTATTTCTTCGACGTGCTTCTCCATTTTGTCGTTTTCTTTCGAAATAACCGAAACATACTCCATGATTTTGCTGTCGCCAATGCTTTTTTCTTTCTTCCTGATCAAACTGGAAGCAAACCTGATGTTGGCCAGCGGTGTCTGGAATTCGTGTACCATGTTGTTAATGAAATCGGACGTTTGCTGCAGCATTTTGCGTTCTTTTCGAAACATGCGGGAGGTAAACAAAAATGAAAACATGACAAATAGAACCGATACAAATGCCAGTAGTGAAGCACCACTTATTTGCGATAACAAAAACTGATTGCGCTCGGGGAAGTTCAGTGCAATCTTGATCCCATCTTTCTCGAGCATTCCGTTTAGGCTTTGTAGATAGAACCTGGCCCCGAATAATTTGTCGTTGGCTGTTTCGGGGTCGGTTTCGGTAATTTCAAAGGTATAGTCGAGGTCGATGTGGTAAATCTCCATTTTCGACCGGATGATGCTGTCGAGTTCGGCAATCTTCTGTTCGCGTACATTAATTTTGCAGGGACGTCCGCACAGATAGTTGTTCATGTCGGAACAGGTTGAAGCGCTTTGGCCAATGTCTTCACGGGCTTCAATAAGCGCCTTGGTAACCATGTGGTTAAAATGGATTTCCTTGAAGCGGGCCGCCTTAAACAGCCAGTCGACCTGCACTACCAAAATGGCAATCAGTGCCAGAAAGGTTAAAAGAGCGAGCAGATTTTGATGTTTTAAATTCTTCATGCAGCATCGTAAAAAAGAAAATATTTGTTATTGTTCAGCGCTTCGATGGTCTGAATCCGGCACAAATTTATGGAAAAAGACGATGATCTCTTTATTTTAACAACACGTTAACATGGAATAACAATCCATTAACGTTTTCTTTTGTTATTAATGTATATTTTTGAATCATTCTAAATAGAAAAAAGTTAAATCAAATTAATAATTTTAAAGTTATGAAAAAGCAATTGATTCTTTCCTTACTCGTAGTATTTGTTTTAGGCGTATTTGCTCCTGCAGTTGTAAACGCAATGGACAATCAGCTTGTGATTGTTAAGGTAGATGGTGAAGAGAAGAAAGCCGATACCAAAAAGGCTGAGAAAAAAGCAGGTGACTGCGCCGCAAAAAGTGAGACTAAAACAAGCACTTGTGCCGACAAGGCTGAAAAAAAATCAAGCTGTGATGGCGAGAAAAAAGCTGACTGTGGTGCAAAAACCGAAAAAAAATAATGCAGCTTTTTGTTTTAAATGAAAAAGCTCATCCTGCGGGGTGAGCTTTTTTTGTGCGGTAATTTTGGATTGCAAAATGCTGCTCAATCACCCCAAATTCCCTGTAATTTTCGATATCTGTTCTTTTGAAAGCATGCGATGTGACTGAAAACCATTAGGGATGTTCCAGATCCTGTTGTTGTTGAACTTGCCTTGTTTTGCTTTTAATTTTATTTTTGCAAAAAAGTCCCTGCATGCGTTTTCAGATTGTACAGGCTGGTGGTTTCCTTAAAAATTTCGTTAGGCACTATTGTCTAATGGAAACCGACGCAGTTGAAGGCAACATGGTTGAACGGGTAATTCCTACTGAAAATGTTCAGCTTATGTTTCATTACCGCAATCCCTTTGTTATATGCCATCAAAACAATATTACCAGACAGCAACCCCGCAGCATCGTTAGTGGCTTAAGTAACTCCTATTCCGATGTTTCGACCTTTGGAGAAGCAGGTGTGGTTTTCGTTCAGTTTTATCCGGCAGGTGCCTGCCATTTTTTCAATTTTCCACTTTCCGAGCTCGAAAACCAAAGTTTTGATTTGTCCGATCTTTTTAATGCAGAAATCAGGCAAATTGAGGAGCAGCTTTTTCATGCCAAAACAGTGCAGGCGAAAATTGCAGTGATAGAGAATTTTTTGATAAGCAACTATTCATCAATTCCATACTACGACAATGCCTTGCTTGCCAATGGCATTCAGTTGATTAAACAACACAAGGGACAAATTACAGCCAATAGTTTATCTCAAAAACTTGCGATTGCTCCCAAAAGCCTGGAGCGAAAATTTTCGTCAAGGCTGGGCAAAACACCCAAACAGTACATTAAACTGATCCGTTTTCAGGAGACCCTGAAAGATTTCAGCCAGCACAAACACATCAGACTCACCGAGTATGCCTATCGGAACGGCTATTTCGACCAGGCGCACTTTATACGTGACTTCAAAAGTTATTCGGGTTATACACCCAAAGAATTTGTTGAGAGGTACCCGGATTATACGGTAGATTAGAATGGATATAAAATTTTAAAATTCCAAAATATTAAACCCTGTCTAACAAACGGCACAACTGCGTTTGTACGCGGTTTTTTGTCGTTTTTTTACAATTTTCGCTGCACCTGCTGAAGCTATTTTTGCTGCATCATTCAAAATGTATTATTAATCATGACAGCAGAAATCCAAATTCACAAGCTTTTCAAAAAGTACCCCAACGGCACAGAGGCGTTGAAGGGAGTAAGCCTCGAAATCGGCAAAGGGCAGTTTTTTACCTTACTCGGACCCAACGGTGCCGGAAAATCGACTCTCGTAAAAATCATGACAACCCTGATTGAAAAAGACGCTGGCAGCTTTCTTATTTCGGGCATCAATCCCGAAAATAGCCCGTCAAAAATTCAGCAACTAATTGGCGTAGCGTCGCAGGAAAACGAAATAGATACTACCGAAAAGGTGGAGACCCTGCTTGTTTTCCAAGGTCGATTGTTTGGTTTGTCGAAAGCCGAAGCCATCCATCGTGCCGATGAACTGATTGAAATGTTTCAGCTATCAGACGAGCGAAGCAAAAAGGCTGCTGCACTTTCGGGTGGAAATAAACGCCGCTTGCACTGCGCACTGGCTTTGGTACACCGTCCGCAAATACTGTTTTTAGATGAACCTACCGTAGGGATGGATCCTTTGGCAAGAGCCAACTTTTGGGAAATTATTGCGGGTCTCAACAGTTCGCAGGGCGTTACCATTTTCCTTACCACACAGTACCTCGACGAAGCCGATAAACACGCTTCAGAAATGGGGCTAATTGTTGCGGGCGAAATTTGTTACGCGGGAAGCATTGCCGGATTCAAAAAAATGGTAACCCCCGATGGTGATTTATCGCTCGACGACAGCTACCTGCAATTTATTAAAACGATGAACAATCATTCAATATCCAATAATTGAAAAGGGAAGACATGAAAACTGCAAATGTATTACTAATTGAACGTGGAATAATGAAGCTGGTGAAACAACCTTCGGCGTCTATCATGGGGTTTGGTATGAGCTTGTTTTTCTTGTTAGTTTACAATGCCGGAATTGGCGGAGTGGGTGATCTCGAAGCCTTTGGTTCGGGCGGTTACCTTTCGTTTGTATTTCCCATTGCCATTATTTCGCTGGCTATGGGCTCGTCGGCCGGAGCCGGACAAACATTGAATGCCGACATGCAATCGGGCTACTTCCGGAGGCTTTACCTTAGCCCGGCCCCTCGGTGGATTTTAGTTGTTGCTCCCATGCTGGCCGACACGCTTTCGTCGTTGTTTTTCACCGTATTGCTGCTTGCCATTGCCGCACTTTTTGGCGTGAGCTTTCAGTTTGGTTTCTTTTCGGTGCTGGGCATCTTGCTGCTTTCATTGCTTTGGTCGCTCACCCTTTGTGGCTTCTCGGCAGGCATTATGCTGCGCACCGGTCAGCACCAAAGTGCAGCCATTGTAACCAATGCTGTTTTCCCACTACTTTTCTTAAGTACTACCTTTCTGCCACGTGAACTCATCACATCGAAATGGCTGCTGGCCGTGTCGTGGGCTAACCCGGTCACCTATCTACTTGAAGGGAATCGTTATCTGCTCGCGGGAACTTCTTCATCTGGTTTCTATTACCTTGCATTGGGAATAACTGTCATCACTTCAATTGTTTCGGTGGTTTTTGCACTGAAAAGTGCGAAACGAATTAGAATTTAATACCTGCTGACATACAGTTGTCAAAACCTTATCTTATTTTTAGGAAAACAGTTAAAATGAATAAAAAAGACATCATCCTATCAAAAATATTTGAACAGCAGGGAAGCAACGGGTGCTGGAAAATGTTGGATGTCGACCACAAGTATTACCCTGTTTATCAGCATTACGTCCCCAATTTTAAGGCAACATTGTGGACGCTGGTTTTACTGGCCGATTTGGAACTTGATCCAAACGATGAACGGGTGAAACTTACGCTTGAAATCATAAAAAACCACTTTTTCGATACGGAACAGGGCATTTATTCGCTTGGCAACGATCACTTTCCAATTCCTTGTCTTAACGGAAACCTCATTTATCTCGATGCCTACTATAACCAATCACTTTCAGAGAAAAGTCTTTTGGCCATCAACTTTTTTAGTAAAAACCAGCGTTTCGATGATGGAAATTACAATGAGCCCCGAAGCATTTACTGTAAAAACTCCAGTTGTTACGGAAAACATACCTGCTATTGGGGCGTGGTTAAATTACTGAAAGGCTTGTCGTTTGTTGCTGAAAAGGATCGAACTTCGGAAGTAAAATCGCTCATCGGACGGTGCATCGACTTTGTTTTGTTGCATCGTGTTTGCTTTAGCTCGCGAAACCCTGAACAACCTTTGGCCAACAACATTGATCAACTGGGTTTTCCGTGCATGTACAAAAGCAATTTCCTTGAAATACTTTGGCTCCTGAAACGCGAAAAAGTTCGTTCACAAAAAGTTGAAGATGCGTTGAACCTGCTGCTATCGAAAAAGCAATCCGATGGTACCTGGCTTCTGGAGAAGAAAGTGAGTAACATGGTAACAAGTGTTGGTGCCGGGAAGCGATCCAACCCTTTTGTGTCCAAGCGGGCCAACGAAATTTTGTCGTTTTTTTACAATTCGTCATCAGCAGGAAATGCAAATTTTGCCGAACATTAAACATTCAAAAGCCATGAACAGAGACCACATCATTGTAAAAAATGCACACACCAACAATCTGCAACACATCGACATTAATATCCCCAAACACAAACTGGTAGTTTTCACCGGTGTTTCGGGTTCGGGGAAATCATCGCTCTTGTTCGACACCATTTATACCGAAGCACAGCGACAGCTGGTCGAAACCTTTTCAACCTTTGCCCGCACCCGCATGCCCAAGTTGTCGCGCCCCGATGTTGATGATATTCAGAACCTTTCCACAGCTATCGTAATTGATCAGAAACGAATGGGCAACAACCTGCGCAGTACGGTAGGAACTGCAACCGAGATCAATACTTACCTGCGTTTGCTTTTTTCGCGCGTGGGAAAACCATTGATCGGTCCATCGTTTTATTTTTCGTTTAATCACCCCGAAGGCATGTGCCCGCATTGCAAGGGCCTTGGCAAGCAAATTAAAATCGATCTCGATTTGTTTTTGAACAGAGAGTGGTCGATCCGCGATGGAGCCATTCTGCATCCGCACTATAAACCGGGCTCGTTTATGTGGAAAGAACTGGTGAGTTTGGATGTGGTGGATGTCGAAAAACCGTTGAAAGATTATTCCATCGAAGAATTGGAGCTGCTTTTGTATTCCGAACCTTTTGCCATCAAAAACGCCAAAGAAAAGCTTTCGTACAAGCGAAACTTTGAAGGCATTGCCCGCAAGCTCGAAAAAGCTGTTGCCACGCGTGCCGACGATGAAACAGCCGATGATGCAAAAAACGCATATACTAAATTCTTCAACTATCAGCTTTGCAGAGAATGTGACGGCACCCGACTGAACGAGCGCGCCCGAAAAGTAAACATTAACGGTTTGAGCATAGCCGAAA
Organism: Roseimarinus sediminis; assembly: GCF_050433125.1. Classification (NCBI taxonomy): domain Bacteria; kingdom Pseudomonadati; phylum Bacteroidota; class Bacteroidia; order Marinilabiliales; family Prolixibacteraceae; genus Roseimarinus; species Roseimarinus sediminis. The sequence goes on along the minus strand of NZ_JBNPXV010000003.1, from coordinate 324,042 downwards.
TATGCAATATGGAATTGAATGATGTGCTGCCTTACGTTCAGGCCATCGACGACGAAATATCTCGTCCGGTTTTACGAAAAGCGCAATTTCTGCTTCAGCAACTCATTGAAATTGGTGTGGGATATCTCTCACTCGATCGGGCGGTGGGAACACTCTCGGGTGGCGAAGCTCAGCGGGTAAAAATGTCGAAGCAAATGGACTGCAACCTGGTGGATATGCTGTACGTGCTCGATGAGCCTTCCATTGGTCTGCATCCGCGCGATACTGAAAATTTGATGAACATTCTGTTCCGTTTGAAAGAGCGAGGCAATTCGGTATTCGTGGTCGAGCACGACCCCGAAATTATTCGCGCAGCCGAATGGATTGTGGACATGGGGCCACGTGCCGGAAAGTTTGGCGGCAAGGTAGTGTACAATGGCGAACCTTCGGGTTTGGCTGCTGCAGAAAGCATTACTGCTGAATACCTTCATCGGAAAGAAAAGCCAACATTCAAACGGAAAACTGTCACATCGTTTTTCGAAATCAAAGATGCTTCGGCCAACAACCTGAAAAATGTATCGGTAAAGATTCCAAAGGGTGTGCTCACCTGCGTTACCGGCGTTGCAGGTAGTGGTAAAAGCAGTCTTATTCACGAATGCTTTGCAAAGAAGCATCCCGAAGCCATTGTAATCGATCAGTCGCCCATTGGCAAGTCGTCGCGCGCCAACGCTGCTACGTTTATCGGGGTGTTCGACTTTATACGGAAAGCGTTTGCTGCTGCTACAAAAAGTGAAGCATCGCTGTTCAGCTTCAACTCGAAAGGAGCCTGTCCTAAGTGTAACGGACAGGGCCTGGTAACATTTGAACTGCATTTCCTCGATTCGGTTAAAACCCTTTGCGATGAATGCGAAGGCAAGCGCTACCATGCCGAAGTGCTGGAATTGAAATACCAAGGAAATAACATTGCCGAAGTGCTCGACATGACCATCAACCAGGCTTTCAATTTTTTTGAAGTTCCCAAAATAAATAAACATCTAGAGCTGCTGCAAAAGGTCGGTTTGGGCTATTTAAAACTGGGACAATCGTTAAGCTCGCTTTCGGGCGGCGAAGCACAACGACTGAAAATAGCTACTGAGCTTAAAAAAGAAGGTAAGATCTACATTATGGACGAACCCACCACCGGGCTGCATATGTCAGACATCGATAATTTTTACAAAATTGTAAAATCGCTGGTAGACAATAATAACACAGTGATTATTATTGAGCATAACCTCGACATTGTCAAGTATGCCGACTGGATTATCGACATGGGCCCCGGGGGTGGCAAAAGTGGAGGAGCACTGCTTTTTGAGGGCTTGCCCGAAGATTTGGTCAAGTGCGAGCACTCTGTAACAGGGAGGTATTTGAAGATGCTTCTTTAAAGTACGCAGGGAAAGGAAAAATTTTAGCCCAAGCCGTACAAAGGATGGAGAGCGCCATTCAGAGATAGGAACGCTACGGGGGATGACATAGAATGAATGCGATACGTTTTTATGAAGAGTATGCATTAGTTTTCACCCTCGGATTTTTTCCGGTTATTTCATCGTTTAACCTGGGCCTGTTAGTTCAAACAACTATCTTTTAGAATCGTTTTTATTGCTTAATTAACCCAATTTTTTCATCAAAAAAAAGTCATCATGCGGGTTAAAAAACATTTTTCTTTTCTGCTCGTTTATTACGATGAATGTTGATCTGGGCTTTATCTCAACATTTCATAACTATAAATGTTGTGTTTAAGATGAGAAAATGGGTGTTGGTCAAAAACAAGGAATAATTTAATGAATTGTTTTCTGCGTTTTTGACCATTGTTAAACTAAGCGTGGAGACCAGAAACCACAAAAAAAACGGGGCGATACTGAAAATCCATATGAGTAGGAGAACTTAAATTTGACAAAATGAAAAAGCTGGTAATTATCATTACAGTGTTTATGAGTATTAGTTTATCTTCTTTAGCCCAGGTAAATCCTCACGCCATCGGTTTGCGTTTTGGAGGTGACGGAAATATAAACGGCGCCGAAATTTCGTATCAACAAGCCTTTGGAGATGTCAATCGATTGGAACTTGACTTAGGCTTCAAGGGCTATCGAAATTATAACGACATGTTTGTAGCCGGAATCTATCATTGGGTTTGGAATTTGACTTTAATGAACTGGGAGCCCCGATACTTATTAGTATGGATGCCCGACCAATGATCGATGTTGTAGGATATGACAACGGTTTTGGCTGGGGTGCTGCTCTTGGAGTAAGATACACCTGGTAAGATTGGCTTGATAATATAATTTAGATTGTGCTGTCCGGAGTGTCAGGGTTGATGTCTTTCATAAAAACCAACTCTCCGGACAGCATTTTTTTTTTGAACCATCGGATTGTGCTTCTTGTTTAAAGGGGGATAACTTTGGGGATGAATCCATCCTGTTTATTAAAACTACCAGCCATGGCAACAAAACAAGCAAAAAATCTTTCAGAAGCGCAAATAAAAAACCTGCTGGAGATTTTAAAGCATCGCTTTGAAAACAACATGCACAGGCATAACGAGATGAAGTGGAATAAGATTGAAGACCGTTTAAATTCGATGCCCCATCAACTCTGGTCGCTGCTTCAAATGGAAGAAAGCGGTGGAGAACCCGATGTTGTTGCTTACAATCAGTCGGACGATGAATTTCTTTTTTTCGATTGTTCACCGGAGAGCCCTAAAGGAAGAAGAAGCCTGTGTTATGACCAACTTGCACTCGAATCGCGAAAAGCAAATAAACCACGCAGCAGTGCTGTGAAAATGGCCAATGAGTTTGGTGTTGAACTGCTGAACGAAACACAATATATGTTTTTGCAACAGCTTGGTAATTTTGATACCAAAACCTCGAGCTGGGTACTTACATCTGATGATGTGAGGGCTGCCGGTGGTGCTGTTTTTGGAGACCGGCGTTACGGAAGAGTATTCTTTTATCATAATGGTGCTGAATCGTATTACGCAGCCAGAGGATTTCGGAGCTGTCTGAAAATATAAGTAAGGCCCCTTGTTTTTTAGTTTAATGCGTACATTCAAAAGTGATAAGTGTGGACCTTCGTGCGGGTAGGTGCAAGCATGTCGTTAGAAATTGTTTCATAAAAATCTCTTATTGAACATTTGTTTGTTTCCTTTCTTTTCATACCTTGCCTGAACTTCAAATTAACAGGGTAAAATTTGAATCACTTATAAACAGGGTAATTCTGGTATTCCGATTCTTGAATTGGAAGCCGGAAGCAAATTATTATGTATTTAAACAATTGTAAAAAGTGGTATGGAAAAAGAAGTAATTTTTGAACATCCGCGACTCAGACTGACGTATTATCCTCAGCTGTCGTGTATCCTCGAAACCTGGGACGGGTTTACCGATTTCGATCTTTTTGTAGAGTTGCTCGACAAGACCCTCCATCTGATGGTGGAAAAAGGGGCAAAAAATCTTATTCTGGATACCAGGCTGCACAAGGGCCTGAATCCAAAAGGAAATGAACATGGTGCCAATGCCTGTCTGGCGCACGCAAAGGAACATGGCCCAATGAAGCATGCCATCATCGTTCCATCGTATATTTTCTCACAAATGTCGGTCGACAACTTTGTAAAGAATGTCGATAGCAAGAGTGGAAGTAGCCTGGTTGTGAATAAACATTTCCAGGATCTCGACTCAGCTCTGGCCTGGATGAAGGCGTAATTTAAGGGTAAAAATGTCAATTATACAGGCAGTTGTTCGATTGGGCAACTGCCTGTTTGTTGAATGAATGTTTTAAGAGATGCTGTAAAGAGCCTAACGTAAAGATGTTTCACCGAAAATTCTATCTTTGTTATTTATCAGGGTCAATTGGTCTGGATAATAAAACAAATGCCCTGAATACAAATTGGTCTAACCAACAAATCACCAATGATGAACTTACGCGTGTACCCTTCTGTTTTGCTCACTCTTCTGTTCTTTTCCCTGTTCATGCTACCAGGATGTAAGCAGGATAACAGTACCAGTATTGAATCACCGCGAAAGCGGGAATTGATCAACGAGGGCTGGCATTTTTTCAGGTATGAGAACATGGCAGTTGCCGATGAACTCATTTATGATGTAAAGCCGGGCGACATCGATTACAAGGATGACAAAGACGCCGACTCTCGTCCCACCGAAGCCCTTGAGCTGGTAGTCGACCGCGAAGTGCTGAAGCCCTGGATTCTCCCAACAGCCAATGAGTTCATAAAAGATAGTGCCGCTCATTATTCCCGTCCGGAAGGAAATCCCGGAAGTGATTTTCCCTTTGTTCAGAATGACTTTGACGACAGTAGCTGGGAGCAGCTCGATTTGCCGCACGACTGGGCCATTGCCGGTCCCTTTCTCGAAGGTTGGGATGCCGAAGTGGGCGGTGGCATGGGACGTTTGCCTAGCCATGGAGTTGCATGGTACCGCAAAAAAATAATCATTTCTGAAAGCGATACCGCTAAGTCGGTCTTTCTCGAAGTGGATGGAGCCATGTCATACGCCATGGTGTGGTTCAACGGTAAGCTTGTGGGAGGCTGGCCTTATGGTTATAATTCATTTCAACTTGACCTCACACCCTGGGTGAAACCTGGTGGCGACAACCAGTTGGCCATTCGCATCGACAATCCTCCCAACTCATCACGCTGGTATCCCGGTGGTGGCATATACCGCAATGTGTGGCTCATTACCTGCAATAAAGTGCACATTGCTCAGTGGGGAACCTGCATTAGCACCGACAATGTTACTGTTAATTCGGCAAAAGTGAATGTTGAAGTGGACATCGCTAACGACGAAACGGAAGCAAGAGAAGTTACGCTTTACACCGAAATATTTGAACTGGATGAGAAGGGAAACAAAAAGGGCAAGCCGGTATTAAAGCTTGGTCCGCTTAAAGTGGAAGTAAAGAAGGGTCAAAGAGCAAAAGCCTTTATTCAGGGAAGTATTGAAAATCCAAAGCTTTGGGGGCCACTACCCAATCAGGAACCTAATTTATATGTAGCAGTTAGCCGGCTCGAAACCAATGGTGAAATAGCCGATCGACACGAAACACAGTTTGGAATTCGCTCGTTAAACTTCGATCCTGAAAAAGGGCTTTTCGTGAATGGTGAGCACATTATTTTGAAAGGAGTCAATCAGCATCATGACCTGGGTGCGCTGGGAGCAGCCTGGAATTACCGTGCAGCCGAACGTCAGCTCGAAGTATTGCGCGAACTGGGTACCAACGCCATCCGTATAGCACACAATCCACCAGCTCCTGAGTTGCTCGAATTGACCGATAAAATGGGCTTTCTGGTAATCGATGAGATATTTGATGTGTGGGAAAGAAAGAAAACACCACTCGATTTTCACCTGATTTTTCCTGAATGGTATGAAGCCGATACCCGCTCGTTCATTCGCCGCGACCGCAATCATCCTTCGGTCATTGCATGGAGCATCGGCAATGAAGTGGGAGAGCAGTACACCGGTGAAGCAGGAGCTGAAGTTGGTAAGCGTTTGCATACGATTGCAAAGGATGAAGATCCCACGCGTCCGACCACAGCCTCGTTTAATTATGCAAAACCGCACATGCCCCTGCCTGCCGTAATGGATTTGATCAGCCTGAACTATCAGGGTGAAGGCATACGAAATGCACCGGCTTATGCTCATTTAAAAGGCATCAACACTGAACCATTGTATCCCGATTTTCACAAAGCATTGCCTGAAAAATTAATTATTAGCAGTGAAAACGCGGCAGCAGTGAGCAGCCGGGGTGAATTTGTCTTTCCTGTTACCAGCGGCATCAGTGCGCCGGTGAGTGATACTACCGGCGGCGATCCCGTAAAGCTGCATGTGAGTGCCTACGAGTTGTACACGGCTCCTTTCGGCTCATCGGCCGACAAGGTGTTTCGTTCACTCGATCAGCATCCCTTTGTGGCTGGTGGTTTTGTATGGAGTGGCTGGGATTATCTGGGTGAACCCACCCCTTATTACCTGGCGCGCAGTTCGTATTTTGGGTTGATCGACCTGGCAGGTTTTCCTAAAGAACGCTTCTATTTGTATCAAAGCTACTGGCGCCCCGATTATCCGATGGCGCACATCCTGCCACACTGGAACTGGCCCGGAAGAGAAGGCCAGGTAACGCCGGTGCATGTTTTCACTTCGGGCGACGAGGCAGAGCTTTTTCTGAATGGCGAATCGCTGGGGCGAAAGAAAAAAGGAGCATATGAATACCGGCTTCGCTGGGACAATGTTCGTTATGCGCCGGGAACCCTGAAGGTGCTTGTGTACAAAAACGGAAACAGCTGGGCCGAAGATGTGGTGGAAACTACCGGAGACCCTGTTGCACTTCAGCTCGAAGCCGATCGCAGCACCATTGCTTCCGATGGAAAAGATCTTTCATTCATTACCGTAACATTGCTGGATGCCGAAGGCCGGGTGGTGCCTGATGCCGATAATGAAATAGAAATAAAGATTGAAGGAACAGGTGTGTTGCTGGCCACCGATAACGGCGATCCTACCGATATGACTGAATTTCCTTCGGCTGTAAGGAAGGCCTTTAACGGGCTGGCACTGGCCATTGTAAGTGCTGAAAAAGGAGTAAGCGGCACCTTTACGGTGAGCGCGCATTCACACGGACTAAAGGGGCAAAGCATTACAATTGTGGCAAAATAAAGTTTATATTGAAAAATGGCTGTTACTAACGATACGAAACAGCCATTTTTGTTCCCGGAAAATTGAAAATGTTGTGTGACCCTTTCACTTTTGAAGAATTCCTGCTAAGTGATATGCTGGAACGAATCAGGAAAAATAAAGGCAGACCTGCTAAAAGCGACAGTCTGCCTTTGGTGTCCAAATAGTGAAAAAAGTTATCGGTATTCAATGCCTTCCATAGGGTATTCACCAAAAGTGGTCTGGATGCTTGAAGAGGAGTAGCTTCCAAAGATTCCCAGCCCATTTTCTACATTGGAGTAAATGGTAACAGGTTCAACAAAGGGAATGTCGTTGTAATAACTTTGCGCATCGATCGACTTCATGTACAGATAGGCATCGCGGGTAATACTTTGAAGATAGATGGTGTAAGAGTAAAATTCACCTCTGTCTTTATTTAATAGTTTGGGTTTTTCCTTGTTGCCCCAATAGCCATAGTAGCCAGTCGACTGACTAAAACTTACTTCATAGTTTTCACCCTGAATCATGGCATCAGAAAATATCCCATAATCGTTCCAGATTCCTCCCAGAATGGGGCTGCTGGCGTCGCTGTTTTCGTAGGTGAAAACCGGATCGTTCGAGTTGAAATAACTGTAACTACTTGAACTTATGTTGATAAAATAAGAAGTGTCTGCCTCATTTATCACAGTGTATCCTTCTTTCCCCATTGTTTCTTTAATCACAAGCCGATAATAGTTTTCTGTGTCTGCCGGGTCGGTGAACTTTAGTTTGAATTTGAATTCAATCCTTTCTTCATATTCGCTGCTAACATGATTAGAACTGGTATCGATTCCTTCTATTTGAACAGGATAAGGAATGGTGGTACTGCAAATGGCGTCCTCAAAGTCGGGGTGACTGGCTTTTATTTCATAGCTTTTTCCCACCACGGCACGGGTATTCTTTCCCGAGTAAAAATAGATGGTATCATAAACCAATTCACCATTGTTATAATTGTAAGTTGGTGTAAGATAGAAATCGGGGCTTAGTGTTTCTACTTCCTTTCCATCTTCAAAAAGCAAAATATTCGCATTTCGCAAGGGTTCGATCTTTGCCTGATTGATACTTACATTGTTGTATAGTTGTACTTTAAATAAACTATCGGGAGTAATGAAGGCATTTACAACCAGTTGTTTGTCGATCAGGCTTTTTTCAAAGTCGATTTCCTCGGTACAGGCAAAACCTACAAGGGCAAAAAGGATGGTCAGATAGATATATTTTCGCATGGCTTAAAATTTAAATGAATAGGAAACAGAAGGAATGATGGGGAAGATGCTGAGTTTAACCAGTTTCTTCTCGTAAGTGTAATAGGTGTAATTCCCATCTTCAATAATCACCGGATTGTTGTAGTCTTCTTTCCAATAAATAATGAAAGGATTTTTCTGATTATAGGCGTTGTAAGCTGAAATGCTCCAGGTGCGGACGCCATGTTTTTTCTGCTTGTGGAAATTCATCCCGACATCCATTCGTTGATAGGCTGGCAAACGGTAGTTGTTGCGTGTGCTGTAGTGGCGTAATTTGCTGCCCGATCCCCAACTGTTGGGAATTGGTGCCACCGGATAATGGGAAAAGCCAACTGTCGCGGTGTTTCCGGTTCCATATACCCAGGTGGCTCCAATGTCGAAGCGATCGTTGAATTTGTGGGTTAACACAATGCTTACATCGTGACGACGATCGTATTTAGCCGGAAAGGTTTGACCGTAATTAATATTGGGAAATTTTCGTTCGGTTTTCGACCAGGTGTAGCCAATCCAACCTGTAGTTTTTCCAATGGTTTTTTCAAGCATGGCCTCTATTCCGTACGACCAGCCGCGTCCTTTCTCGACCTTGTCTTCCCAGTTGGTGCCGCTTCCCATAAATGAAGCGCCGTCCTTGTACTCAATCAGATTGGTCATCGACTTGTAAAAGCCTTCGAGGGTGAAATTCACACCATGGTTGAAGTTAATGGCTGTTCCCAGCGCCACCTGATCAGCTATTGGCGGTTCGAAACGTTTGGTAACCGGTACCCACAAATCGGTGGGGAGGTTAATGCCCGAAGTGGTTAAGAGGTGAACATGCTGGGCCATTCTCGAATAAGAGCTTTTTACCGACCAGTTTTCGCCTCCTTTGTAGCGCAGCGACAAACGGGGTTGTGGCCTGACAAAGGTTTCGTTATCGACAATGAAGGTCGACAAATGAAGGCCTGCATTCAACTTCAATTTTGCCCCGATGGTGATATCATCTTCAATGTAAGCTGCCAGTTCGTTGGCCCTGATGTTCCGGTTTCCAAAGGTGGTGTCAATACTGGCTTCTTCGTACATGGTGTCTTCGAGCTTAACCGTCGTTACTCCGGGAGTAAAATAATGATTGGTGTAGGCCAGGCCAAATTTTATTGCATGATTGGGAGATGCAAAATAATCGAAATCGGCTTTGGCAGTCAGGTCTCTGATGCCCGACGAATAATTAAAATACTCTTCTTCCTTCTTTTCTTCTACAACATCTTCGGTGCGGTAAAGGTATTCCATGTCGAAGTTGTAGTGACTGTATGTTACTGTTGTATTGCTAAACAGTTTAGGGCTAATCAGGTAGTTCCAGCGCAGCGATGAAATGGTATTTCCCCAGCCCAGCCCGAATTGGTCGGTGTATTTACGGGTTACTTCATTATCACCCCATCCATTGTCGTATTCATCGCCACCATATCCCTGGTCGCGTCCGTGGTAACCACTCCAGTAAAGCCGGCTGCGTTCTGAAGAGATGTGGTTCAGCTTCAGATTATAATCGTGAAAATAGGCCCCTGCTTTTACATTGGTGTCTTCTGTTTTGTTGAAAAAGGCGATAACGGGTTTGGCCAAAACGTCAACGTAGGTACGGCGGGCCGATACCATGAATGAGGTTTTGTCCTTGACAATGGGCCCCTCAAGTGTTAGTTTGGATGAGATCAGGCCGATGGAAAAATCTCCTTTTAGCTCTTTCATGTTTCCGTCTTTCATGCTGATGTCGACTACCGATGAAAGCCGTCCGCCATAGCGTGAAGGAAAGCCGCCTTTGTAAAGCTTCACTGTTTTGATGGCATCGGGATTGAAAACCGAGAAGAAGCCCAGTAGGTGCCCGGCATTGTACACTGGTACCCCGTCGAGCAGAAAAAGGTTCTGGTCGGGGCCACCACCGCGCACATAAATACCACTGGTGCCTTCGGTACCGCCCTGAACTCCGGGCAACAACTGAATCACCTTGAGCACATCGGCTTCTCCCATAATGACCGGTACTTTCTGTAGTTTCTGAACCGGCAGGTCAATCATGCTCATCTGGGTTTCTTCTACCTTGTTTTGCTGGTTGCCAACTACCGTTATTTCATCGAGCTGACCGGTATTGGCTTCCAGTTCGATGTTCAGTGTGAGATCGCCGCTTAGTTTTATCGGAAATTCCTGCGATGCATAACCAACGTAGGAAGTTACCAGTGTGTGCTCACCGGCAGGTAACGATATACTGAAGAAACCATAGCTGTTGGCCGAGGTGCCTTGCAGGGTGCTTTTTTCAAAAAGGTTGGCATTGGGCAGCCGCTCACCCGAATTGGCATCGCTAATGTAGCCACTGATGGTAAAACGCTGCGCCTGAACTGCAAATGTGATTAACATAAACAGGAACACGAGGGGAAATACGTTTCGCATTGAATGTTTGGTTTAAGAGTTTAAAGGCTTGATAAAATGTATTAATATGAAATAGTGTTTAAGTTTTTTCGCTTTCTAAACGATCATGGTTTGGTTAATATTGTTGTAGTTTATTTATTTCGATGGCCAAACAATGTCTCTGTCTGTTATAACAATTAAAGGATATAAGTGAGATCCGAAGGCAAAAATATACAATGTGAACATTATAAGAAGTTAATAATTCTTGTTTTTTGCTAACAAAAAGCAAAAAGTTTTAACAAAGCTTATAATGATTAATAAGAGTGGTAATGTGTAGCTATGTCGATTATTAATGCATGCGACACAAAAAATGGTTTATTATTTTCAGAAATAGCGGTGCTTAATTCTTCGGTGTAAGCTCGAGTAGTTGTTCTATTGACTTTCTGGTAGCTGTTTTTAGTTGTAGGTAATCTTCCGATTGAAGCGGAGTGCCGTAAAACAGTTTAACCTTTTTTACCGGCTGCCACATTTGTCTGAAAAAGTGAGCGATGAAAGTATCATCACCAATCCATACATCTCCTTTGTCGTGGTAGACGATGGCACAGGGGACAATGTCAACTTTCAGATCGGCAGCAATTTTAAAGCTGCCGTTTTTGAAAGGCAGCAGTTCGGGCCCTTTGCTGGTGGTTCCTTCGGGGAAAACAGTCACTGGCATGCCGCCTTCAACCGATTCGCGTATGCGTTTCATGGTGTTGAGCAGGCTGCTTAGTTCTTTTCGATTCACGGTGATGATGTGTCCGGCCTTGAGGGTTTGCCCAAGAATGGGCCACGATTTTAATTCGGCTTTGGCGACAAAGGCCGAAGGCGAATAGGCGGCAATGAGCAAAATGTCGAGATAGCTTGTATGGTTGGGCATGATGATGTATTTGCCTCCGGTGGGAGGTGCATTGTGTTCAACTTTAATTCCCAGTATCCAACAAACTATCTTCCCCCAGTTACGCATCGACCAGAAATGGTATTTCCCGGTGCGAAGACTGATTCGATATTCTATGTAAACGATGAAAAGAAAGAAAAATGAGACCATCAGAACCAGTAATAATCTGATAAAAGCAAGTGGAAATAAAAGTAGTCTGAATAAGTTCTTCATCGTAAACGCTTAATCACAAACCTGAAATGGTTTAATTTCTCATGCTACAGCACTGTTTTTATCCTCGGAGGCTAAGGAAGGCTTTTGCAAACTGATAGCCTTGTATTTCGGCTTTGATAAAATTGACCAGTGCCTGTTTCGATACCCTGGCCTGCTTCAATACGGCACCTGCCATACCATAAACTGCTGGTAGCATCGATTTTTCGGTGTAGTAGTAGCCATCAAGAAAATTGTTGATCCCGCCTGAAACAATTAATTGCTTGTTCATTTCGGGGTGTTGACTGACAATGCGGTTAATCATGGCTGTCATTTCGTTGGCGTTGTGCCCGAAGGTAGCCAGCGGATAAAGGTGAGCAGCTTCACCATCGCGTTTGCGCATCAGTTCGATGGTAGCAAAGTTGGTTCCGCCAAAAGCAGCGAACTCAATTCCGTCGATGTTCATGCCAAGCAGCTTTTCAAGACTTTTAGGCCCCATGCCCTGACCCACTTCTTTCACAATCAGGTGGTAGGCGCCATTTACCACTTGCGAAAATTCTTCGATGGTTTCGATGGCAGGGCGCTGAAAGCGGTCGCCTTCAGGCTGGAGCCATTCCTGGCTGGGGTTTACATGAATGAACAGGCCGTCGGCTCCAAGGCGACTCACCAGTTCGTGTATGCGCTCACCCTCACCCCGGTCGAGCATTTTTTCGATCTGGGCTATCCCCAGGTTGGCATAAAAAGGAAGCTGTTGACCTATTATGGGGCGCAGGTTAAAATCGTCGAAAAATTCGTCGCTTCGCAAAAGTGAACGGCACGATCCAAGTCCCATGCCCAGTCCAAATTCGGCACTTACTTCGGCCAGCCGGTGATTGATGACTCCGGCCTCGGCAGTACCGCCTGTCATGCTCGAAATCCAAAGCGGGTGCCTCATGGTTTTTCCCAGAAAATTGACAGTAATTTCTGTGGTCGGATGGGGATGTAGCAGCGGTTCGTAGTAAAATCTTTCATCCGAAATGAAAGAAGCCGGTACCGAGCTGGCTGCCATATTGATGTGATCGCTTTTACGCTGACTCATTTTTGTTTTGAAGTTTTTAATGTTTAAACGCTAATGGTTCCTGTGAGATAGTGAAGGGCTTTGCCTCCTATTTTTACTCTTTTGCCGGCGTACTCACAATACAGGGTGCCGCCGCGCTTAGATAACTGTTTCGCGGTCATTTTTGTTTTTCCCAATTGCATATGCCAGTATGGAATAAGTGTGGTATGAGCCGAACCGGTTACCGGATCTTCATCAATTCCCTCGTGCGGAGCAAAAAAGCGCGAAACAAAATCGCAGTCCATACCTGGTGCCGTAATGATGATTCCTCTTAAATTGATTTTTTTCAACAGTGAAAAATCAGGACTGATGTTTCTTATTTGTTCTTCATTATTATAAACCAACATCAGGTCGCTAATACCCTTGTATGCTTCAATAGGCCGGAGACCGATTGCGCTGATTACCTCTTCGCCGGCTACCGTTTTTTCAATCTGGTCGCAGGGAAAATCCAGTTCAATAATTTCATTCTTCCGGCTTACAAAAAGCTGTCCTCTGTTTGTTGTGGTGAAGGTAAGTAGCGGCTTTGGGTCGTTCAGTATGTTAAAAAGCACATAGGCCGAGGCCAGCGTTGCATGTCCGCACAATTCTACTTCGGTAAGCGGGGTAAAATACCTGATGGCATAGCCGTCGGCATCGGAAACCAAAAAGGCCGTTTCCGAAAGGTTGTTCTCCATGGCTATGTTTTGCATCGTTTGCTTTTCGGGCCATTGGTCCAGAATAACCACTGCTGCCGGATTGCCGGAAAAGGGTGTTTCGGCAAAGGCGTCAATCTGGTAGAGTTTTACTTCGTTCATGCTGGCTGCTTTTGTTTCGTGTAAAGGTAGGTTTTTTTGTGCTGCTTATCCAAATAAGCGCCGAAGTGTATGATGCCGGAACGTGAAAATCTGGCGGAGTTTTCTTTTGATGAAAAGCGCATGCACCAGCTGCCCCAGCCACCCGAAAGGTATTTTGTAGCTTACTTTGTCGAACATCATTGTGCCATCGCCATCGGCTGTAAACCAATGTTCATGATGCCACATGCGATAGGGGCCAAAACGCTGTTCATCAATGAAAATTTCGTTTTCCCTCACCCTGGTTATCTCTGTTACCCAGTTCGACTTGACGAAGGGGAGAATCCCTATTTTGTAGGTGATAATCTGGCCTTCATAAGCTTTTTTAGTATTGCCCGAAGTGATGTTGAATCCCATTTCGGGCGGGGTAATACGGGCCAGGTTCGCCGGCGATGAAAAGAAATCCCAGGCTTCGTGCAAGGGCATGGGCAGGCGCTGTGTTGCTTCGAGTGTATAAATACCTGAGTGCTTTGTGATTTTTACCATGGTTTTGTTGTGTTTTTGCTTAAGAAACAAGGACGAGGGTATTTTGTTTAAGTATTCAAGTTTGAAATATAGACAAAAGACAAAAGATGATAGACAAAAGATGATAGACAAAAGATGAATGATGAATGCATATTTGAACGAAAGAAGAAATAGTGCAGAGCGCAGAACTGATGACTTCAATTCTGGCTCGCAGTGGAAAGCAGTCATGTCAGTTGTTCTTTTCAAAACAACTTATTTTCTATGTAAAGCTGTCATTTTTTTAAGGAGTCAACTTCCATTTTTATTTAGGGGAACCTGGTAATCTTCGAGTTGACCCATGCCATTCCGTTCATTTCCGTTGAGGTGAATGAGCCTGAAGCGACAACTCCCATCTTCCATCACTTCGGTAATTACCAGATTGTCGCGGTCACCGCTTCCCATTCCGCTGGCAATCAGGGTAATGTTGTCGCTTCGATCGTACATGCAGGGAGTTCGGTCAGCGGCACAACCCACATCGCCCGCGAACAAAACGACCTGATTGGGAAGACTTTTAAGCAACGGTTCGATGTCGTCATAATAGTTGGTGCTGCCCGGGTAGTGTGGTGCCCAGTTGATGATCACGTCGCTGTAACGGTTTTCGGGACTCCACCAGATCAACTCATGCATGAAAATGAAAATCAGGTTACTGCTGTCTTTGTTCTCCGAAAGTGTCTGTTTTAAAAAACGGAGCTGTTCTCCTTCGATGTTCCAGTTGTCGGGATTGAGCAGGATGAACAATTCGTTGTGATGATAAAATGAATCGTAGCCATTGCCAAAGCGATTCTTAAAAATTGGACCACGGTCGTGATTTCCGGGCGTAATGTATCTGGGTACTTTAATTCGGTTCAAGTCAAGAGTCAATGAGTCCCAGTAGGCTTGGGTGGGTTGGGGAACCACGTCGCCTGTGAATATTCCCAGCGCCATTTGCGGGTAGTTGTTCAGATACGAAATGGCTGAGTCGAGTGGAGGATGGAACCCATACTGATAATCATTGGGATTACCATATACATGGCCGGCAGTAAAGAAGGCATATTCTACCTTTTCCTTGTGTTTGTTGCATGCCGCAAACAAAAGGAGGGTATAGAAGAAGAAAAGATATTTGACTATTTGTTTCAAATTATAATCTTTACTTTCGAATAATTCGTTTTTTCTTTTAAATAACATACACTTGTTTGGATGCTTTTTGAAAAATAGTACGATTTCAGCAATAAAGCAACACAAACAAAGTTATTGAATGATGATGTATGGCCATTATTTACCTGAAAATTTTATTTTTGCCCCTAAATTGAACCAGTAATGATTGCTCGCTTACCATACCTCGTCTTACTTTTTTTACTGATATTGAGTTCCTGTCGGCCTGATAAGGTCAACTTACTGAGTGAAGACTGGGAGTACCTGTGTACGGCCGAAACCCTTAATAAGGAAGGTGACCATTTTACCGATGCTTATCACCCGTCGATATTATTTCGAAACACCGTAGCACGAAGTGATGAGCAGGCAAAGGAAGGCGCTTATTCCGTGAAACTGACCAAAGACAGGCCCTTTGGCTTTACCATTCAGTTTCCTCAATGCAGCCCCGATGAGTTTTTCAGATTAACAGTATGGCGAAAAAGCACCAATGATAAAGGAGTGATTGTGGCCAGCACCAACGATGGTTTTTACGTGGCATCTGATAAGGTGTACGAGCGAGCCGATAATGGCTGGGAAAAACTAATTCTTGAGTTTTTTGCTCCTGCAAATCTTAAAGAGAACATTTCGGCCTATGTATGGAATAACGGTGCCGATTCGGTTTATTTCGATAATTTTTATATCGAAAGAAAAACAGAAAGAGATTATCCTGAATACAGTATTGACAGTGCTTTGAAATTGTATTATGATGAACAGGCACAGCGAAGCATCGATGCCACCCGTTACCGGGCTTTCGAAGAAGGAACTTTGATTGTAGGCGATGATGATTATGTTGAATCACTGTTTTTTGCCGACGATGATTATTATGAAGCTAAAATCAGGTTAAAGGGCGATTGGCTCGATCATGTACAGGGCGACAAACTTTCCTTCCGGATAAAAACCAAAACAGATTATGCATGGCGGGGCATGAAGAGCTTTTCTGTTCAAACACCACCAACCCGTAACTTTCAGCATGAATGGGTGCTTCATCAAATGCTTTTTAACCATGATATGTTAACCACGCGTTATGGCTTTATTCCACTTTATAAAAATGGAAAAAGCAATGGCATTTACGCCTGGGAAGAGCATTTTGATAAACAACTGATTGAGAGTAGTAATCGACGTGAAGGTCCGATTGTACGTTTCGACGAGTCCCTGTTCTGGCTCACCAACAACCTGAATCATAATGACAGTGATACAGGCTACGACATCCCTTTCTTCGAAGGAGCGATGATTACGGCCTTTAAACAGAACAGCATTCTTGGAGATCCGCTGTTGAAGCGTGAGTTCATCGAAGCACAAGCACTCATGCATCAGTTTCAGTATCGAAAAGCCGAAGTTTCATCGATATTCGATGTGGATAAGCTGGCAGCTTTTTTTGCAATAAATGTCTTGAATCAGGCCCATCACGGACTGGCATGGCACAATATTCGCTTTTACTACAACCCTGTATTGTGCCGGCTCGAACCCATTACTTATGATGGAGGCTATTATGAAGGAACTCCTTTCGCTTATGAACCCTACCTGAGTACTTTCGAGGAAGTTAGTGGTCCTATACGGAGCTACGATGCAATTCAATTCTGGCCTTTTCGCGACCGCTTGTTCATGAAACACTATGTCGAATGGATGTCGAAGGTGGGAAGCGAAAACTTTGTTCGTTCCCAACTTGCCACGATGGAAGAGACCCTGCGTTACGATGAGAAACAACTGCAAAAGGAATTTCCTTATTATCATTATAACCCAGACCATCTTTTTTCATTTGCCGACAGTATCAGCAGGTATTTACCACAGTTAAAGGAAGCTGTGGCCGATAGTTCATTTTATCGAAGGACCCGTTCGGTGGATTATCACCCCATGCACCGAAATAAGAAATACAACGATCAACTGGTTGTTCGCATGGTAAACCTTTATCTCGACCGAAGCAGCGATGGCCGTTACTTTCTTGAGGTGGAGAACTTTTTCGGGGATGAAATTGAACTGAGAAGCGGGAAAATGAGCAGTGATATCTTTGACAATGCCTTTGAAAAGCCGCTTCGGGTCGCACCTTTCGCTGAACCCTATCAGGCAACACGTTTTGAAATTGATCAGCCTTATAATGAGATTTCCGTTCATTTCCCCGAAGCAGGAAAAACCATTTTGTTGCCGGTAAATCCCTGGCCGGCACCGCGCAGTATCAGTTCGAGACAGCAGGTGGAGGCTACGGTAAAGTTTCCACAGACTGATTTTTACACAGTGAAAAACAAGCAGCTTATTTTTGAGGGAAGGGTAAATATTAACCGACATGTGATTATACCGGCAGGATATCAGGTAGTTGTCAAAGCTGGTGCAAGTATCAATATCACCGATTCAGCCACTTTTGTTTCTTATTCTCCACTGTACGTAGAAGGAACCATTGAACGACCAGTACTCATTCATTCGGAGGATCATAGTGCCAGGGGCTTCAATATTTTTCAGGCTGGTGAGCGTTCACAGCTAAAGCATGTAACATTTAGTACTTTAAGCAACCTGAACTTTGGCGGTTGGTTCACGCCCGCAGCTGTGTGTTTTTACGAGGCTGATGTCGACATGGAAGAAGTTACATTTATGAACAATATTGCCTGCGACGATGCGCTGAATGTGGTTCGAAGTGATTTTTTTGTTGAGCGATGCAAATTTACTGATACCTTTGCCGATGCTTTCGATTCGGATTTTTGCACCGGAACAGTTACACGTTGCGAATTTACCCGTCCCGGAAACGATGGCATCGATTTCTCAGGAAGCCAGATACTGATTGATCAATGTATTATTACCGATGCAGTCGATAAAGGGGTAAGTGGAGGTGAAGGTTCAACATTGAGAGTGACTAATACCAGTATTAGCGGAGCGAACATTGCCATTGCCTCAAAAGACCGTTCAAAAGTTATTGTAAATAATTGTAAGGTGAATGGCAACGTTTATGGCATGTCGGCATACGTTAAAAAACCAGAATACGGTGCAGCACGCATCGAGGTGAATAACACTGATTTTAAAGATAATATGTTTCTGCATCTTATTGAAGAGCAGTCAGTATTGTTATTTAACAACAAAACCATCAAAGGATCGGCCCGAAAAGTGGCTGAACGATTTTATTAAAAACCC
The DNA here is from genome assembly GCF_050433125.1 of Roseimarinus sediminis. Taxonomy (NCBI): domain Bacteria; kingdom Pseudomonadati; phylum Bacteroidota; class Bacteroidia; order Marinilabiliales; family Prolixibacteraceae; genus Roseimarinus; species Roseimarinus sediminis. The sequence continues at coordinate 305,905 of NZ_JBNPXV010000003.1, read as the reverse complement.
TTTTTGAAACATTATGGACAAGTGGAGCTTATTTCAAAAATTTCTGATCACTGAAAATGCACAGGTGTCGGTTGTTGATTTCCTGATCAATTCTGCCTTGCTAATCGTATTAATGGTGATACTATCGTTGACCTACAGTTATTGTGCCCGCTCATTGTCGGGGCGAAAAGCTTTTGCAGCCAACTTTGTCATCATTGCTTTTACTACCATGCTGATTATTTCAATTGTTAAATCATCGCTGGCCTTATCGCTGGGTTTAGTGGGTGCTTTGTCGATTGTTCGTTTCAGGGCAGCCATTAAGGAACCCGAAGAGCTCTCCTATCTTTTCTTCAGCATTGCTGTTGGGCTGGGTTTTGGCGCCAATCAGCGCCTGGTTACGGTGGTGGCCTTTGGTGTTTTGTTGCTGATTGTTTGGGTACGCTATTTCCTTACCAACAAAAGCGAAAAGCAAAACCTGTTTCTGAATATCAGCAGTGACGATCCTTCCAAAGTGCGTCTTTCGGTCATTAAAGCGGCCATCGATAAAGTACTCCCGGCAGCTAAACTGACCCGTTATGATGAGTCGGCCGGCATGATTGAAGCCTCGTGGTGGATTGAAGTTAAGAAAACAGAACAGTTGGAAGAATTGCACCGTGAACTGGCTGCCATTTCAACAGAAGTAAAAGTTTCGTTTATCGAAAACAACGGATATTAATGCAACAACCCGCTAACTATACCACACTCGATAATTACCGTTTTGAAAGAAAATTTGTAGGTAAGAAGACCGATCTGCCAAAAACGGCCTTGCTGTTAAAAGCACATCCCGAATGTTTTCGTGCGACCTATGCTTCGAGGCAGGTAAACAACATTTATCTCGATACGCCTCTTCTTCTGTATTATGCCGATAATCATCATGGTAAGGACAATCGGGTTAAATTCCGCATTCGTTGGTATGGTGCATTGAATGGGAAGGCCAATCAGCCAATTCTCGAGATTAAGATCAAGAAAGGGCTGGTGGGAATCAAACGATCATATCCTTTGCAGCCCATCGAAATTAATGAAACACTCGACCGTGAAGGGCTGCTGCGTGTTGCTGCACTCAGCGATTTGCCCGATGAGGTGATGGAGCAGCTTAAACGGCTTGAGCCGGTATTGGTAAATTGTTATTCACGCAGCTATTACGAGAGTTTCAATCGTAAATTCAGGATTACCCTTGATTCCGATCTACAGTATTTCCATTTTAACCGGCGCATTTCATGGGAAAACCGAAAAACCGAGCCCGACAAATTTGTGCTCGAAATGAAATACAATAACGAATATAACGACGAAGCATCAAGGGTGACGCAACTGCTGCCATTTCGTTTGGCGAAAAACTCGAAATATGTAAGCGGCGTCGATTTTTTCTACCCGGGAATTGCGCACTAGGAGCGTATCTTTGCTTAATTTATTCAGAACAGCTGGTAAATTTCAATGTTCTTGTATTGGCCGATTTTCTTCTCAAGAAAGCGGGATTCAATACGTGACAGGATTTTCGGATCGTTTACGATGAGATATTTAGCATTCATCTCAATGAATAAGTCAATCCGTTTGTTGATATTCTCTTTTGCACTGAACGTTGAATAGCCGAAATCACTAAACCCTTTTTGATCCATCAGGTAAAGTGTATGATTAATTGTTGCATCAGGCGTGCTGTAGACCAGATCGTTGCGTGAAATTCCCAATTCCCGTAAATAAGGTGTAATGCTTTCATAGGCCGAAATGTAATTCTGGTAATGATGATGTTTGTATTTCCATAGTTCAACCTCTTTTGTATCCATAAAGTAATTGGCAGTAAGCCAACGATCATTAGGATCGTATTTAATGCGATTAATCATTGATGTCTGCCAGATCAACAGTAAAAGACATGCGGTGGCAATCAATTTGGTAATAAGGTGTTTATATGCGAAAGGGAAGCGTTCTTTTAGCGTTAATAAGATTACACTTAGTGCTAAAGGTACAATTATCAGCAAGTTGGTCAGGTAATAGTCGTGTACGTCGAAAGCTTTGAACCACAGAATTATGTAGATAAAAACACCCAGGAGCGTAATGATGTAAGTAAATAAAAATCTTTTGTGTTTTCCTTGATTGAATGCCATGGCAATAAATGATAATAGCCCCAAAACAGCCAACGCCATTTTGTTATAGAAAGTTGGCAGAAGCTTGAAATACAAGAGATCTGCTACAAGCTTTCGTTTTTCGGCACTTAAATCCCATATCGGATAAATATCCTGCAAGAAGATCCCATTGAGATTCATCGCGTTATAGCGTTTTGCATAAGTGTACCATATCAGGTTTAAAACGATAACAATTAAAAAAGGGACTACGCTTAGTATTTGGTCATTGATAATTCTTTTCTTCTTAATGATTGAAATAAGCAACTCAAGTAATAGTAAGGAAAAAACGGCTACAAACAGGATTAATGAAGTAATCTTAATCATTCCTGCCAACGAAGCGAGTATTACAGCTGCTGAAATGTGTCTTAACTTGTTGCTTTTGCGATAAGAATAATAAAAATAGGCAGCGCAAAGTATTAATCCTAAGGCAGGTGCGTCGGCAGTGAAATTGTTGGTGTAAAAAGTCAGTAGAGGAGAAGCGAACAAAAATAAGGGTACAAACATTGCCCAGTAATTATCTTTCAATTCCTGCTTTAAAATTCTAAAAAGAAAAATCAATCCTGAAAAAACAATACCTATATTGATAAGTCTGAAGATGAACTCTTTTTGGCCGATAATCTTCCATAATTGAGCCACAGAATAATAGATCAGAGGAAATTCAGAAACTGTTTTATGATTACCATTGGGGCCGGTCCAGTTAATTTGAGGAGCAAAAAAGGACAAGTTTTCTCTGAAAAAGTTTTGTGTGATTGATAAACTGTCGCTTTGTCTCCAAATGTGAATTCCAAATGGTGGATAAAATAATATTTCATGATAATTGTAGACGAAGGCAACAAATAGCAGTACTATGACAAAAACAAGTTGAAGGCGATAGACTTTGTTTATCATAAAACATTCTTAAGGTTTGACAAATCTTTAAAAAGTTTATAAAGTTACTTAAAAATTGAAGTGCAGTTTTGCTTAGTGTTTTTTGTAAACAATTTTACTGAATATTTGAGGATTAGCAAGTTTCCATCTTTTCAGCCTATAAAGAAGTGATGTTTTTAGCACACCACAACCATATACGATACTATTTTTAATATTAATGCTGGATGCATCGTCGAAATATTTGGTTGGACAGGTAATTTCACCAATTTCGAAGCCAGCCATACATATTTGAGCGAGCATTTGATTGTCGAATACGAAATTATCGGAGTTGCTATTATAATCGATGGTCTCGAGTAATTCGCGCGAAAAAGCCCTGTAGCCTGTATGGTATTCCGATAGTTTTGCATTCATAAGAATATTTTGAATCAATGTAAGAATGCGGTTGGCGATATATTTGTACCAGGGCATTCCTCCTTTAAGTGCTCCCTTTCCCAGTATTCTTGATCCTAAAACTACATGGTATAAGCCATTTGAAATCAAATGGCTCATCGACGGGATTAACTTTGGTGTATACTGATAATCAGGATGTAGCATTATAACAATGTCGGCACCGAGCGCAAGGGCCTTGTTGTAACAGCTTTTCTGATTGCCTCCGTAACCTTTATTTGCATCGTGCTGAACAATGTGTCTGATTCCCAGTTGTCGGGCAATATCAACCGTATTGTCTGAACTTTTGTCATCTACGAGAATTACATCGTCGACAATGGTAAAATCTATTTCATCGTAAGTTTTTTTCAATGTTTTTGCTGCATTGTATGCTGGCAGTACAACAATAATTGTTTGCTTGTTTAGCATAGTGGATTTAAGATTTTTAAAGGGGTGAATTGGTGTAATATGTTGGTTTTTATTTGTTTCCTGCCGCAAAGGTCTGAACGTCGCTCCTGGTAATTTCTTTGTCGCCCAGTATAATCAGCCTTTCAATCACATTCCTGAATTCGCGGATGTTACCGGTCCAGTTAATCTTTTTCAATGCATCCAGTGCCTCGTTGTTTATGCTTTTGATGGGGATGCCATATTCCGTGCAAATTTGTTCAATAAAATAGGAAGCAAGTATCGGGATGTCTTCCGTTCGGTCGTTAAGGGCCGGAACATTCAATACAATTACGCTTAGCCGGTGATAAAGGTCTTCCCTGAAATGTCCTTCCTCTATTTCCTTTTTCAGGTCTTTGTTGGTGGCGGCAATTACCCGAACATTCACCTTGATGTTTTTATCACCACCTACCCGTGATATTACATTTTCCTGTAAAGCCCTTAGTACTTTAGCTTGTGCCGATAGACTCATGTCGCCAATTTCATCAAGGAAAAGCGTTCCTCCCTCGGCTTGTTCAAATTTTCCTTTTCGTTGCTTGTTGGCCGAAGTAAAAGCACCCTTCTCGTGCCCGAACAATTCACTTTCGATCAGTTCGGAAGGAATGGCAGCGCAGTTTACTTCAACAAAGGGTCCCGAAACCCGGTTGCTTAGGTCGTGCAGCCGGCGTGCGATTAGTTCCTTGCCGGTACCGTTGGCGCCTGTAATCAGAACGCGGGCATCGGTGGGAGCCACCTTGTCGCTCATGTCGAGCAGCTGTTTGATGGCGTCCGATTCACCAACAATTTCATATTTCTGACTTACTTTTTTTCGCAGGCTTTTGGTTTCGATGACCAGGTTCGATTTGTCCATTGCATTTCGGATGGTAATCAGCAAGCGGTTCAAATCGAGCGGTTTCTCAATAAAGTCGTAGGCTCCTTTTTTGATGGCTTCAACAGCAGTGTCGATGTTGCCATGCCCCGAAATCATCACCACAGGGGTGTCGGGGTGTGCATTCATTAAGTGGGGAAGCAGTTCCAACCCGTCCATGTCGGGCATTTTAATATCGCAAAGCGCAATGTCATATTCGTTGGTTTTCACTAATTCCAGGGCCTGATTGGCATTTTCGGCCAGATCGACCTGGTATTTTTCGTATTCAAGTATGTCTTTCAGTGTATTACGGATGGCACGTTCATCGTCAATGACAAGTATTCTGGGCATAGCTGATAAAATTTTATGATCAATCATCAACAAAGATTGCTTCTTTTCGCAACATTTCAAAACAACTTATCGCAATAAAGCTTAAATGAGCGATGGCGTATTGCGCTTATATTTCTTCTATGATTCAGAAACTTTGGAATTTAGTTTTGGGGTGTTTATCGACCCATCCTGTAATTTGTTGTTAAATTGTTAAGCGAAGAAGATGAAATAGTTTATTTTTGATGATTCATCAGAGACCGATTAACATGTTCAACAAACAATTGTACATACAGCGAAGAGCTTATTTGAAAGAAAAGATGCAGAAGGGGATTATTCTTTTTCTGGGTAACGAGGAGTCACCGATGAATTATCCCGATAATCCTTATCCTTTTCGCCAGCACAGTTCGTTCCTATATTACTTTGGTATTGATAAACCATCGCTTTCGGCGGTAATTGACCTCGATAGTGGACAGGAAACCCTGTTTGGTGATGAACTCACTACCGATGAAATTGTATGGATGGGCAACAAAGCATCGTTGAGGGATGAAGCAGAGAAAATTGGTATTTATGAGGTCTTACCGGTTGTTAAACTTTATACCGTTTTGCGGGAAGCCAATGCAGCTGGGCGTAATATCCATTTTCTTCCACCTTATCGTCCTGAAAATAAGATCAAACTATTGCGTTTGCTGAACATCCGTCCCGATCAGTTCAATCTGAAATCGTCGGAAGAGTTGGTTCGCGTAGTGGTTGCACAACGCGAAATAAAGAGTGAAGAGGAGATTGCTGAAATTGACAAAGCTGTTAATTGGTCGGTCGACATGCATGAAGCAGCCATGAAGTTTGCAAAACCCGGAATGAGTGAGGCCGAAGTAATGGCAAAAGTAACGCAAACAGTGCTTGCCAAAGGTGGTCAACCTTCATTTCCTGTGATTGCCACCGTAAAAGGGGAGGTGCTTCACAATCATTCGTACCATAATGTGTTGAAAAAAGGACAATTATTTTTGCTTGATGCAGGAGCTGAAACCCCCATGCACTATGCAGGCGACCTGACCAGTACTTTCCCGGTATCTGCAAAATTCCGACGCAAACAACGCGAAATTTACCAGTTGGTGCTCGAAGCACATTATGCTACGGCAGCCATGCTGAAACCAGGCATCGCTTTTAGGGAGGTGCATTTTGAAGCCTGTCGCATTTTATTTGAAGGTTTAAAAGCACTGGGAATCACCAAAGGAAATACTGAAGAAGCGATAGCAGCCGGTGCGCATGCCCTGTTTTTTCCAACGGGCCTTGGCCACATGATGGGCCTCGATGTACACGACATGGAAGACCTTGGAGAGCTCAATGTTGGTTACAATCCGGGTGAAGCCAAGAGTACTCAGTTCGGTCTTAAATCATTGCGTTTATCAAAGTCACTACAAAGCGGACATGTGGTAACCATCGAACCCGGAATCTATTTTATTCCTGAGTTGTATTATTTATGGAAGGCTGAAAATAAATTCGATCAATTCATTAATTACAAGGCAGTACGATCATATCTCAATTTTGGAGGGGTACGCATTGAGCAGGATTATCTGATAACCCGCCGAAGTAATCGACTGCTGGGGCGGAAAAAGCCTATGGAAATTGATGAAATTGAAGCACTCCGGGGCCGCTAATCGTTTTCAAGCGCATTTTCAATTAACTTATAAATCTCAGCACGTTGCTCATACGACATGTTGCTAATGCGGGTGCGGTGTGAACCACCCGGTTTGATAAAAATCCTTGCATCACTTCTTTTTCCGGGAATGTAAGCAGCTGCGGTCCATGGATCCCAGGCACCGTAAACCAGTATCAGATTTTCATCATTCTTTTTTAAGGATTTGCTTATTTTTTTAGCACTTTTCTTATTAAAACTCATTGCAGGCTCATCGTTCAAAAAAACCTTTTCGATATAGCCATCGGCTGACTTTATGGTCAGATAGGGTTCAAAATTGTCGGTAGCATAACCATAATAACCAAACTCTTTCAATGTTTGTATGAAAAAGGGTTTAATCGGTGCCGTTTGCTCTTTCGAAAAGTAGCCCGGGTCACTTACTGCTACTAAGTGTTTAAACAGTGAACTGACCGGTGCGTCCTCACCGGGTATCGATGAACAGCTCCAGCCCCATTGCCAGAAGGCAAAGGAATATTCGAGTACACTGAAATCGAGCACCTCTTCATTCGAAATACTATAAGTGTAATTTTCTACATCAATCAAACTGTCAAGCATTGTTTGGATTTGTGCTCTGTTTTTTAAAACCGAAAGCTGAAAATCTTCGATGCGCTGGCGGCATGGCGCCGTTCCGTTCTCTTCAATAAATTCCTCCATTCTTTCGTCTTCAACTGAAAAATTGATGGGGCCTACGTAGGCAACCCACAAATCCATGTCGTTGGGGTAAAAGGCTTTGTAAGCCATGGTATTTTGCCCTCCCTTGCTAATGCCGGTTGCAATCCAGTCGCTTTGCTTAAAAACTGAACTGAAAAGCTGATAAATCCGGTGCAGGTCGGCAACGGCATTTTCGATAGTCAGGTAATCCCAACCGGCTTGTTCCGGTCGTGACGCTCCAAAATAACGATGTTCAACAACCAGCTGACTGGCCTCAAGTATTCTGCTCAATTCATTGATGTATCCTTTCTTTTCGGCATACGATGCATGATAACCTTCGGTTACGAATACAACCGGACTGTATTGTGTTTTAAGCGAAAGAAATACTCTTTGGATAAAAGTTCCTGCTGCCTGATTCTGATGATCAAGCGGCTGCTCAATCATGATGAGGTAACTTTCGGTAAAAAAATCATCATGTTCCTTTTCTTCAAGCGAAACAATTCCCGGAATGCGTTCCAGTTGGCTAAGTAACGATTGTTGTTGCTGAGCTGCTACTCCCTGAATGAATATAAAAAGAAAAAACACTGAAAAATAAATACTGCGCCTCATGGATTCCTCGCTTAATAGTTAGTTACAAGTTATAAAAATGAGAATATTTAAGCAGAAAAAAAATATCCCCGTCAAATTCGATCTGACGGGGATGGCTGTTTCTTATTGTTGATGGTTTACACTAATTCATTTTAATCTTCTCGTTAATGTAATCGTAAAAAGCCGGAAGTGAAGTGAGCTGTTCGATCTCATCTTTCTTTAACTGTACTTCGAATTCATGTTCAAAGTAATAAACCAACAAGTTGAAATCGAAATCATCGAGGTAAAGGTCTTCAATCGATTCGGCCCAGGTGATGAATTGCCGTTTTACACCAACGTTGCGTAAAACCTTATAAAGCTTTTTCTCCGAAGTTGTGATCATATGCAATGTATTTTAATTAAGCAAGGGCAAATCTCGAATTTTAAATCGACATGTTCAAAAGATTTAACAAAAAAATGCATCCCTCTTTGCAATTTTTAACGGATGCACTTTTGATTTTGTCGAATTCAGTGTTGATGAGCTTTTTATATAATGCCCAAATGTTTTCCAATTTTTGTAAATGCATCAACTGCATGTTCAATCTCGCTTGTTTGGTGAGCGGCCGAGACTTGAACCCTGATTCGTGCTTTTCCTTTGGGTACTACCGGATAAACAAAACCGATAACATAAATGCCTTCGCGAAGCAGGAGATCGGCAAACTTTACGGCCAGCGGAGCATCGTAAATCATTACGGGTATAATGGCTGTATCACCTTTTACCAGATCGAAACCCGCCGCTTCCATTTTGCTGCGAAACAGCTGGGCATTCTCGATGGTTCTATTCCGAAGTGCATTCGAGCGCGTAAGTAGTTCGAGTACTTTCAGACTTGCTCCTACAGTTGCCGGCGCCAGGGTATTTGAAAAAAGGTATGGGCGGGAACGTTGACGCAACATTTCAATGATTTCTTTACGGCCTGAGGTAAAACCGCCATTTCCGCCTCCCAATGCTTTCCCAAAAGTAGAGGTAATGATGTCGACGCGTCCCATTACATCACAATGTTCATGAGTGCCTCTGCCATGCTTGCCTATATATCCTGTTGCATGGCTGTCGTCAACCAATACCAGGGCATCGTATTGCTCTGCCAGGTCGCATATTTCATTGAGTTTGGCAATATCTCCATCCATTGAAAAAACGCCGTCGGTGACAATGACCCTGTACTTTGCTTTTGAAGCATCTTTCAGGCAGCGCTCCAGTTCATTCATGTCGGAATGTTTGTAACGAAAACGTTGTGCCTTGCATAAACGAACCCCGTCGATGATGGAGGCATGGTTGAGTTCGTCGGAAATAATGGCACTTTCAGCATCAAAAAGCGGCTCAAATACACCTCCATTGGCATCAAAAGCTGCACAGTACAATATGGTATCTTCGGTACCCAGAAATTCAGAAACTTTTTTTTCGAGCTGTTTGTGTATTTCCTGTGTCCCACAAATAAAGCGAACACTGGATAAACCAAAGCCCCATTGTTGCATGGTTTCCTGAGCCGCACTTACCACTTCGGGATGGTTGGCTAAACCAAGATAATTATTGGCACAAAAGTTTAGCACTTTCTGCCCGTGATTTACTTCGATGAGTGAACCCTGCGCCGAGGTAATGATGCGTTCGGTCTTGAATAATCCCTGTTCTTTCAACGATTCGAGCACCTCATGCAAATCATTTTGTATTTTTCCGTACATGATTTTACTTTTTGGATTTCTACCAAAAGTAGCAAATTGTATTTCTCCGACTAGTGATTTTTTGCAGGTGTATGCCAATGGGTAGATCGAAATACAGAAGTTTTACGTCGCAGTCTAGCTTAATTATTTTAATTTTGGATGAGATGCTATTATTTCCGGATAAAATGCACCTTGTTTTAAATGAAAAGAGCAAAAAAAAACGCTTTACAATTGCAGGCGTTTTGTTAAATAGATTGGATTTATCACAGATTAAATTTGGTTGCATTTTTCTAATATCATGCAACGGCATTGGTAACTATGGTAAGAATAAAAGCACTATGAGGTGTGCTTCTCTTTCGACTCATTGAAATAAGCCAAACCCACGGCCAACATAAATATTCCTAATGCGATAAACAGATAAATCATGGTGTATTAGTTTAATATTGTCCTACAAAAATAGGAGTATTAAGTCTCATAATCCAGTTTAAAGGCCTATCTTTTATGAAGTTGATCTGAGTTGTGATCAGTGTTCATTTATCTTGGATGAGCGTAATGAATTGAAATGTTTTGTGTGAATAGTAGCTAAACGGCAAAAAAAAAGCCCCTGTTAAAGAGGCGTTTTGTTTAGCAGAAATGGGTAGCTTATAATGAATTATTTCTTCCGGCTTCATACACAAAGGCCACCCCTGTTGCTATTAATGAAACCCCTAATAAAATTAATAAGTAAGCCATAGTTTTTCGTTTTTTTCATGGATTACAAAAATACGGCATTAAAGGCTACTGTTCCAGTTCATTTTAATATTCTTTTACAAACGTGCAGTTTAGTGTGGTGGACATTATGATTGTGATGGTGAAAGGTGAAACAGATGGGTAATTTCAACATTAAGTATGAAAGTATTAATTACTTTGAACGCTTACATAAAATTTTAAACAGGCGGCATCGTAAAAATTGTCAAATCACGAAAAGCTGTGCTGAAGGGGATGATAAAGTTAAGTTCACCGAGGCTATCAATTTGTGGTGAGCCGTCGAAAGCGTATATTTGAAAATATTTTTAACACTATTGGAAATGACGAATCAGAAAATACGGGTACGATTTGCCCCTAGTCCAACCGGACCTTTGCACATGGGAGGTGTGCGTACGGCGCTGTTCAATTATCTTTTTGCCCGTAAGCATGGCGGAGATTTTATTTTACGCATCGAAGATACCGATCAAACCCGTTACGTTCCGGGCGCTGAAGAATACATTATGGAAGCGCTCGAGTGGTGTGGAATTGTAATCGATGAGGGAATTAAAGAAGGTGGAGCCTTTGGTCCTTACAGGCAGTCGGAACGAAAGCGTCTTTATTCTGAATATGCCGACCGACTTGTAAAAAGCGGGGACGCTTACTATGCCTTTGATACCGCCGAAGAACTCGATGCCTTGCGCAGCGACTATGAACAACGTGGTGAAACCTTTACTTACAATGCAGCCACGCGAAATCAATTGCGTAACTCCCTTTCGCTGACAAGCGATGAGGTACAACATTTGCTTGATAAGGAGGCTTTATATGTAATTCGCTTTAAAATGCCTGTCGATGTTGAAGTAGGCGATACCGATCTGATCAGAGGAAGGGTCGCTTTCAACACCAGTCAGCTCGACGATAAAATTCTGTTCAAATCAGACGGAATGCCAACTTACCATCTGGCCAATGTGGTCGATGATCATCTGATGAAGATTACCCATGTAATCAGGGGAGAAGAATGGCTGCCATCGATGCCTTTGCATGTTTTATTGTACGAACGTTTGGGCTGGGAAGCTCCAAAGTTTGCGCACCTGCCATTGATTCTCAAGCCGGTGGGCAAAGGCAAACTGAGCAAGCGCGACGGCGATAAAATGGGTTTCCCTGTTTTCCCGCTTCAGTGGACCGATCCTAAAACGGGTGAAACATCGAGCGGATACCGTCAGGACGGTTATTTTCCCGAAGCTTTTGTTAATATGCTCGCTTTGTTGGGGTGGAATCCGGGTACCGAGCAGGAGCTCTTCTCGATGGAGGAACTGATCGATGCTTTCGATCTTTCACGGGTTGGAAAGTCAGGATCGAAATTCGACCCGGATAAAACCAAATGGTTCAATCATCAGTATATGATGATGAAGGCCGATGAAGAACTAGCCGAAGCATTCAATGTCTTCCTTAAAGAAAAAGGATTCAGTGCCGAAATGGATTACCTTGTTAAAGTGGTTGGTATGTTGAAGGAAAGGGCCACTTTTTTACCCGATATCTGGGAGCAGGGCTATTATTTCTTTATGGCCCCTGTTGAATACGATGCCAAAACAGTAAAAAAACGGTGGAAGGAAGGAGTACCCGAAATGATGCAGGAAGTGCACGATTTTCTGGAGAATTATCAGGGTGAATGGGAGGCATTGACTGCCAAGGAAGCATTTTCAGCCTTTGTTAACGAGAAGCAATGGGGCTTTGGTGTTGTTATGAATGCATTCAGGTTGGCCATTGTTGGCACAGCCATGGGAGCCGACCTTTTCGAGATTTGTGAAATGATTGGCAAGAAAGAAACGCTGCAACGTATCAAAAATGCCATTGAAAATATTGAATTGTAGTTATTTAAAATCATTGGCGAGAGGTTGTTTGCAGCTGTCAGACAGCCTCTTCGTATTATTAAAATTCAGGTTATGAGCAATAACGATGTTTTGAAAAAACTGAGGGTCGCACTCAAACTGCGAGATACCGATATTGTCGAGATTTTGTCGCTGGTCGATTTTAAAATAAACACTGTTGAGCTGAGTGCATTTTTTCGCAGCGAGGATCATCCTAATTTTAAACCGTGTGGGGACCAGATTTTGCGCAATTTTCTGAATGGTTTGGTCATTTATTACCGGGGCACACAGGATGGAAAAATAAAACCCAAAGCCAACATACAAAAAATAAAGCCGGCATAAGTGGCAGGTTTAATAATTGCGCTTCGATTAATAATGGAAAAAGGCTGCCCTTGCCGGCAACCTTTCCCATTCAATAGTATAATTTGCAAAGCGATTTTCTGATTTATTAGTCGATTTCTTTTGTGATGGCGATGGCTGCAATGGTTCCATCGGCAATGGCCGTAGTTATTTGCCGGTACTTTTTACTTCCTACATCACCCACCGCATAAACGCCTTCGATGTTGGTTTGCATGTCCTCGTTGGTTTTAATGTAACCCCACTGATCAAGCTCAAGTTGTTTTCCAAACAAATCGAGATTGGGACGCAAACCGATAAAAACAAAAATCCCATCGGTAGTGAGCGTTTTCATTGTCTTTGTTTTGAGCGCTTCTACTTCAACTACCATTTTGCTGCCATCCTTTTTGAAAGCCCTTGGTTCATGTTCAAAAAGGAATTCAATCTTCGGATTGTTCAGGGCCTTTTCCTGCGCTGTTTTATTGGCCTGCAGTTTATCGAACTGATGAACGATGGTAATTTTTGATGCAAATTTAGAAATGAAATCAGCTTCTTCGATGGCCGAATTTCCGCCGCCGATTACCACCACTTCCTTATCGACAAAGTATTTTGCATCGCAGGTAGCGCAATACGAAACACCCTGACCTTTGAATTCCATCTCTCCCGGGATTCCGATTTTATTGGGTGAAGTGCCGGTTGCAATGATTATTTTCTTAGCCTTGATGGTTTCCTGTTCGTCGATGATGATTTCCTTCTTTTCAAGGTCGACCCGGGTAACATCTACTGCCACTTTGTAATTGGTTCCGCATTTTTTGGTTTGCTCCGACATGTTGTGCGAAAGCAGGTAGCCGGGTTGAGGATCGATGAAGCCGGGATAGTTGGATACCATGTGCGTTGTTGAAACATTTCCTCCCGGCAGGGCAATGTCGATAAGTGTTGTGTCGATTTTTGCCTGGCAAAGATAAAGCCCGGCTGTTAGCCCGCCGGGTCCAGCTCCCAGAATGGCAACATCGGTATGGGTAATGGTTGGTTGTACTTTGTTGATCACCGTGTCGACTTCTTTTTTGCCGATCATGTGTCGCATTTCCCTGATGATTTCGGAGCGTTTGATGCCACCACTCAGGCGGGCACAAACTTCACGTCCTTCGTCAAAAAAGAGGAGAGTGGGAGAGCCTTTTACACCCAGTTGTTCGGCCAGGTCACGATTGCCCTGACGGAAAATTTTCAGGAATTTGACTTCATCACCAAATAATTCATCCAAACCATCGAGTTTGGGTGCCAGTGCTTCACAGGGAGGGCATTCGGTTGAGTAAAAGTCGAGCAACACTTTGCCCCCTTTTTTTACTTCAGTGTCGAATTCTTTGGCTGTAATTTCTTTCATTTTTAGTCAATTTTTAGTTTTTAATACTTTCAAGCGCCAGGAGTGGCTGATGTTGATGAACACGGTCTTTCACAAGAAGGGTTGTCGTGTCGGTTTTGATATTTCGTTGAAAAAGTAAATCGTGACCAAGACATAATCCCATGGTGATTACCAGGTCGGGTTGACGCTGGTTGAGCTGTAAAGCCTGCCCGATAGGATTACAGGCTACCTTGCAATTGTTGCTTTCGGTATTGATCTGATTCTGTGCAAGTCCGCCAACAGTACATGAAGCTGCTTCGACAGTAAAACCTTCTTTACGCAAATATTGTGCAACTGAGCGGGCATCGTTCTCCATTCCGTAGCAATAGGCCAGAGCCAGTTTCTGCATTTTCAGCAGATGGGCCAATTCAACAATTTCCATTAATCGTGGCAAGGTGCCCGCCCTGCCATTGTCGACCAAGCGGGCGGCAGCCTGTACTATTGGCTGTTCCTGCTGGTAGCGCGCGAGCACCTCATCGTTGTCGAAAGAAACGATGGCACATTTTTCTCCTTCCCGACAGATTCTGTTTTTACATAGGGTGCAATCCATGGGCTGTTAGCTTTCAGTTTTCATATAATGCCCGATTCCCAACTCAAGTAGTTCAGTTACCGGACGACAGTCGTGCGAATTCAGTTCGCCATTGTAGTTTTTTGCCATTGAGGCACATCCGCCTCCGCAAATCAGTGCCAGATTGCAGTCCCTACACTTGGGAATGGAAAGGATGTCTCTTTCTTCCCAGGTTTCAATTTCATCGTTGTAAAGTTTCGATTCAGGAAAAAAGGTACCCAGGCTTTCGCCTTCTTTTCCAACAGTTGCCGTGCAGGCATAAATGTTTCCTGTAAAATCGAAAGCCCATTCGGTTTTGGTACCTGTACAGGCATCGAAGAGTGGTTCCGGCATTTCGCCATGTTCAAAAAGGAACTTCGAAATGGAAAATGAGGGTTTGTGAAATTCCTGTATGTAAGGATGTTCCTGCAATAGGCGATACAAATCCTTGTATAAGTCGAGGCGCGAATAAAGGCGTTGCTGATTGGACTGACATTCGTGCAGTTCGTAATTTCGACCCAATTGGGTCTTAAACAAAGGACTTGCCGTCCACCCCTTGTCGATGGCAAACTGTGCCAAAGCAGG
Organism: Roseimarinus sediminis; assembly: GCF_050433125.1. Lineage (NCBI taxonomy): Bacteria > Pseudomonadati > Bacteroidota > Bacteroidia > Marinilabiliales > Prolixibacteraceae > Roseimarinus > Roseimarinus sediminis. Next base: position 290,777 of record NZ_JBNPXV010000003.1, on the reverse strand, counting down.
CAGGTTGTCGATGTTTTCACGATCGACCACCATGCGCAGGTTGACGGGAATCTGATTGGCAAGCAGTTGGTCAATGCCGGCTACGATGCGTTGAAAGGTAGCACCACCCCCTTTTAGCGGACGACGTTGGTCGTGTACTTCTCCAATACCATCGAGTGTGACCTGTATTTCGCGGATCGTACCAGCTTTTAAAACATCGAGATAATCTACCAGATGATAGGCATTCGTTACAGCGGCCACCTCGATTTGGAAGGACCTGGCCTGCTGAATAAAATAGCTAATTAACTTCTTGTGTGCAGGGGCATTCAGAAAAGGTTCACCCCCGAAAAGTGTAAGGTATTTCCGACGATTGGCAAAGCGCGCATTAACATGCTCAAAAAAGGCATCAATGATTTCTTTGGTAAGTTTCTGAGGATGTTCCTCATATGCGGCCTGGTAACAATACGAACAGTTGAAGTTGCATGAATAGTTGGTGACAAAGAAAATCTGTACTTCGTCATTTTCCCGGTCGTCCAGAAACTTTAAATATTTTTCCCTGAAGCGTTTTTTTTCTTCTGCAGGGTCAACCAGATAGCCCTTTTCAGTAAACTCGGCCACCCCACTGTCAGCATTCTTCAGTTGAATAAAGGTGCGCTCATCCATCACATCGGCACTACCCGAAAGAGCATTTACCACAAAGTATTCATTGCTTTGATGGATTTTGGATAGGATGTTGTATTTTGATAATTCCATGGTGTTGTAGATAAGATTGGTCAGTAGTCAAAAATGAAAATACTTTCATCCTGACTACTGACTTTTCAAATGACTGTTTTTGAAAAAGGCCGGACGCCTTTAATCATGACATCCGGCTACAATTTTCGATTGTTTTGCACAGCATTGTGCTACAGCCTTGTTCTCTTTTTTGCTTTTCTTTACTAAGCTTCTCATATTAAGAACTATTTAAAAATGAATAAAAAAATTACTGATTAACAGCAGCTGAACTCATCCTTGCTTGCACTGATGGTAAAGCTGGCCACAACAATTTTTCCCTTGTCGTAGGGAGTACTTTCTTCAAGAATCTCAAAATCCCTGAATCCCACTGCTTTTACAATTTTGATGTATTCGTCACGGGTGATGGCACCAGCCCAGCATTCAGCCACAGCGGCAGGGTCGTTAGCATATTGGGCAGGAACTTCTTCCATTGAATAAATATCGCTAATCACAAAGCGGCCACCATTTTTTAGAAGTCGATATATTTCTTTCCAAACTTTTACCTTGTTGGCAACATGGTTGAGGGTGCAGTTTGAAATAATCAGATGGGCAGTTTCATCCGGTAAATTAATCTCTTCAAGGTCGGAATGTAGAAAAGCTACATTTTCAACTCCCATTTTCTCGGCTGTTTTTTCTGCCTTTTGAATCATCGATGCAGTTGCATCTACACCGTAAACAAAACCTTCATTTCCAACTGCTTCTGCCAGCCGAAGCACATCGGTACCCCGTCCGCTTCCCAAATCGATGCATACCTCCCCAATTCGGGCCTCACTCTTGTCAAGCGCTCCACCACAACTTAGGCAGCAGCTGTCTTCTGTTAGTAAAGTGTAACGCTTGTTAATTTCTACAGTGTTCATTTTATTAATTTTTAGTTCAAATTTATAAAGGCAATTTGATAAAATGCAAACATCTGGATAGGTCAAAGGGTGGATGTCTTATTTAAAATGAATCTTAAAAAATGTACTGGTTTTGAAATGCTTAATGTACATAAAATAAATATCTTAGTCAATAGATTTAAGCTTAGCTAATTGTAAATAATTACTGAAAAAGCCGATTCATTTGGGCATGTTTTTAACAGGTGTTATAATTTGTGTGAGAAAAGTTACAGACTTCGACGTCGAAAAATAGCCCAATGGCTGTATCGGAAAGGGTAAAAACTACTGTTGCGACAAAACCAAAATTGCTTTGTTGTATCTGTTTTATTTAGATGACAATACTTTTTTTATCGTGAGCTAATCCCTAAATTGTGCCGGAATAAACTAAATACCCTGTTTACGGCACTATCATAAAGATATGGTCGTGCATAACGCTAAAAAACTACAAAATGAAAAGACTTTTATTTTTATCACTGTTTGTCACTTCGATGGTTTCTTTTGCCCAGGAGAATGTTGTTAAGCTGGGGCTGAGCGGAATCACTTATGGCGATTATTCGCTGGCTTACGAACGTGCACTTACACCGCGGTCGAGTATGAATTTAAACCTGGGCTATTGGGATATGAACATCGGGTTTTTCAATACCGATCAATTGTTCAACGAGAGTGGAGGCATCTCTTTCGAAGGCTTTAATACCGGTTGGCATACTGCCCTCGACTTTCGTTTCTATGTTGGCGCTTCGGATGCAATTTCAGGACTGTATATTGGTCCTTATCTGCGTTACTGGAACTATGGTGTCGACTTTTCTGACGAAATTGAAACCAATAACTTTACCATCGATGCAAGGCTTTCGTCGATAGGTGCAGGCTTTCAGATGGGCTATCACTGGCTGATAGACCAGCGTTGGTCGATTGATTTGTATTTTGTTGGCATGGGAGCCGAAAGTGTAAACATTAATGCCAATTATCGTTCATCGATTGACGGATTCAATTATGCTCAGATTGAGGATGATGTCAAAAAAGCTTTTGACGATTCAGGTTATCTCTTTCTGTACAGTGAAACAAAAACCACGGTGCACGATGATCACCTGAATGTGCGTTTTCCATTTTGGATTCCGGGTATAAAAACCGGATTCAGCATCGGCTATGCCTTTTAGCAGGAAAAAATAAAAAAGACGGAACATGAATTCATGCTCCGTCTTTTTTTAGTATAAGGCTTGTTTGTTTAGTGCGAAAATTCGGCAAAGAAATCATTGCCTTTGTCATCAACAATAATGAAGGCAGGGAAATTCTCGACCGTGATTTTTCGTACGGCTTCCATTCCCAATTCTTCAAAATCGACCACTTCAACCGACTTGATGCTTTCTTTTGCCAGTATGGCAGCGGGTCCGCCAATTGAACCCAGGTAAAAGCCACCATGTTTTTTACAGGCATCGGTAACGGCCTGTGAGCGATTTCCTTTGGCCAGCATGATCATTGATCCGCCAAGGCGCTGGAATTCTTCAACGTAAGGATCCATGCGTCCTGCGGTGGTAGGCCCGAAACTTCCCGAAGCCATACCTTTAGGTGTTTTTGCAGGACCAGCGTAGTATACCGGATGTTTCTTAAAGTATTCGGGCATGGGCTGCCCTTCTTCGATCATTTTTTTGATTTGAGCATGAGCTATGTCGCGGGCAACAATTAAGGTTCCCGACAAATTCAAGCGGGTTTTAACCGGATACTTTTTAAGTTCGGCCAGAATTTCTTTCATGGGGCGATCGAGATCGATGTTGACAGGCGCAGCCAGTTCGGGTGCCCGTTCGGGCAGGAAGCGACGTGGATTTTTTTCGAGTTCTTCTACAAAAATACCTTCTTCAGTAATTTTTGACTTTATGTTACGGTCGGCGCTGCAACTAACACCCAAACCGACCGGGCACGAAGCTGCATGGCGGGGCAGACGGATCACACGTACATCGTGAACAAAGTATTTACCGCCAAACTGGGCGCCGATGCCGCTTTCCTGACAAATCTTCAGCACTTTTTCTTCCCACTCCAGGTCACGAAAGGCCTGGCCTCCTTCATTGCCTTCGGTTGGCAGATGGTCGTAATAGCCGGCCGATGCTTTCTTTACAGTGGCCATGGTCGCCTCGGCCGAAGTGCCTCCAATAACCAGTGCCAGGTGATAAGGCGGACAGGCCGAAGTACCCAGATCCTTAATTTTTTCCTTTACAAATTTACTTAGACTTTCTTCGGTCAGCAGGGCCTTGGTTTGTTGATAGAGGAAGGTCTTGTTGGCCGACCCGCCTCCTTTTGTGAGGAAAAGAAACTCGTATTTCATGCCTTCCTCGGCATAGATGTCTATTTGTGCGGGAAGGTTATTTCCGGTGTTCTTTTCTTCGAGCATCGAAAACGGAACCACCTGAGAATAGCGCAGGTTGCGATCCTGGTAAGTGTCGTAGATTCCTTTTGACAGGTACTCGGCATCGTTGACTCCCGTAAAAACTCTTTCTCCTTTTTTCGCTACCACAATGGCAGTTCCCGTATCCTGGCAGGTGGGCAGATCGCCTTCGGCAGCCACCACCTGGTTAATGAGCATGGTGTGCGCTACGAAGCGGTCGTTATCGGTTGCTTCGGGATCATCGAGTATGCTGCGCACCTTTTCAAGGTGTGCCGGACGCAGATAGAATGAAACATCGGCAAAGGCCTCACGGGCCATTAGTTCAAGCCCTTTGGGGTCGACTCTGAGCATTTTTTGTCCTTCAAAATCGACCGTTTGAACGAAGTCTTTCGATAGGAGTCGGTATTTTGTCGTATCCTTTTGAATTGGAAAAGGTTTCTGATAAACGAATTGTGCCATGATTATTATCGATTAATGGTTATAAGCTTTCTGAAAATTTAATGGAGGCACAAATATAGCGAATTGGCGTTTGAAAATGAATTGTACATCATTTAAAGCTCAAAGGTTAATAAACGAGTAATTTACACTTCGCTGACTTCGAAACATAAATCGGAAATGACAGCAAGGTTTACAAAAATCTGTAAAGTTTGGCAAATGTTATGTTCAGTTCTTTCTCTAATTGAAGCACATTTTCAAGACTTTCATAATAAATTGATTGCTCGTAAAGGTAATCAATCAGCGATAGTTGTTTTTGCTCATAAGCTTCTTTTAATAAATTCACATTGCTGTATTGTTCTACCAGTTGTTTGTAATCGCTGACGGTATTCTGCAGCTTGACTGCTTTTTGATGAAGTGATTTTAACTCGTTGTACATTTCAACTTGTAAATGTTGTAGCGCACTTTCAGTGGCTTCGGCATTTATTTTGGCATAATTGACTTTGTTTTTATTTTCCCAAAGTGGAATGGAAACACCAAAGGTCAGCCCTTTAAATTCTTCTCCTACAATGGCTTCACTCATATAGCCAACGCTTACTTTTGGGAGGCGCATCGCCTTTTGAAGCTGAATTTCTTTTTCACTTACTTCAACCTGCTTTTTAAGCCAGTTTAATAGCGGATTGTTTTGAGCTTGTTGCTTGTACCATGCTTCGAAGTCGGGTGGCAAAAGAGGTACACTGTAAACGGCTATGTTAAGCAAAATATCCTTGCCTCCATTCAAGGTTTTTAGTTCATTCAAAAGCTTTTCCTTTTCAATGATGACACTTTCAAGAGCTTTTCTGGTATTAAGCAGGTTAAGACTTGCTTTGTTAAGTTCTATACGGTTGCTTGCACCTTGCTCGAATTTTTGGCTTACGGCCATTTCGATTTGTTCGGCCTGATGAAGACTCTGAGTATAAATTTCGATTAAGGCATTTTTGTGAATGAGCTTAATGCATATATTTTTAGCATTAAAAAGTATGGCTTTTTTCTGCCTGAAATATTCCAGTTTAGCCTGATTTATTTTGTATTCTGAAAGCTTTTTTTTGTGGACGTAACTTGTCGGAAAATCGAAACTTTGGGAAATGCTAAAATCAGTTCTGGTGCCCACGTCAGCATTATTGCCCCAAAGATAATGGAATTCAATTTCGGGATTTTCAGGAAGTAGCGAAGTTTTATTGGCGAGCACTCCGGCTTCAAATTGTTTGCCTATTTTAATGAGTTCTGTATTGTTAGTTTCTACAATCCTAAGCACTTCGTCGACGCTTTGCTGAGCCAAAAGTGCTTCGCTCAAACAAAACACCAAGCATATGTTAATAATTACTAGCTTCATTTTGTTTGTTTTTTCTGATTTAAGTGTTTAAAATAAATGCTGTAAACAATGGGGATGATGTAGATATTCAACAATGTTGAAGTAAGTAAACCTCCCAAAATAACTTTGGCCATCGGGCTTTGGATTTCATTACCGGGCATATCGCTTTTCATGGCCAGGGGGATAAGTGCCAGTGCTGCTGTGAGTGCAGTCATCAGGATAGCATTTAGCCTGTCGGCCGATCCGTTTACGATAACTTTTTGAAAAGATTTATTTTGTTGTTGCAGGTGCTGGTAGTTTGAAATTAAGAGAATACCATTTCGCGTTGCAATTCCAAAAAGCGTAATAAAACCGATTATGGCAGGTATACTCAAAATTCCATTGTTGAAAAAGATGGAAAATACTCCCCCTATGAGTGCCAGAGGAAGGTTTATGAGAATAATACCAGCCAATCTGAAATTTTTAAATTCCTGATATAGTAATAAGAAGATCAATAAAATGGAAATAATGGAAGCCATCATCAGGGTGCTTGAAGCTTTTGCTTCACTTTCGAACTGACCGCCATATTCAATCCGGTAACCTTCGGGTAAAGTGATATTTTCATCAATCTGTTGCTGAATATCCTCGACCACGCCGCGCAGGTCGCGTTCGGCGACATTGGCCGAAATGACAATTTTACGTTGTACATTTTCTCGTTTGATCGAGTTCGGGCCCGAACTCGATACAATGTCGGCTACCTGTTCGAGGGGAACCTGTTTGCCATCGTCGGTGGTAATAAGTGCCGATCGAAGGCCTTCGATACTTTCGGTATGATCTTGATTGAGCCGAACCACAAGATCGAAGTTTTTTTGCCCTTCGTAAATATCGGCCACCTTTTCACCACCAAAGGCAACATCGATAAATTCATTGAACTGGTCTATGCTAATTTTATGGGCTGCAAGCATGTCGCGCCTGGCCCTGATTTGCAGCTGCGGAATATCAACCTGCTGATCAACATTAACATCAACCAAACCTTCAATATTGCTGATTGAAGCTTTGATTTGGGTTCCAATGTTATACATTTCGTTCAGGTTGGTTCCAAATAATTTGATGGCAATATTGGCCCGGGTACCCGATAGCATGTGGTCGATGCGGTGACCAAGTGGTTGCCCTACGGTGCTTGCAATTCCGGGAACTTGAGCCAATGTTTCGCGTACGTCGGCCAAAAAAACTTCCTGAGTTCGTTCATCAAGTGTGTAGTTGACATCGATTTCGGCACTGTTGGTCGTTTGTGAGTGCTCGTCAAGTTCGCCACGGCCTGTTCGTCGTGCCGTTGTTTTTACCTCAGGAATTGCCAGAAGTGTTTCTTCGATGTAGTTCCCCAGTTCGTTGCTGACTTCGAGCGAAGTTCCAGGTTTTGTTACCACCGAAATAGTAAGAGCACCTTCGTTGAACTCTGGAAGAAAACTACGACCCAGCGATGCGAAGGTGACTAATGAAATAATGAATAATGCGATGGTTGGTAATAGAATTAATTTTTTATGAAGCAAAACCCATTGAAGTGATTTTATATATCCCTTTTCCAGCTGGCGGGCCAGCCATCTCTCCTGATGATTTCTGTTCAGATATTTTTCGCTGCTTAGAAGCATTTTGGCCAGCAAGGGAGTTAGCGTCATGGCCACAACAAGTGAAACAAAAAGTGACACGATGAAGGATATTCCCAGAGGTTTTAGCATCCTTCCTTCCATTCCCGAGAGAAAAAACAGGGGAAGAAAAGCTACAATGATGATGATGGTCGCATTCAGTATCGAAGCCCTGATTTCTTTTGAAGCATTAAATACCACCTTAATTGCAGATTTTCGTTTTTTAACAGGTTTTCGGTGGTTTTGCCGTAATCTTTTATATACATTTTCTACATCGATGATGGCATCATCGACCAGCGATCCTATTGCAATTGCCATCCCACCCAGACTCATGGTATTGATATTAAGTCCGAGCGCTTTCAGTACCAATATCGAACCTAATAGCGAAAGTGGTATAGCAAGCAGTGAAATAATGGTGGTTCGAAAGCTTCCCAGAAATAGAAAGAGGATAACGACTACAAAAACAGCACCTTCAATAAGCGCTTGTTGTACATTGTTTACTGAAGTTTTGATAAAATCGGCCTGTCTGAAAATTCCGGTGTCAAGTTGTACATCGGGCGGCAGTGTTTTCTGAAGTTCTTTTAGTTGATCTTCAATTTTTTGTGTGACGTTGAGCGTGTTAATATTGGGTTGTTTCGAAACAGAAATGATTACTGCCGGGCTGGCGTTTTGAGAAGCATGGCCCATTTTAACTGCACTTCCAATAACTACTTCGGCAACATCCCGAACGCGTACGGGTTTTCCACCCGATGATTTAATGTAGGCATTCCCCAATTCTTCCAGATTGTTAGTTCGGGCAATGCCTCTTAGTACGAATTCATTGCCATATTGACGTATTACACCTCCAGTGGCATTCTGGCTTATTCCCTGGCAGGTGTTGGTGAGCTCATGCAAAGCAACTCCAAAGTGTTTCATCCTTTGCGGATCGGCCAGTACTTTGTATTGCTTAAAATCACCACCAATAATTGTGACTTGAGATACTCCGCTGGTTGCCAGTATCAATGGTTTTATATTCCATTCGGCGATGGTTCGTAAATCCATCATGCTGGTAGAATCCGATTTTAAACCGATAAATAGGATTTCGCCCATTACGCTTGACTGAGGAGCCAAAATTGGTTGACCAACACCGATTGGCATTTGCGATGCAACAGTTATCAGCTTCTCGCTAACAATTTGCCGGGCTTTGTAAATGTCGGTGCCCCAGTCGAAATCGACCCATACGAATGAAAAACCTTGTGAAGAAGCTGAACGGACACGGCGCACACTGGTACCTCCGTTTACGGCGGTTTCAATAGGGTAGGTGACCAGTCTTTCAACCTCTTCCGATGCCATGCCGTGTGCATCGGTCATAATCACTACAGTAGGAGCAGTGAGATCGGGAAATACATCAACATCCATGTTACGGGCAGTTTGTACACCGGCAACGATCAGCAAAACAGCTGATATTAGAATGAGGTATTTATTTTTGAGTGAGAATTTTATTATCCTATCCAACATGGTTTATATTTTTAATGAACGTGACCAGAATGTGCATCAAGCGTACCTGTCGATTGAGAAAGTTTTAAAAGATAAGCTCCTTTGGTGACTACTCGTTCGTGGGATTCGATGCCGCTGATAATGGAAGTTTTGATTCCATCGGTGCTGCCGGGTGTGATGGCGCGCTTCTCGAAAAGTTCAGGTGTCTTCTGCACGTAAACATAAAAATGATCGTATTCTTCTAAAATAGATGTATTGGGAATGCTGATAACAGGATGCTCGTTCTTACTTTTCAGATAGACTTCGGTAAAACTTCCGGAAATCAGATCGCTTTGGGCATCCACTTCAAGATATACAGGAAGGAGAAAATTCTCGGTGTTTATTGAACGACCATGCGAAACCACCGTGCCATTTAATTGGTTTAAAGTATAAGTCTTGTTGTTTTGCACGTTTCGAATGATGGCATCGTTAAAAGAACCGATGACCGAGGCATACTTGGGTTGTATATCGACCCTTATTAGCAGTCGTTTGTTTTTGAGTATCGAAAACAAGGGCTGACCGGCTTCAACATATTGTCCGTTCTCAACCATCACCTGGTTGATTGTACCAGTGACTGGCGCAATGACCTGTTGCCCCTCATTGTTGAAATTTGAGTTCAGGTTTTCAAACAAAATTTTTGCATTTTGAAAACTGGTCTTTGCGGCCAAAAGTTCTTTTTCTGAAACGATTTGCTGATTTGCAAGAGACTTTATTCGCTCATAGTTTTTACTTTCTTTTTCGAAATTGTTTTTGGCTGTTTCATAGCGCACACTGGCATTATTTTCGGCCAGGTTGTTTCCAGCAATGTTCATTACTACCTGCATTGTAGTTACTTCAGTTCCCGAAGTCATTAATTGTTGCCGTTTAATACTTGCAAACCCGTTTGTTTTGGCTGCTATAATAAGCTGATCGTCGGGAGCAGGCATGACTTTACCGGAAGTTTTGATAACCGGTCCAAAGGGTTCATAATATGGAAGGGCAGTTGCAAATTCAACTTTCCACGATTGCTCTTTGGTAAACACAACATCTCCCTGTGAAACTGTGTGTTCTTCTTCAGCATGTTCATGAAGCGCAACACTGTCATGCTGGTGCTCATTCACGAAAACTTCAGCAACGATTTGGCTGGTGTCGATGGTAAAAATTAGCTGGCCATGGCCCGGTGTTTCGGGTTTAATGTCAAATTCGTAAATGCCCGGCCTAATTGGTGAAGTTACCGTTTGCGATACTACATTTCCTTCCACTAGCAACTTTGCAGAAACTTCTCCATTTGTTAGTGGTTTGAAGTTCTCAAGATGCGTAAAATGTGCAAGAATGTAGGAAGGCTGGCCCTCCATAAAAGCTTTTGCTTCGGCAAATACTTCGAATTTTTTGCTGTAGAAAGTAATTTGTATAGATTCTTCATCATGCTCATGCTCATTTCCCTCTGTAAGGATAGTGCTTTCTTCTTCATGACCATCATGCACGTATTGTTTGTTGCATTGCACCAGTAAAAATGCAAGTACTGCAACGTAGAAATATTGAAATCTCATTGTTCGTATTTTTTAATGTAGTGAAAAACGATTTATCAGCATATAAGGGAGCTCTGCAAATTATCGGTGGCTGCCATTTATGCCTGAACAGTAAAATGTTGGAAGTTGAATTTAGGCGACGGGAGGGGCACGTAGGCCAAACGATTTGACGCACTTATTTGAGTAGAATGGCGTTACAGATTCATAGTTGTGCTTTAAAAACTCCGGAATCAGATTTTGTTGAGGTAGAACAGCGTGTTCGTCTGGTAAATCGATTAGAATAAGCGAAAGAAAATTATTTCTATCAACACCAGAATTAGACAAAATGGCGGATGCTTTTTTCAACAAGCATGCTTCTTCTCCTTTATGATGGTCATGTCCTTTTTGATGATCGCTGTGGTGATTCTGGTGGTTCTCATCTTCGCATTCACTGTTTGAAGTGACGATACATACTTTTTCGTAGTGATGATGATGGGGTACGAAAGCATGTGCCAATATCACTGAGTTGGCGATTAAAAGAAACAATATGGCTGCTTTTTTCCTGAGCATCGGACACAAATATAATGAATTGAATGAATTTTTAAAGCAGTTATGTAAGTAGATAATTTTGTGAGTTTTATGTTTTTTATGTGGCGATAACTTGTTAGATTTGATCCAAAGAACCCAAATTCAATCAACTAATATCAAAAGCCATGAAAAGAATTCAGCTTTCACTGTTTGCTTTTTTGATACTTACAACTGCTTTGGCTCAGGAGTACACCGCTTTTCCGACCGAAAATGCAAACTGGAATATTTTTATCAAATCGACCTGCCAGGAAGAAGAACCAGTTCCTTATGTCGCAAGATTTTATCTCGATGGTGATTCAACTTGCCAGGGAATCAACTATTTGAAGCTTTATTCTGGTTTTCCGTCTGCCGGGCAGCAAAGTGAAGTGTTTTGGGGTTTGTTAAGAGAAGAAGGAAAAAAAGTGTTTTATTGTGGTGGAGGTTTTTTATTCAATGAATACAATGAACAGGAAGTACTGCTTTACGATTTCAATACAGAAGCTGGTGATACCGTTTTTCACACCGATTTCTCTTACGATTTTTCTGTAATTATTGAAATTGATTCGGTGCTGATTGGTGAAAGCTACCGTAAACGATACAAGGTGAAACAGTCACGAGGGTATTATCATGAATTTGAATACTGGATTGAGGGGATCGGCGGAGTGAAAGATGGTTTATTGACTGCGGTGACGAATGTGCCTACCTGTGGTCAGCATTTTTGGGAGTTTGTTTGTTTCGAACATAATGGTGAAACGATTTATCTCAATGAAAATTACAACGATTGCCAGGCAAGCAAGAGCATTAACAGGGTTGAAGAAAATACTGAAGTGAGATTGGTCACGCTATCCTATAGCGGTGTAAGTAATTCGCTGACTATAAACCGAAATGCCTATGGGGGCAAACTTTCGAAAGTGGAAGTATTTAAGCTGAATGGACAAAAGCTGGCCAACTATCCTTTAAATGGTGACGCACATCGCTGGATCCTGCCGTTTAAAAAAACCGATGCGTTATGCATTGCTATAGTAAGGGACGAGCAGGGGAAAGTGCTTGTTAATTATAAGTTTTAAGGGTAAAAAATGATGTCTGGGTTTTTTCAGCAGAAAAAAAAGGCTGCCTTGTCTCAGACAGCCTTTCTTTTAATTAATGCTTGTGGCCTTCATGACCTTTCATTTCCTTTTTAGTTTCGCTGCGATCATATTTGCAGCAGTCGGGAAGTTTGTTGTAAACTTCATCTTTGGCTTTGTGCATGGGGGTATCGTGGCCTGCCTTGGCAATTACCATTTGTACTTTGTGTAAGGTGGTTTTCGATTCATCAAAGCTTAGCTCAAGCATTTTGTTTTCTTTGTTCCAGTCGGCAAGACTGACACCTTCGACTGTTTTGGCAGCTTTTTCGATGCGTTTTTCGCACATACCACAATTTCCTTTCACTTCAAATTTCTCAGTTTTTGCCTGTGCAAATACCATACTTGTTCCTAAAAGGAACACACTTACTAAACTTAAGATTTTTGTTTTCATATTGATGTAATTTTAATGAGTATTAGGATTAATGATGATGCGATCCAGCTTGTTGTGTGGCTGAATCGTCTTTCAAATAAGTTGCTTGTCCTTTATGGTAGGTTTGCTTTACTTCGCCACAACGAAGCATCATATCACCAAAATAGGGATTCAATACTTCTTCGGATTCACTAAGCCAAAAGGCACCTTTATCGTCAAAAGCCATAGGACAGAACTGCCGGTAGGTTTTGTCGATTTCAAGACCGAACGATTCGGTGGTTTCCAGCATGGCATCGGACAAGGTATTGAAATGCTCCCGCTGTTTTTCAATGTCAGCGTTTGCTGAAATCATTGCAGAAGCTCCCTTCAGCTTTTTCTGCAGGGGCATCCAGCGTTGATGGGCTTCTTCTTCGAGCTGTTGCATGTTCACATTTTCGATCGTTGTCGAAACTTTTCCGGCTGCTTTTTGAGCTGTTTCCGGGTCGTCGTTAACCAGTGCATTCTTGATGTTGAAGTAAGCCCTGGCTACTTCTGTAATTTGTTGGCGGAATAGCTGTGGTACTTCCATAGTTTTGCTTTCGGGGCGCTGCATCATGCTTGGTTTGCCGGCCAGCTGCGCGGCAGCATCGATGCTGAAGGTTCCGTTTACCGCGATTTCTTCTCCCTCCATCAATCCGCTTTCAATAACATAGCTTTCGCCCAAAGCAGGTCCTAAAGTCACTTCACGCATTATAAAATTAACACCTTGTTCGGAACTCGATTTGATGTAAACCACCGAGCGTTTGCCTGTCCACATTACGGCCGATTTAGGCACAACAAGGGCTTCATTGTCGCCGGATAATTGGGCCTCAGCCACTCCCGATGCAAACATTTCGGGTTTTAATGCCAGGTTTGGATTTGCCACTACCACCCGGGCTTTTGCCACCCGGGTTTTTGGATCAATCACCGGGTCGATGAAAGAGATTTCACCTTCGAAGGTTTTTCCGGGCAAAGAAGCAATGGTAAATGCAACTTTTTCGCCCTGATTAACCCACGGCATATCCGATTCATATACATCAAACAAAATCCATACACGCGTTAAATCGGCAATTTTATAGATTGCCTGGCCACGGCTGATATAATCGCCGGTGTTCACTATTTTTTCTGCAACGTAACCTGATACATCGGCACGAATTTCAAAGTTTTCCTGTACAGCCCCCGATTCCAGTATTTGCTGAATTTGTTCTTCTGTGAGTTTCCAGTTTTTCAATTTCTCTTGGGCTGCACGGAATAGTGCAGGCTGCGATTCCCCGATATTTTGGGCTTCAAACAGCTCTTCCTGCGCGGTCACCAAATCGGGTGAGTAAATTGAAGCGATTACTTGTCCTTTTTGTACATATTCTCCCGTAAAATTTACCATCAGGTTTTCTATCCTGCCGGGAATGTGCGACGACTGCGAGTAAACTAACCGTTCGTCGGACTGCACTTTTCCGTTAAGCCTGACCTTTTTTACCGAATCCATATTCCCCACAATTGCCGTTTGTATATTTGCCAGTTGCATGGCTGTCGGCGACATACTGATAGCGTTTGGATCGAGACCTTCATCATTATTTTCATTTTCCAGCGGAATCAAATCCATTCCGCAAATAGGGCAGTCGCCAGGTTCTGACTGGCGAATCTGCGGGTGCATGGAGCAGGTCCACGTAGTTTCTTCCGCCACTTCGGTATCGTGCAGGTGTTCGTCTGCAGGTTCAGCTTCCGAACCGCCGAAAATCAGCCATCCCAATAGTAATCCAACAACCAGGGTGACAATTGCTGTGATAATTGTTTTTTTATTGTTCATTGTTTGTATTTTTTGCAGTTATATAATCCAATCTGGCCATTGCCGTGTGATATTCGACTGTGGCTTTAGCCATCAGTTTTTCGTATTGAAGCAGTTTTTGTTGCATGCGCAGTACTTCTTCGAACGCTTTACCTGAGTTGCCATACGAACTAAACAGCAGGTTGAGCGATTGTTGCGTTGTGGCAATCTGCTCCCGATACAATTCCAGTAAATCAAGTTGTTGTGAAATTTCGAACAGTGTCCGGTCGAATTCCGAAGAGAGTGAATTGAGCGCATTCTCTTTCTGCAGCAAGTAACTTTCCTGCATGAACTGTGCTTCTTTTTTGGCTGCATCGTATTTTTTGCGAAAAAGAGGAATGCTTAGAGAAACCATCGGCATCAGCACATCTTTGCCTGCATCGGCAACCGACATGCCTAAAGGTTCTCCAACAACTACGTAATCCAAACCAACGCCAATATTTGGCAGTCCCTGTTTTTGGGCAACTATTTCGTTAACTTTACTTGCCCTGGTTTTTAGTTCCAGCGCGGCAAGCATTGGATTTTTTGTCAGCAGCGAATCTTTTGAACTGCTGATTTCAAAATCAGTCAACAGAGTGTCGGGCACAATCACATCCAACTCCACACTCCGGTTTAACAGGTTGTTGAATCTGGAAACCAGCGCGAGTTCCTTTTTATTCAGAATTTCGAGGTTGGTTTGCGCGTCTTTCAACATGATATCCACGCGCAGCACATCGACCATGGGAGCAGCACCGTTCCCGAATTTCCCGGTGGCAATGGTTTTATACGATTCCAGGATTTTGATGTTTTTCCGCTCGATTTCCTGCATCTGTTGTAATTCGTACAACGGGTAATAAGCGGCAGACACATCAAAATACAACTTGTTCCGGGCTTCCAGAAATGACTGGTATTTTGCCTCAGCCATTAAAGCTGCAGCATCTCCTTTTGCCTTCAGCGTTCCAAACCATGGAAATAGCTGACTGAGCGAAAATTTAGCACGTTGCGGTCCAACCCGCGTTTCGACCGGTGAAAGGAAGTAGCCGAAAGAGAACGATGGATCGGGCAGTGCGTTTACCTGCGGAATTTTCTGCATAGCTGCCTCAAATTCCTTGTATTTGGCTTGCAAGCCCGGGTTATTTTTGGCCGCCATTTCAAGGTAGCTGTCCAGTGTTTGTGCCTTCACAGCACTTATTCCTGAAATGAGAATGATTATTATAGTTATTAATTTCTTCATGACTGACTCCTTTTTAGTTTTTGCTCTTCCCGCATGCTGTATAACACCGGCACAATAAAATAGGTAACGGCGGCAAAAATCATCCCTCCGAAAGCCGGGATGGCCATCGGAATCATGATATCGGAGCCGCGACCGGTTGAGGTCAAAATGGGCAGCAAGGCGATAATCGTAGTTGCCGAGGTCATGGCTGCAGGTTTGATTCTCCGTTGTCCGGCTTCAATCACAGCCGCGCGGATTCCCTTCAGATGATCGGTTTTGTTCCGGGCAAAACTCTGGTCGAGGTAGGTGGCCATCAATACACCATCGTCGGTTGCAATGCCAAACAGTGCAATAAAGCCTACCCACACCGCCACACTCAGGTTAATGGTGTGCATCTGGAACAATTCGCGCATGTTGGTGCCAAACAGGGTAAAATCGATAAACCAGCCCTGCTCGTAAAGCCAAAGCATCATAAAGCCACCGCTAAAGGCCATGGCAATGCCTGAAAAGACCATCAGTGAAGTGGCAACTGATTTAAACTGAAAGTAGAGAATCAGAAATACAATGACCAAAACCAGCGGCACAATGATGGAAAGGCGCTTTTCAGCTCTTACCTGGTTCTCGTAACTTCCCGAAAACTTGTAGCTGATTCCTGCCGGAACGCTTAATTCCCCTGAATCAATCCGGGCCTGAATGGCACGCTGCGCATCGTTGACTACTCCTACTTCGGAGAACCCCTCTTTTTTATCAAATAAAACATACCCCACCAAAAAAGTCTCCTCGCTTTTTATTGCCTGTGGACCTCTTACATATTCAAAATCAACAAGCTGTGAGAGGGGGATTTGTGCGCCTGTTGGTGTTGGAACTAAGATTCTTTGCAGCGATTCAGGATTGTCCCTAAGTTCACGTGGATAGCGTACCCTCACCGGAAAACGTTCACGACCTTCCACTGTTGACGTAATTGTCATGCCACCAATGGCTGTTTCGATGGTTTGCTGTACATCTTCAATGCTTAAGCCATAACGCGAAATTTTCTCACGGTTGATGTTGAGGTGCAGGTAGGGTTTGCCCACAATCCGGTCGGCAAACACCGCTTCGGCTTTTACTGAAGGAACTTCTTTTAATACCTCTTCCAGTTGCATTCCGAATGCTTCAATGGTGGGCAGGTCGGGGCCATATACTTTAATTCCCATGGGGGCGCGCATTCCGGTTTGCAGCATCACCAGCCGTGTTTCAATGGGCTGAAGTTTTGGCGCAGACGTAACCCCCGGGATTTTAGCCACTTTTACAATTTCATTCCAGATGTCGTCGGGCGACTTGATTTCAGGCCGCCAGTTGCGGTAATAGTTTCCGCGGTCATCGGGAGTTAAATCTTCACGCGAAACGCCTCGCTTCAATGCTTCCTCGTTGGAAAGCGTATCTCCCGAAGCGAGAATAAAACGTTTGTCCCTGTCCACTTTAAATCGCATCCGATGGCCTCGCTCATTCAGCAGGTATTCCGGCTTATAATTAATCACGTTTTCATACATTGAAATGGGCGCCGGGTCGAGTGCCGATTCAACTCTTCCTAATTTTCCCACGGTAATTTCCACCTCAGGGATGTTGGAAATAAGCATATCCAGTTGTCCTAATACTTTTCGGTTGTATTCAAAACCAGAATGGGGCATGGAAGTGGGCATCAGCAAAAAGCTTCCCTCGTTGAGCGAAGGCATAAATTCCTTCCCGATGGCGGGAAAGGTGTGGCTCAATCCTGACCATACTTTGGTGGTACGGACATTCCATCCCATGGCATCAAAACCTTTGGCTACAAAACCAAAGATGTTGTTGAAACCCATCCATGTTGTTGCCCCGAAAAGAATCAGGAAGGAAGGAATCAAAAGGAAGGTGACTTTATGGTTCAAACACCATTTGAGTATGGGTTTGTAGAAATACTCCAAAATTGTGAAGAACCCTAAAATCAGCATCACCAGCAAGGCCACAAAAGCAACGTTCATTACCAGGCTTTTGGCAGGTCCCAGCGGAAGCCAGTATTTGGCCAGCAGCCAGATTACACCAATAAGTACAATAATGATTTCGGCATGCTCAAGTAGCCATTGGGTGAATGATTTTAATTTCCCCTGAATTGAGGTATTCCAAAAAGTAGCGCCTTTTTCTTCTAACTTCTCATCTCTAGTCTCTAGCTTCTCACCTCTAAACTCTTTCAACACACCAACTAATCCAAAAGCCAGCAGGATTAAACCAGCCCAGGTCTGGCCGAAAATCAGTAAGATTATTCCAGCAGGAATGAGCATTCTATTCACCCATTTTCTAATCGTGCGGCTTTTAATGCGGGCGCCAAAAAACCAGTGGGCCAGCATGGGCAAAATGAAAAGGGAAACAATGAGTGCTGCAATCAGTGCAAAGGTTTTGGTAAAAGCCAGCGGGCCAAACAATTTTCCTTCGGCGGCCTGCATGGTAAATACAGGGATAAAACTTACAATGGTGGTTGAAACCGCAGTTAATATTGCAGAACTTACTTCGGAAGCGCCGTTGTAAATGGTGGTTATCAGTTTCTGTCCGGGCGGGGCTTCATCAACATGCTTGATGATGTTCTCCGAAAGAATCACCCCCAAATCGACCATCGTCCCGATTGCAATGGCAATACCCGATAAAGCCACAATGTTGGCATCGACACCAAAATAGCGCATCGCAATAAAAACCATCAGCACGGAAATGGGCAATAGACTGGAAATCAGAAATGAAGCACGCAAATTGTACACCATCACGATAACCACAAGGATGACAATCAGAATTTGCAGTGAAATAGCCTCTTCGAGCGTTCCCAATGTTTCGTAAATAAGACCTGAACGGTCGTAAAACGGAACGATTGTGAGCTGGCTTTCCACCCCGTTGGACAACGTTTTCTTGGGGAGGCCAGGTGAAATCTCTTTGATTTTATCTTTTACCTTGTTGATTACCTGCAATGGATTGGCTCCGTAACGTGCCACCACAACCCCTCCAACCACTTCGGCTCCGTCTTTGTCCAGGGCACCGCGCCGGGTGGATGGGCCTAAATTGACCACGCCAATATCCTGAATACGGATGGGCACATTCTCCTGAACGGCCACAACGGCTTTTTCAATGTCTTCCACACTTTTAATGTAGCCCAATCCGCGCACCAGGTATTCTGCCTGGTTAATTTCGATGGTTTTTGCACCAACATCCCTGTTCGAATTCCGGACCGCCATCATCACTTTGTGAAGTGGAATGTTGTAGGCCTTCAGGGCATCAGGATTGACATCAATCTGGTATTCCTGTACAAAACCACCAATGGAAGCGACTTCCGAAACTCCTTCGGTAGCATTCAGCCCGTATTTTACATAGAAATCCTGAACGGTACGTATTTCGTGCAAGTCCCAGCCACCGGTAGGATTGCCCTCTTTGTCGCGACCTTCGATGGTGTACCAATACACCTGTCCGAGCGCGGTGGCATCGGGGCCCAGCGCCGGCTGCACTCCATCCGGCAAAAGATTGGATGGCAACGAAGCCAGCTTCTCCAGTATCCGGGAACGCGACCAGTAAAACTCAATGTCTTCTTCAAAAATGATAAAGATGCTGGAAAAGCCGAAAATGGATGAACTGCGGATGGATTTTACACCCGGAATTCCCAGCAGATAAGTAGTGAGTGGATACGAAATCTGGTCTTCAATATCCTGTGGCGAGCGCCCCGGCCATTCGGTAAAAACTATTTGCTGGTTTTCACCGATATCGGGAATGGCATCCACCGGAACAGGATCCGATGGCAATGCCCCGATTTGCCAGCCAAAGGGCGAGGTTACAACTCCCCAGGCTACCAGGCCGGTGAGGAACAGGATTGTAACTAGTTTGTTTTCAAGAAAAAAACGAATGATTTTATTCAGCATACGAACGATTTGAATGATTCACAATTGCATTATTAATCTGGCATTGCTATAATATTTGCAATGCCACTACAATGAGAATGTATTCAAAGACGGTAGTTTTGAATAAATGCTAAAAAAGTTTTTATTTCGGCAGGTGGCGGAGCGGCCATCTGCAATATTTCTTTTACAGGGGCATCACTTAGCTGATTGTTTAGAAAAGCGATGATGACCGGCAAAAAAAGTTGATTGATTTCGCTAGCGGGAAGCTGTAGTTGTGTTTGGTTAACAGCATCTTCGTCAAGCTGGATGAGCACCGTGTTTGTTGTGCAGCAGTTCCCGTCGTCGCAGCAACTTTCTGCTTCACTGTTAATGGCTGTTTCTACCAACTGGTCATTGCAGAAATGTTGAGATATAACAAGGCCTGTTGACGATAGTAAGATCAACAGGGCGATGATGATATTTCCCATTTTCTGTAACATAATGATACAAAGTTAACAAATCCTATTTAAATACTAGGATGAATGCGTTGTTTTTTAACAATAATTATAACAGTGGTTCAGAGTTATTGTTTGTCCATGTAATTAGTCAGTAATAAAAAATGCACCCTTCCATCAGGAAAGATGCATGTGTTGTTATGGCATAACAAGTGAAAAATGAATTCCCGTTCGGTTCCATGGTTGTGATCATTCTTTATTCAAGCAGGGGAAGTTTGATTGGCATTTAGGCTAAACGTTTATCTTTGTCGACTATGATTGAAGTTTTTACCGAAGCTTTTGGCACCATGCTGGGTGCCGTTGGGCGTATTTTTATAATTATTGTGGGTGCCGGGTTATTGGTAAGGAAAGGGATTATTAGCGACGAACAGGTTAAAGCCCTGTCGAAAGTAACCGTGAATATTCTATTGCCTGCGATGCTGTTTTCGAAAATAAGTAGCAGTTTTCGTCCTGGAGAAATCGCTTACTGGTGGATGATTCCCCTGAGCAGCGCTACCATGATCTTCATTGGTATTGCCCTGGGTTATCTTTTTTATTTTAGAAAGGCACACGAAAAGCAATTTCTTTTCCCGCTGGCATCGATGCAGAATGCCATTTATCTGGTTTTACCCATTGGGATGTTCATGTATCCCGACGAATTTGATCGCTATACCCTTTACAATTTTCTTTACCTTATTGGTTTTATGCCCATTGTATGGAGTATTGGAAAGGTGCTGATTACAGGCAGCAGCTTTAAGACGGTTAAAGCCCGTGAGTTTGTAACCCCGCCATTGGTTTCGGCGCTGGCAACCCTGATGCTTGTTTTTCTGGGACTTCATCGCTTTGTTCCTTCCATGGTGATGGATGCAGTGGGCCTGGTGGGGGATGCTACCATTCCTGTATCAAACATTGTACTTGGAGCAACTCTGGGAAGCATTTCGTTAAAACAGTTTCCTAAATTGTCGGATTTGATTAAACTCTCGGTAATCAAATACATGCTTTTGCCTTTGATTGTGCTTGCAGTGATTTATCTGACCGGGTTGAAGCAGATCAATCCACTGTTGGCAAATATGTTAATGATTGAATCGGCAGCTGCACCTGCAACCGCGTTGATTTTACAGGTGAGGGCTTATGGCGGTGATCGGCAGACCATAGGAAGCATCATGCTCATCAGTTATGGCATTTGTTTGCTGGCCATTCCGTTTTGGGTGGCGGTGCTGCAGCTGGTATAGGCGGGAAAAATGAAACAGGGTATTTCATGCACAGAATAAAATGTACCTTTGCGGCTTAAAATTGAATCAATGAAGTTTGAAGCTTATTCCATTCATCCACGTATAAAGCAGAACCTTGAGGCTGCCGGATTTAAACGTCCTACTGATATTCAGTTCAAAACCATACCTCATGTTTTGAAAGGGGAGGATGTGCTGGCCATTGCCCAGACCGGTACTGGTAAAACAGCGGCTTTTGTTATTCCGGTGTTGCACTTGCTTGGTCTCACAAAAAAGAAGGTCGACGGCATACGTTGTGTTGTGATGGCTCCCACCCATGAGCTGGCCTTGCAGATCGATCAGGTTTTTAAGCAATTATCGACAGGTACAGGCATTAAAAGTCTGGCATTAATTGGGGGAGTGGATCAGGATCCACAAATTGAAAAGCTGCAAAAGGGAATCGACGTACTGGTAGCCACCCCGGGGCGTTTGTTCGACCTGGTTCATCAGCAACACCTTAATTTGCGAAACGCAGGCTTGTTGATTCTGGATGAAGCCGACCAGATGCTCGATCGCGGTTTTTATAAGGACATTACTGATTTGATTCGCTTCCTGCCTAAAAAGCGGCAAACATTGTATTTTTCGGCCACCATTAATCCGCAAATTAAAAAGCTGGCTTATTCCTTGGTGAACAATCCAATACGCATTCAGATTGCACCCGAGAATTTGGTATCAAAAAATATTACGCACTATGTGGCGCACATTGCCATGGATGACAAACGTTTCTTTCTTGAGCGTTTGATTGAGGAATATCCCGAAAGCAAGATTCTTGTTTTTGTTCGTACCAAGGTAAGGGCCGAAAGGGTGATGAAAGCAATGGCACGGGTAAACATTCATACGGTGAATATTCACAGCGGAAAAACACAGGAAGAGCGGAATACCTCGATGCAGTTGTTCAGAAGTGGCGAGGTAAAAGTCTTAATTGCTACCGATGTCAGTGCCCGTGGAATCGACATCCCCAATGTGGATGTGGTGGTTAATTACGACCTGCCCGACAAGGCTGAAAACTATGTACACCGCATTGGCCGTACCGGCAGAGGGATGCAAAAGGGATCTGCCTTTTCGTACTGTAGCGAAGAAGAGGAAGCCATGTTGGCTGAAATTGAAGAATACATCGGCAGGGAGATTGAAAAAGTTGAAATAGCAAAAGGCGACTACAAAGCAACTTTGTTGCTTGGCGGAAACGAAGAAAACGACTGGAAAGCCGTAATGAAAAAGGCAGCACTGGAAGAAGAACGTTACGAACAAAAGAAAAAGCGAAAAAAGAAATAGCTGATTTGAAACATGCTGTTGTCAGCTATTCAGTTACTTAAGCGCAAAAGATTTTTGGTGATGGCCCCGGTTTCGGGGCTGTTTTTTTAAAATGTTATAAATCAAAAGTTTTCACCTATCTTTGCGCCCTTATACAATTTACATGACATTTAAAGAATTAGCATTAATTGATCCCCTCTTAAAAGCCATCGAGCTACAAGGTTATACTCATCCAACGCCAATACAGGAACAGTCGATACCAATTTTGCTGAAAGGCAACGATTTGCTGGGATGTGCACAAACCGGAACAGGAAAAACAGCCGCATTTGCAATCCCTATATTGCAGCAGCTTTATCAGAAAATAGATCAACGAAAAGGAAAGCGCAGAATTAATGCGCTGGTAATCACTCCAACACGTGAGCTGGCCTTGCAAATTGGAGAGAGTTTTACCCATTATGGCCGTTATACCGGTCTTAGAAACACCGTGATTTTTGGCGGAGTAAAACAAAACAACCAGGTAATGGCCCTTAAAAGTGGTGTGGACGTATTGGTTGCCACTCCCGGACGCCTGCTCGACCTGATTAATCAGGGATTCATTCACCTGAACGATGTGGAGCATTTTGTGCTCGACGAAGCCGACCACATGCTCGATATGGGTTTTGTACACGATATACGGAAAGTGATTGCCAAATTGCCCATCGAACGTCAGTCGCTCTTTTTCTCGGCAACCATGCCGGCTGAAATTGTAGCCCTGTCACACAAAATACTGGGTGATCCTAAAAAGATTACCATCAATCCCGAACAAACAACAGCCGAAAAGGTAGGACAGTTGGCTTACTTTGTTACCAAACCCAATAAACCAAAGCTCCTTGTTCATTTACTGAAAGAGGAAAATTACGAAAGTGTGCTGGTCTTCTCGCGTACCAAACATGGTGCTGATAAAATAGCGCGGGTGCTTAAAAAAGCTGGTGTAACGGCCGATGCCATTCATGGCAATAAATCGCAGACACAAAGACAGAAAACACTGGGAAGTTTTAAGAAAGGGGAATTGAAGGTACTGGTAGCAACCGATATTGCAGCCCGGGGAATCGACGTATCCGGACTATCGTTGGTCATCAATTACGATTTGCCCAACGTTCCCGAAACCTATGTGCACCGTATCGGACGCACCGGGCGGGCCAATGCAGGCGGTGAGTCGGTCTCGTTTTGCGACCGCGAAGAGCGCACTTATCTGCGTGCCATTCAAAAGCTCATCGATCAGCAGATACCTGTAATTGAGAAGCATCCTTTTATGCATGAAGAGGAAGGTGATTCAAGGGAATCGGCTCCAAAAACGCGGGAAACTTCGAATCAGAGGAAAGCAAAACGTTCTAGTCAGTCGGGAGACCGACAGCGGGTTTTTGCAGCCAACGGAGAAAATACCAGAGGCGGGGCTTACAACCAGGGACGAAGAAGAAACCGACCTGCTCGTAAGCAGAATTGATGCTTGTTTGGGAAAAGGGTAAGGTATGATCAACTCCGTTTAGCCTGGTCGAAGTAATAAATACTGATCAGCTCAGATAATCGCGCACTACCTTACTAATGCCCTTTTTAATTTTTTCCCAGGTTTGACCTTTAAAACTAACAGGAGTTTCGCTGTTATCGGCATCTACAAAATAGGTAATTGCATGGGGTATGCTAATGGTCAGCATTTGGTTTGGATATTTTTGTTTGTGCCAATCGATGATCTGGTTTAAAGAGTATCGTTGTAAAAGTTCATAAAGATCCCAAAAGTCTTTTTTCTTACCGCGACCCAATATCGCTTGAATTTTCATTGCTGCGATATCAGCATCGCTGTACATTCTGATTTTTTGTTCGGTTTCAATTTGATAAATTGGCAGATGTGGATAGTAAACAATATCAACCTTCACTTCATCGATAAAGCAAAAAATACCAAACTGCGTATGTTGTTGTTTGTATGAGAAACGAGTTTCAAAATTTCGTTCCAGTACTTTAACAATTTTAGGAATATCAAATTTCTCGTGTAAAAATAAATCAATATCGATTGAACTACGGTGACCAAATCGCAGTGCGAGGGCAGTACCACCAACCAAAGAAAAAGATTGGAGTTCATCAATCCCCATCAGTTCTGTTAATACGGAAAAAGTTCCGGGTTCAATTGTCTCAGTGTGTAGCATCTGAATTCTTCAATAGGTTTATCTATTACTGCACTTGCAAAGTAAATGGTATGCAAAGGAAGAAATTTTGCATTCAGCAATGCCTCCGTTACTTTCTCATCGCCATAATACCTGCGGCACTGACGTATATCGTCTACATCGCCCCGTTCAAATACCCGTTCTATCACGAAATTGGCTTTGGTATCATAATCGAGTTGCTCAAAATCGACATCCCAAAAGATACGCTTATGAAATTTGGGTTTTTTTCGAGTTTCCATGTTGCGAAGTTAGTGATTTTGAACAAGACGGATCAATATAAAAAGCCAAAAAGCCAAAGCGGAATATGATTGGCATATCCATATTCGATCCCGTCGGCAGCAATATAGCTGTTGCGATCGATTTCGGTTTATTTGGGTACCTCGTCGATATAAAGTGATTCTCCGCCCGGTTTGACAAAGTTATCGGCAAGGTCAGTCAACAAATTCCCGGTAAAATAGATATTAAATTTGTCAATGTTAATACATTTATTTCTTTAATTGATTAACTGCCTTTGTAATGATTTCAATGGCCTTTATGATTTCCTCCTCAGTAGTTGGTTTCCCAAGCGAAATACGAACCGTGCTTGCAGCAGTCAACCTGTCGATATTCATGGCTGTCAACACTGGTGATATTTCAATTGAATCGGCATGACAGGCCGATCCGGTGGAGATACAGACTTCTTTTTCAATGATTGAAG
Source organism: Roseimarinus sediminis (assembly GCF_050433125.1). Classification (NCBI taxonomy): domain Bacteria; kingdom Pseudomonadati; phylum Bacteroidota; class Bacteroidia; order Marinilabiliales; family Prolixibacteraceae; genus Roseimarinus; species Roseimarinus sediminis. The sequence continues at coordinate 265,510 of NZ_JBNPXV010000003.1, read as the reverse complement.
CCAAGGTATGTGCTTCGATTTTTTCAAATGCTACGCTTAGGGTATTTGGCAAGCAACTCGACAGCTCGGCGTTTACTTTTACAGTGGTTCCCAATTTTTCCTGCAAGCCACGAAGGAGCTGGTCACGGAGCATTGAAAGGTGTGTGCTGTTGGCCGTAAGGTTTTGTTGTGCCAGTTCACAAGCTTTTCCCAGCCCAACAATGTAAGGCACATTTTCGGTTCCCGGACGGATGCCCTTTTCCTGACTTGCGCCATGAAATAAATTTTCAATTTTAACACCCTGCCTGATATACAAGGCGCCAATGCCTTTGGGCGCATACATTTTATGCCCGGCAATGGTGAGCAGGTCAACGCCTAGTTGCTGTACGTCCACTTCAATTTTGCCCGGCGATTGAGCCGCATCGGTGTGGAAAGCAATCCGGTTTTTCTTTGCAATGGTGGCAATTTCGCTGATGGCTTGAATGGTTCCCACCTCGTTATTGGCGTGCATGATGCTAATGAGTACCGTATCGGGGCGAATGGCCTTTTCAACATCGGCAGGATCAACCCGGCCCAAAGCATTAACCGGAAGGCAGGTAATTTCATAGCCCCGGGTGGCCAGGTGTTTGCATACTTCAAGCACCGCCGGATGTTCGACAGCCGAAGTAATAATGTGCTTTCCCTTCTCTTTATTGGCAAGTACAAAACCCTGAATGGCCAAATTGTTTGATTCGGTGGCACCACTTGTAAATACAATTTCTTCGGGCCTGGCATTGAGCAAACGCGCGACCTGCTTACGTGCTTTATAAATGGCATCCTTGCTGGTTCGGCCAATGGCATAAGCACTTGAAGGGTTACCATAACTCGTGTCGAACCAGGGCCGCATTTCGGCTACAACCTCCGGGGAAATGGGGGTTGTGGCATTGTAATCGAGATAAATCACTTTTCAGTATCTTTTCTTGTCTCCAGTGAAAAATAAAAGGTGCTTCCTTCATCCTGTTTGCTTTCAAACCAAACAGTACCTCCAAGTAAAGTGGCAAGTTCCTTAACAATACTTAGGCCAAGGCCGGTTCCGCCAATAGTACCCTTTTGAACGTTGCGCGCACGGTAAAAACGATCGAATACATGCTTTGCTTCTGTTTCAGGAATTCCAATTCCTGTGTCCTTTACAAAGAACAGAAGCTGGTTCTCATTTTCTTCGACTCCCATTGTAATACTTCCGTTAAAGGTGTATTTAAAGGCATTCGAAATGAGGTTACTTAACAGTTGTTTGAGTTTGTCGTAATCGGTGAAAACCGGAAGGCTTAGTTTGTTGGCAATGCTGGTCAGAAACTGGTTGCCGGTTTCTATTTCTTTTGTTCTGAAGAGTTGCCGCAGGTCGCTGAGTAAATCGTTGATTTCAAACTTTTCAGGATTGAACTTAAGCAGATTGGTCTGAAGTTTTGAATAAAGCATTACATCATCGATCAGGTGAACCAGGTATTCTGAGTTTTTAACAACAATGGCAGCATATTGGGCCAATTTTTTCCGGTCGTCTTCTTCAGGCAATAGACTCGAAAAGCCCATAATGGCATTCATGGGCGTTCGAATTTCATGACTCATGTTGGCCAGGAAGGCTGTTTTTAGCCGGTCGCTTTCTTCTGCCTTTTCCTTGGCAACAATAAGGTCGGAAATCAATTTCTCGCGCTCCGAAATGTTTCGCATAATGCCGATATTGCCAATCCATTGGTTGTTGTTGTCAAAAAGTTTGGCGCCAAAAGTCTCTCCCGGAAAGACGATACCGTGTTTATTTTTGTAATAGGTAATATACCAGTTCTCTTTACTTCCGGCTTCTTCATTAAAATAACTGTTTCCTGTTTCATTGTAATGTCCCTGGTCGGCATAGAGTATTTCGGTCGTCTTACCAATTAATTCATCGTTTTCGTAGCCAAAGGTCGATTTCATCCCCTGGTTGGCCAGAATGATTTCTCTTTTCGCATTCGTAATAACCACCCCGTCGGAGATGCTGTTGAACATGGTTTCAAACAGTTTCTTTTGTTCTGCTATTTCTTCTTTTGCCCGCACTCTTTGCGTAATGTCTGGTGCAATAATGAGTTTGATTTTCTTTCCTCCGTTTTCGCCCAGCGAAGTGGTGTAGAAATTCCATATGCGTTGCTCTCCCGACTGTGAGGTGATCTCAAATTCTTTGTTAAAGAGGGCCGTCTCATTGCCTTCGCTTCCAGGCATAAACTGTTCAAACTCCCGGGCATTGGGGCCTAAAGCCTTTAATGTCCAGTCTTTCAGCGTGGGCAGGTCTTTGAGTTCATAGCCTGAGAAATGGCTCCATCCTTCGCTGATATTCATTACTTTGCCATCTTCGTCGTGCACCATAATGGGGATGGGGGCCAGCAAAATGGCGTTTCGAAAACGTTGTTCACTTTCCTGCAATTCCTTTTCAGCAAGGGTTTGGCTGGTAACATCGACTACTGTTGATACCATGGTGTTTTGTTCGGGAAGCGGTATGTTGACAGCATTTACATAGCCTTGACTGCCATCACTTCGGGTAATCATAATGTTTTCCCAGTGCATTTTTTGCGGATCACCCGATTCGATTCCTTCCATGATCATTTTTATAACTTTCTCTCGATAATCCTGTTGGGGATAAACTTTTTCAAAAAAAGAAGGAATGTTTTTCAATTCAGATGCCTCCCAGCCATAAATCGCTTCAAATTTTCGGTTCATGTAGAAGGCATTTCCCGCATCGATTTCATTGAGGGCAATGCCAATGGGCAGCTGGTCGAGTACTGTTTGGATAAAGGTGTTTTTTTCCTTTAACTCAAGCTCTGATCGTTTTCGTTCAGTGATGTCGAACATCACGCCCCGCATTTTAACGGCCTTATTGTTCTGCATCTCGACCGACACCACATCGCGAAGCCAAAGGTAGCTGCCATCTTTTCGTTTGAAGCGATACTCCATTGAATGAGAAGTTCCAGGGGCCATGTTGGCCATAAAATGCTTAGCCATCGTTTCCCTTTCATCGGGATGAATATTTTCTTTCCAGAAATTCAAACTGGTCCATTCAGCAGGCGAATAGCCCAGCTTTTGAGTTGCCTGGGGGGCAACATAAATCCATTTGTCGTTTTCCGGGTCATACTCCCATGCAATGGAGTCGGTCGATTCGACCAACTCCCGGAACAGAGCTTCGCTTTTGGCGATTTGTTTTTGATAGGCTCTTTCCTCGCTCTGATTACGAAAAACCAAAACAACTCCGGTAATTTCTCCCTTTTCATTTTTAATGGGAGCACCGCTGTCGGCAATGGGTATTTCTTCGCCATGGTTGGAGATGAGCAAGGTATGATTGGCCAGACCAACAATCGAACCGCTGCTCATCACCTTCGAGAAGGGGCTTTCAACCGTTTGCCGATCGTTTTCATTGATGATTTTAAAGACCTGATCGAGGGGTTTTCCTTTGGCATCAGCAAAGCTCCAGCCTGTTAAGGTTTCGGCTACTGCATTCATTTGTGAGATGATGCCCCTGTGGTCGGTACAAATTACGGCATCGCCAATACTCATTAAGGTAGTGCGGTACAAGGTTTCAGACGCTCTGATTCGTTGTTCACTATGAATATAGCGGCCAATGAGCTGGATCAGTTTGGAGATAAAAGCATAAGTTAAGGGAAATACCAGCAGCACCGGCACGGCAATGGTTGGTATCACCCTGAGTGAATTGGCGGGAAGCAAAAGCTGACTGGCCAGCATCACCAGATGGGCCACAAAGCCAATAAGCCAGAAGCTGTAAATAGCAAGTTCGTCGATCTTTTTCTTGAGTGTTTGCCTGATGAGAAAACCACACAGGGTGCAGAAAACAATGGTGGCCAGGCCGGCCCATATACCAACTCCGCCCAAATAAGCACGATAGGCTCCTGCAATGATCACCGAAAAAACAGCACTGTATCCTCCACCCCAAAAACCAGCCAGCGTGAGGATGACTGAACGGCCATCGTAAATCATACCGGCACCATACTCATAGGGCATCATCATGGCAGCCACTGCGATAATTCCAAACAAACTTCCCTGAAGTAAATGGTAAAGGTGTTTGTTTACTGGTCGGTACCATTTGATTACACCATAAAAAACCGAAAGGGTGATGAGCACTGCGGCGTTCTGAACAAAGGCTACAAGCATTTTTTATTTGCAAGATACAAAAGAAAAGCAAAGCTTACATAAAGCTGGTAAAAATGTACATTTCGACTGCTTAAATTGCCCCTTCGTGAAATGGTGCTCATCTTTCGGGTCGCTTGTGTGCTGTAATTCAATACAATGTTTTAATTTCATGTTTGATTACAGGATGTGAATGTCGATGATATGGAATGTCGTTGGCGCATGTCGGTAACTTTGTGCTCATATTGAAAACCATCCCTTGTTTCGGGCCGGGCCCCAACGACTTTGCCCCTGCAGGAATATATAATAATTAAAACCCAAAAAACTATGAGTATCAAATTTAATGTAATTGAACGCGGCCAGCCGGGAGTGCCTGGTGGCGGAGAAAAAAAGTTTTACGCATCGCCCGTTATGAGCGGTGAGTTGACATTGTCAGGACTTACAAAGTCTATTGAAAAGATTTGTACCGTAAGTGGTGCTGACATTCGCGCAGTGGTTTATGCCATGGTCGATGTGATGAAAGATTCACTGGCCAATGGTAACATTGTGCGGATGGGTGAATTGGGAAGTTTACGTGTTAGTTTTTCAAGTGAAGGTAAAATTACCGCCGATGAGGTCAATGCAAACATCATTACCGGGGCAAAGGTGATCTTTACACCCGGAAAAGACCTTAAAACCATGCTTGAATTGCTGGAATATCAGAAGAGTGTGTAGTAATTTTTGCCATTTGTTCCGTGCATTATCAAGGCTCATTCGGCCTTCAGTTAGTTTCGAATGCCGGTGATTAAAACTGTTGGTGATGGACCTTAAAACCGATGCGCAGAGAATTATTTTTTATGCGCATCGGTTTACAATCCTATAAGCATAGGATTTTTTTTAATGCGCATCGGTTTTTATTTACTCAGGTAAAAAAAGAGAGGCTGTCAGTTTTGACAGCCTCTCTTAATTAATAAGGTTCCTGGTGTGGAATATATGATAGTGTGTGAATGCTCGCTGCTTACTTCACTTCTTCGAAGTCAACATCGGTTACTTCACCGTCGTCGCCTTTGCTTTTGCCGGCGTTTGGATCAGCCTGCGGCTCACCTTGTGGTGCACCCTGTCCTCCGGCCTGTTGCTGGGCATTGTACATTTCCTGCGATGCAGCCTGGAACACGTTGTTCAGCTCAGCCGACGCTTTGTCGATGGCATCGAGGTCCTGTTTTGCATGGGCATCTTTCAGGTTCTTGAGTGCTTCTTCAATGGGGCCTTTTTTGTCGGCCGGCAGTTTGTCGCCAAATTCTTTCAGCTGCTTCTCTGTCTGGAAGATCAGGGCATCGGCCTGGTTCAGTTTGTCGATGCGCTCTTTGGCTTTCTTGTCACTATCGGCATTGGCTTCGGCTTCTTCCTTCATGCGCTTGATTTCGGCATCACTCAATCCCGATGAAGCTTCAATACGAATGCTTTGCGACTTACCGGTGGCCTTGTCTTTGGCACTAACATGCAAAATACCGTTGGCATCGATGTCGAAAGTTACTTCGATTTGTGGTACACCGCGTGGTGCCGGCGGAATGCCGTCGAGGTGGAAGCGTCCGATGGTTTTATTGTCCCTGGCCATGGGGCGTTCTCCCTGCAATACGTGAATCTCAACCGATGGCTGGTTGTCGGCAGCTGTTGAGAAGGTTTCTGTCTTCTTGGTTGGAATGGTGGTATTCGATTCGATCAAACGGGTCATTACATTTCCCATGGTTTCGATACCCAGCGAAAGCGGAGTTACGTCGAGCAGCAATACATCTTTTACTTCGCCGGTAAGAACACCGCCCTGAATTGCAGCACCAACAGCAACTACCTCGTCGGGGTTAACACCTTTTGAAGGTGCTTTTCCAAAGAATTCCTTTACTTTTTCGACAACTGCAGGAATACGGGTCGATCCACCTACGAGAATTACTTCGTCGATGTCGCTGTTGCTCATGTTGGCATTTTTCATGGCACGACGACAAGGCTCAATGGTTGCCTGAATCAGTTTGTCGGCCAGTTGCTCAAATTTGGCCCGTGTCAGTGTCTTTACCAGGTGTTTGGGAATACCATTCACCGGCATAATGTAGGGAAGATTGATTTCGGTCGAAGTAGAGCTTGATAATTCGATTTTTGCCTTTTCAGCTGCTTCCTTCAAACGCTGGAGTGCCATGGGATCCTGACGCAGATCAATTCCTTCGTCACTCTTGAACTCATCGGCCAGCCAGTTGATGATGACATCATCGAAGTCGTCACCACCCAGGTGGGTGTCACCGTCGGTCGATTTTACTTCAAATACTCCGTCGCCCAGTTCGAGGATCGAAATATCGAAGGTACCCCCACCAAGGTCAAATACGGCAATCTTCATGTCGCGATCCATCTTGTCGAGACCATAAGCCAGCGATGCAGCTGTCGGTTCGTTGATGATACGGCGCACGGTGAGCCCGGCAATTTCACCGGCTTCTTTGGTGGCCTGACGCTGGGCATCGTTAAAGTAAGCAGGTACGGTAATTACGGCTTCGGTAACTTCTTGTCCAAGATAGTCTTCAGCAGTTTTCTTCATCTTCTGAAGCGTCATGGCCGAAATTTCCTGGGGTGAATACATGCGATCGTCGATTTTTACACGCGGAGTGTCGTTGTCGCCTTTTACTACTTCGTACGACACCCGTTTAACTTCTTTTGCCAGGTTCTGGTAGTTTTCACCCATGAACCTTTTAATAGAATAAATGGTTTTATGCGGGTTGGTGATGGCCTGACGTTTGGCAGGGTCACCCACTTTGCGTTCGCCATTTTCAACAAAAGCAACAATGGACGGGGTAGTGCGTTTACCTTCGCTGTTTGGAATAACAACGGGTTCATTTCCTTCCATTACAGAAACACACGAGTTGGTGGTTCCTAAATCAATTCCTATAATTTTTCCCATAATATCTGAATGTTTTTTTAATGTTTTCAATGATCAATGTGGGGCAAGTGATCAATCATTGTGCCATGACATGATTGGGATATTTTTATGAAATATTGGCACCGATGATCGAAAAACGACTTGCCTTGTGTCATACTTTTCTGATTTTTCTGCCATTTAGTCGGTTTTTTATTTCTTGTTTTTGCCATGCGCTATGTTTCGAATTGGCACAAAGGCTGGCTGCTTCGTGAAAATCGGTTCTATTCATTCAATTATTTCTCCAAAGGCACTATCTTTCACCCGGTAATTTTAAATACATCCATATGTTTCTGTCCATTCTTTTCATTTTATCAGGTTTTGTTTTGCTCATTAAAGGAGCCGGCTGGATGGTGAATGGTTCATCGGCCATGGCACGTCGTTATGGGATTTCCGATTTGGTGGTCGGACTCACCATTGTTGCTTTTGGAACATCGGCCCCCGAGCTGGTGGTGAACCTCTTTGCCGCCTCGGCCAATCATTCCGACATTGTTCTGGGTAACCTCATTGGCAGCAATAATTTCAACCTGTTTGTAATCCTTGGAGTGGTCGGACTCATTTCACCCTTTGTGGTACAAAGCAATACCGTTTGGAAGGAAGTACCGCTTTCGCTCCTGGCAGCCTTGTTGCTTTTGCTGCTGAGCGGCAGCCTGATCGACGGGACTCCCGGAACAATCAGTCGCTGGGACGGGCTCGTGCTTTTGCTCTTGTTCAGTGCCTTTTTGTATTACATTTACCGACAGCTGAAAACGGGAGGAAGCGAAAAGGAAGAAACAACACCAACAAGTCTGTCAAGGTATAAAATGTGGGGAATGATTATTGCCGGATTGGCAGGGCTGGTGCTGGGAGGTAAGCTGGTGGTCGATCATGCAGTGAAAATTGCCGGCTTGATCGGGGTGAGTGAGAAGGTCATCGGGCTCACCATTGTGGCTGCCGGTACTTCGTTGCCCGAACTGGTGACCTCGGTGGTGGCTGCCCTGAAGAAAAACAGCGACATCGCCATTGGAAATGTGGTGGGTTCGAACATCTTTAATCTGCTGTTGGTGCTTTCACTAAGTTCTTTTGTACGCCCCATCAGCTTTGATCCGAAGTTTAACACCGATTTGTTGCTGCTGGCCGGTGGAACGCTCTTTTTGTTTCTGGCCATGTTTACGGGGCAACGGAAAAAACTCGACCGCTGGGAAGCCGCTATTTTGCTGCTTGTTTTTATGGCTTACACTGTTTATCTGGTAATGGCCTAGCAATAGCTCAACTTACGACCAATGATTAAACAAATTAAAAATAGCTTCAGGATAATTTTAAGCTTGTTATACTGTATGTTTACACTGGCATCATCTGGTCAAACATTGCAGGTAAGAATCAATGAATTGATGGCTTCAAACAGCAGTATCATTCAGGATGCCGATGGTGATTTCAGCGACTGGATTGAACTGTATAATCCGGAAGGTGAATCGCTTGAGCTAGAAGGCTGGTACCTGACTGATGACAGAAATCAGCTGCACCAATGGAAGCTTCCTGAAATCAGTATTAAAGCACATGATTTTTTATTGATCTTCGCATCGGGCAAAGATCGTTCAATGGCGGGTAGTGAGTTGCATACCAATTTTAAATTGAATGCCAGCGGCGAGTATTTGGCGCTTGTCGATCCTGATGGAACCATTGTAAATGAATTTTATCCTGCCTTCCCGGAACAAAAATCAGATATTTCCTATGGTTATTATGATGGAGTATACCAGCTGCTTGCAGTGCCGACACCAGGGGGTGATAACAAAGAGGGTGAAGTGCTGGTTCCCGATCCGATTTTTAGTACAAAGCATGGTGTATTTGATGAGCCTTTTATGCTGGAAATTCAAGCATTAGTTGAAGATGCAAAAGTTTTTTATACCCTTAACGGGAATACCCCTTCTGTTGAAGATGCATTACTATATACTTCGCCCATTCCTGTTGATTCCACAACGATTGTCCGCGCAGTTGCTGTTGTCAATGGAAATAATTCCAGCCGCGTAATTACTCAGTCCTATATTTTTCCCCGGGATGTCATTCACCAGGGCAACACTCCGGCCGGGTATCCTGTAAACTGGGGATCCTATTCAGGTATTAGCGGAACGGCTGTTGCGGATTATGAAATGGACCCTGAAATGATGTCGGATCCGGTATTCGCGGCAAGTGTAATTGAAGGATTAAAAAGCCTTCCTGTTATGTCGTTGGTTGCTGATATTGATTATTTATTTTCCCATTCAAGTGATCCCGATTCAGGAGGAATATACATATATACTGGGGCTCCCGTTGGCAGTGGTATTGGTAAAGGCTGGGAACGTCCGGCATCGATGGAGTATATCCCTTTAGGCGAATCAGAATCGATTCAGCTTAATTGTGGTATACGTTTGCATGGAGGTCATTCCAGACTCCCGGAGAAATCGCCCAAACACTCATTTCGACTGGTTTTTCGAAATGAATATGGTACGTCAAAACTACAATATCCACTGTTTGATGACGAGGATGCAACTACATCGTTCAACTCGCTTGTGCTGAGGGCTGGTTTTGGACTTTCATGGATTCATCATAGTCATGGCGAAAGAAAACTAGCCCAATATCAACGCGATATCTGGATCAAAGATACACAACGTGCGATTGGGCATGTGTCGAGTCGTTCATCTTACGTGCATCTTTTTATCAATGGAATTTATTGGGGAATTTATGCTCCCTCCGAACGAATGGACAGTGATTTTGCAGCATCGTACCTGAAGGGCGAACCTGAAGATTTTGATGTGATAAAAGATTATCAGGATGTGGCCAATGGCACTATTGAAAACTGGAATAAACTGATGAATGTGGTTAATTCCGGAGTGGTAGATGATGTTAATTATCAGCGCATTCAGGGGAATAACCCAGATGGAACGTACAACCCTGAATATGAAAACCTTGTTGATGTGGTGAACCTTGCTGATTACATGTTGCTTAATTTTTATGGGGGGAATACCGATTGGGATCATCACAACTGGGCGGCAGCAAAAAACAGAAATAACCCTTTGCAAGGGTTTAACTTCTTTTGTTGGGATGCCGAGCACATATTAAAAAGCGTAGATCAGAATGTACTGAATGAGAATAACGACCAATGTCCCAGTCGAATCTTTCAACAATTAAGGAAAAATGAAACCTTTGTACGACTTTTTTCGGATAGGGTTCAACACCATTGTTTTAACGGGGGCGTATTAACACCCGAAGCTGCATTACAGCGATGGAACAACAGAACCTTACAAGTTGAAAAAGCCTTAACTGCTGAATCAGCGAGGTGGGGCGACTATCGAAGGGATGTTCATCCTTATCAAACTTCAGGGCCCTTCGATTTGTATTCTTATACCGACCATTGGTTAACTCAACGGGATTTTATGCTTAGCACTTATTTCCCTGAAAGGACACAGGTTTTACTGGATCAGTTGAGGTCAGCCGGTTTATATCCATCAATTGAAGCTCCTGAGTTTTTTATTAATAAGCAGCCCTTTTCGCCTGAGAACAACATTGATAAGGGTGATGTTTTGTCAATGAAATCAGCTGAAGGTGTGATCTATTATACCACCAACGGACAGGATCCGGCAAAGTGGGAACAGCAGGATGATCATAGTGAAACATCTTTGGCTACCGGTGATCAGCTTAATTCATCAATTACCAATGGCGCGCAGATGTATAGTGAGCCAATAAGTTTAACAACAACGGCTTGTATCAAAGCCCGTACTTATTCAAACGGTTCATGGAGTGCCATGATGAGCGGTTCGTTCATTTTTGCTGATGATTTTGAAGACATTAAAGTGACTGAAGTTCATTATAATCCATTAGCAGACGGTGTTGTTGACGGCAAGGATCTTGAATTTATAGAGCTTAAAAATACAGGCTCGTCCACCCTTGATATGGGCGGCGCTTCTTTTACTGATGGTGTGGAATTTGTTTTTCCATCAGAAACATTGTTGCCGGCAGATAGTTTTGTTGTTTTGGCATCCAATTGGGAGCACTTTTATGAACGATATGGCTTCCTTCCTGATGGTGAGTACAGTGGTAACCTTAATAATGGTGGTGAGCAGCTTCTTCTTGAAAGCAATGCAGGAGATACAATATTCAATCTCACTTACGGGAATAATTCACCATGGCCTTTAGATGCCGATGGTACAGGTTATTCGTTGGTGCCGGTGGATATTAACCCGATTGGTAATCAGAAGGATTATAGCGATTGGCGTGCTTCATTTCATTTAGGTGGTTCGCCCGGAAAAGACGACAAGGCTTCATTCAATAAAATAGTAGATTTTCAGGAGAAAAAGAGTTTTACCCTGTCGCAGAATTATCCCAATCCGTTTTACGAAGTAACTTATATAAATTATGAGCTAGCTGAAAAAGCATGGGTTGATATTTCGGTATATAACCTTATGGGGCAAAAAATAACAGAACTGTATTCCGGTTTTCAAAGCGAAGGAAGTCATGTGCTTAGCTGGAACGGTTCTGTTTCGGGGGGTGCTCAGTGCAATACGGGTATTTATGTCTACAGGATGATTGTTAAAAATAATACGAATCGGCAACTATTTACCCGGAAAATGATAAAACGCTAAAGCGAAACATTGAAATGAACAGGTCTTTTATTCATAGAAGTTGGCAAGTTGAAAAATAAGCAGCTACTGCAATCTATTCATCAATTTGCTGACGCTTTTTCCATGCCGGCAATTCCTCCTCGAGCAATACTTTTGCAAATTGTTCGATGTAAGCGTAATTGTTACGTCGTTCAAACGAGATGTCGTTGTAGTTCTTTTTAACTTCTCCGCTGCGGTCGACATAAAGGGGCTCGCTGTTTTCGATGGAATAAAAGCGTGCCCACAGGTCGGGTCCTTCGGGGTCGTCCTTAAGTATGCGGTCATAGCCTTCGGCAGCAGTGCTGTCGGGAATGTAAATGAGTCGTTTGCCTGTAATGCGCGCCTGATCGAGCCAGTTGCAGGCTGAAATAACGGCCCCTTTGATTGCGTCATCGGGCTGTTCAATTTTCATCAAAAACCTTAACAGTGTAACCGTTTCCATGCCACTGATGCTGGCCGGTTCGAACGAACGGGCCGGAGCTGGCAACAGGGTATGTTCATCGTGTTGGGCGCACCAACCGGTGGGTTCACCATTCACTATGATTTGGGTTTTTAAAATGCAGTCAAGACCCTTTTTGAAGGAACTTGCGGCCAGCTCCTGCCTTTTATTGTCCATGAGTGCAAATTCGGGCGCCAGCCGAACGATGTCGTAGAGCAGATTCATCACGCCGGTCATTGCATCGTCGTTGTAGGTAATGTGGGTGTAGTAGCCTTTCTTCAGTGGATAAAATTGTGGCCAGCCCCCGTTGTCGTACTGCGCTTCCATCAGGTAGTCGAAACCTTTGTTAAAAGCTTCGAGATAGCGTGCATTGTTTGTGGCACTGCACAGTTTGGCCAGGTAGCGCAGATGGGTATAGGTGCTTCGATTGTCGATGGTTGCGTCTTTCCTGCTCTTCTGAGCAAGCACCAACTGTACCTCTTCGTCGCTAAGCTGCCTTGCCATGTTGATGTTTTTTGGCCAACCTCCCCAGCTGCGTTGAAAAAGCAGGATGTTGTTTCCAATTCGGGCGGCCTCGTCCGATTGGTACCAGGCCGAAGACTGCTTTAGCAGCCACGCCCAGTTGGTGCGCTCTTCGTCGTCGGTGTTCAGCTCCTTTTGTGCAAAGGTGTTGGTGAACAGCAATGCGCACAATCCAAGTAAAAGCATTTTTCTCATTACACGATGCTTAAGCAATTCAACGGAGGTATTGCTATTTGGGTTTTTATTGCCCGAAATATTGTTGGTGTTTGCTGATCAGTTCTTTACGAACCAGTTGCCCTGAGGGTTTAATGTCTTCCATTTTCCATCCACCTTTTCCCGATGCACCTTCTACGAGGGCTGCCGAACTTTCATTTTTGTCGGCAATCGACCAGTTGCAGTGGCTGATGTGGTGTTTGTCCATCCAGTTGTACCATTCGCGGGTTTCTTTTTTATACACGTTTCCATCACCATTGGCTTCGGTGGTGCCATATTCGGTAACAAAAAGACAAAGTCCTTTTGCCATTGCCTCGTCGCCCCTTTTGCGCAATTCTTCGCCGTGGGTTCCGGCATAGAAATGAAGTGTATAGGCAATGTTGTTGCCTTCGATCGGATCCATTGCAGCTTCGTCTACTCTTTGCGACCAGTAGGGAGTGCCACAAACAATGATGTTGTTTTTGTCGTATTGTCTGATGGCGGCTATTACCTTCTCGGAATAGGGCTTAATGACTTTTGACCATGATATTTTTAGTGGTTCATTGTAGATTTCATAAATAATGTTAGGATGCTTTCCGTATTTTTCTGCAATCTTTCCGAAGAATTCGATGGCCTCTTTGCTATAGTCTTCGGCATGATGGGTATGAAGATCGACGATCACATAGATACCCTGGTCGATGGCAGCATCGATCACTCTTTGCGCTTTGCGGAATTCGTCTTTGGGGTGGCTGGCATAACCTCCCTGATCGACGGCGATGGCGGCTCTCACTACCGAGCATTTCCAGTCTTCTTTCAGCCAGCTAATGCATTCTTTGTTGTAATATTGACCGATCCACTGGCTCCAGAACAATGACATGCCGGTTAGTTGTACTATTTCTCCATTTTCTGAAACGATGTGTGTGCCGTCAACTTTTAATTGTCCGTATTTCTTAACCGGAGAAAAGGCCGACGAAGTGAGTGCTAAGCTAAGAAGACCGAGCAGGGTCAGCAGGGTAAAGGTACTTGCTTTCATAAACAGGTTTTGGTGTTAAGTGGTTTAAAGCAAATAAAGTTAGCAGTATTTTTAGAAGTTCAAAACCGGCACTTGAAAAATGCTGATTTTGAAGACTCCCACCTCGTTGCGCTAAAGCTAAACGTGGGAGAGCAGGGGGACAAATGTGGATAAAATAATGTTATTCATAATAAAATAGTTTTTGTAATGTACATCGACCTGAAGGCGATAGCTGGCAGGTGAGGTTTAATCCTGACAACGACGGTACTCCTCACCGGACACCAGGCCTTGCTCAGCGTGCTGCTTATCAGAGCCAGTTGTTATTTTATTCTTTTCCCTATTCTTTTGTCATCAGGATCCTGCCGACAATCCCAAATCATGATAATCAAGAGAAGTTGATTAAAAATCTCGTAGATAATTTGATAATTTCCTGTAATTAAAGCTCTAGCGGTATCGTAATCAGTCTTTGTCCCAATTAAAGGATTTCGGGAAATCAATTTAATACCTTTATCAATCTCAGCGTTTAATTTTTTACTATAGGTCGCACTTTTACTTCTCTGGATATAAAAATCAGAAGGTCGAATAAGTCAGATTTTGCAGCAATTGACCATTCTATTTTGTATTTATCCATTGGTCAATCTCTTTTTGTAAGTCGTTGTGTGAGATTGTCTTTCTTTCTTTTAATTCATTTCTTGCTGAATCAATTCTTTTTTTCTGAAAGTCACTTAATTTATATTCTCCCTCAGAAAGTTTTGATTCAATAATCGTTTTGATCGCATTCAAAAAGGATGCATCATCGATGTGAGAAAGATGTTCTTTAATAATGTCTCTTAATTCAACTGTACTCATCACAAGTCGTTTACCCATAAATACTTATTTTTTTTGTCGTAATCGACACCATCTTTTAAAAGTACAAAAACCTGCAATCGATGTTTATTTTTCCTCTATCAACGAATTTGCATCGTCTGTTTTGTAGGGGAGCAAATCCTGGATGATCAGTTCAAAATGCTTGATGGCCAGGTCTAAATTATCCATGTTGCCCAGGCCACCTTCAATATATTGAATCGTTCCAAATCGGTCGATAAAAATATTTTCCGGGTAGGGGTAGCTCTCGATTGTATTAATGAAAGGTTCAATATTTAATTTCTTGTCTTTCTGGTTTTTACTGGCAATGTGTTTGAAATTGAAAGCTTGCTTTTGAAGAAAAACGCTGACTTCTTTCTCGTCATCAAAAGTCAATGCAATAAAATTGATTTTGTTTTTATACTTCTTATAAAGTCTGTTTAATGCCGGAATTTCTGCAACACATCCTCCACATCGAATAAACCATAAATTAATAACAGTAGGCTTGTCTTGTATCCCCCCAATTTTAATTTGCTCACCATCGATTGTAGTAAATTCTCTTTCAGGAACAGACATGCCAATTTTAGGATATTCCCGTGATCGCACGGGATACTTCAATCCAATGCGTACATCGTAGGTGAAACATCTAATCAGCGAATCTTTCTTTTTAATAACATCGTTGATGAAAATTGTAACCGAGCTGTTTTCAGTGTTTGAATCAGTGTATGCTTTTTTAAAGAATCAACAAAGCTTTGCATCGCTGAATCTTTAATCATCTTGTTTGTAACTAGATATCGGTAATAAATCGTATCGTTTATTTCATAACTGGCAGTCTCAGGATTTATTAACTGCCTGTTTTGATGTTTGCAGGCAGACAGAATGATTAGAATAATTATTATCAACTGATAGCTTTTCATGTGTACTTTTTTTATGGTGACTGGCCGTTTTTCAATCCAACTATTATCAAAGAATATTCCCCTGTTTGCAGTGTAAATGGTTACGAAAAAGACTGCTTCCCGGGCACATAATCCCTGTTTTGTATTTTGGCTGATTGAATACGGTATTTATTTTAATATTTATCCATTGGCAATCCAGAATGCTTCTCCACTCCTAGGTAAGCTAACTTTTAAGAGATTGTGAAACAAATTGTGTGAATTGCGTGATTCCCTGAGTGAATGGCGCTATTTGGGGTGTGAATGGAAATAGTTGTCACGCAGAAATAATTAGATTTACGTTTGGCTTCATGTTGACAGGCATAGGAGTCGCAATTTAATCTGTGCCGGGTTGCTCCGACTTCATCTCCAAAGGTTAAAGTTGAAAGCTAGTTTGGGAGGCGCAAGCTCCGACTCGCTGAAGCACTTATTCACTCAAAAAAAATCACAATAGAAACAATAGAGCACAATAGAAAACAATTGTCTGATTGAAAACGGCGGGCTGGTTTTTAACCCTCGTATGGCTGTTGAAAATGGGACTTCCGGGAGCGGCGAGCTAACTCCGCTTCGCTCCGATTTTCAATTCCAACTCGCCGAACACATAACTAATATTACAATTGCCACTTTGACAAAGAAAAGGTTGTCATCCTTGTTTGAGTGACTGCATACTTAAAAATGCGCGAGTCGGAGCTCGCGCCTCCTGACATTGTAAAAAACAGCTGAAATATCTTTACCGGAATAAATCGTATGTAAACTTTATTACTACGGTTTTTTGTATTCAAAACCATAGCTCTCGTCGTGTTGACTAAGGTCGAGTCCCACTTTTTCGGAGTGGGCCGAAACGCGCATACCAATTATTTTATCGGTGATCCAATAAAGCAGGAAGGATCCTCCGAGTGCAAAAATAGTCACAATGATCAGCGCCAGAATGTGAAATCCAAAAGTGCGGAATTCACCGTAAATAAGCCCTGTGCCACTGGCGAAAACAGCTGTCAGTATCATGCCTGTGATGCCACCCACACCGTGTGCCGGAAATACGTCGAGCGTGTCGTCGATGTTTTTGTGATGCCCAAAGTAGTTAATGGCCAGGTTGCTGATGATGGCTGCCACTACCCCAATAAAGATACTTGAACCCACATTGACAAAGCCGGCGGCCGGGGTAATGGCTACCAGCCCGATGACGAGGCCGATGGAAGCTCCCATGGCTGATGGTTTTTTGCCGCGTGCGGCATCGAAAAAGATGTAGGCCAGCATGGCTGCTGCCGAGGCGGTGTTGGTATTGAGCAGTGCCAGGGTGGCTGTGGCATTGGCTCCCAGTGCCGATCCGGCGTTAAAACCAAACCATCCGAACCAGAGCAATCCGGCACCAAGCAATACAAACGAAATATTGGCAGGTTGCATGGGTTTGTTGTAGTCCTTGCGTTTGCCCAGGAAAATGGCTCCGGCCAGGGCTGCAAATCCTGCCGACATGTGTACCACCGTACCACCGGCAAAATCGAGTACGCCCCAGTTGCGGAACAAGCCGTTGGGGTGCCAGGTCATGTGTGCCAGTGGTGCATAAATGAAAAGGGTGAAGAGACAGATAAAAAGCATGTAGGCCCTGAAGCGCACCCTTCCGGCAAACGAGCCGGTGATCAACGCCGGTGTAATGATGGCAAATTTTAACTGAAACATGGCAAAGAGCGCCAGTGGAATGGTAGGGGCGAGGTCGGTATGGGTTTGACCATGTACGCCCCGGAACATGAAAAAGGTGGCCGGATTTCCGATAATGCCTGCACCTTCACCGCCAAGGCTGTCGCCAAATGCGAGACTAAAGCCCACTACCACCCAAAGAATGCTTACTATTCCCATGGCAATGAAACTTTGCAGAATGGTTGAAATGATGTGCCGCGGATGGATCATCCCGCCATAGAAAAAACCAAGCCCCGGCGTCATTAGCAGGACCAGTGCTGTTGCGGTTAACATCCAGGCTGTATCTCCGGTACTTAAATTGGGATCGTCGGTAAATTCACCACTACCGGGAAATACAATTCCCAAAATTGCTGCAATTACTATAAGGCCCAATATCATGAACCAACTTCCTTTACTTTTCATAAATCTTCATAATTTGTCAATAAAACTTCAAAAAGATACATAAAGCGGCACAAAAATAGAAAAATAATATTTTAAATCGATTTTTTGTAGACAAAAATACAAAATAGAGCGTCTTTGAAATATGGGTATATGTTTGAAAAAACTATTAAAAAATTAGTTAGATGTGTTTGTGGTGGGGGTGACGTGGTTTTTGTAAGGTCGATATGTTGCAATAATACATAAATAGTTGAGGGTAGATAGGAATATCAAAAAGATATAGACAGGATGAATGGGGCATTTTTATAAATTAAATCACAAGAGGATTAAAAAGTCTTGAATATGCACAACAAATGCTTAAATTTGTCGACTTAAGCACATTTTGTGTTTGTGAATGATTAATACGAAAGAAAAATGTCATTAAAACACCAACTCGACGAGATTGATTTAAAGATACTGGATATCATCACCAAAAATGCCAGGATGCCATTCAAGGATGTGGCAGGCGAATGTGGTATTTCACGGGCTGCTGTTCATCAGCGGGTTAACAGAATGATTGAAATGGAGGTGATTGTCGGGTCAGGATATCACATCGACCCCCGAAAAGTCGATTTTCATACCTGTACCTACATTGGTGTATTTCTTGACAAGGCCGGGAACTACGAGGACGTGGCCAATGAACTGAAGAACATTCCCGAAGTGGTGGAATGCCATTATACTACCGGCCAGTATGCCATCTTTGTAAAAGTGTATGCCCGGAACAACGAACATCTGAAAGTGGTGCTGAATGACAACATTCAGCGGATTACAGGCGTGTCGAGTACCGAGACCTTTATATCGCTTGAGGAGACCTTTAAGCGCGAAGTGCCTATTATTTAGGCTTCGGAACGCTGCTTTAGCGCTTCGAAAAGCAAAATTCCGGTGGCAACCGAAACGTTCAGTGATTCAATTTTTCCTTTTACAGGAATTTTAATCAGCTGATCGGCAATCTTTAACAGCTCGTTGCTGATGCCGCTTTCTTCCGAACCCATAATGATGGCGCAGGGAACCCGGTAGTCACTTTGATGGTAGCTGTCAACGGCTTTTTCACTGGCTGCGAAAATCTTAATTCCATTTTCCTGAAATTTCTGAATGGTGAGCCGTCCGTTGCGTACCTTGCAAATGGGTACATGGTTGATGGCACCTGCCGAGGTTTTGATGGCATCGGCATTGATTTGTGCCGACCCTTTTTCGGGTACTACAATGGCATGAACGCCGGCGCACTCAGCACTGCGTACAATGGCTCCAAAATTCCTGACATCGGTAATTTCGTCGAGGTAGAGCAAAAACGGACTCTCGCCCTGCTCGTAAGTTTGGGCAATGATTTCTTCGACATCGTAAAACGGAACCGGCGATACAAAGGCAATGACTCCCTGGTGGTTTTTTCGCGTAATGCGGTTGAGCTTTTGTTCGGGAACCGACTGAATATTCATGTTGTGTTCCTTGATTAGTTCAAGAAGTTCTTTGTACAGTTCTCCCTGCAGGCCTTTTTTGATTAAAAGCTTGTCGATGGTTTTGTCCGATCGGATGGCCTCGATAACGGCCCTGATGCCAAATATATAATTGCTGTTTACCATGGTGCAAAGTTATACTTTTCGTTGAAATGAATGCAGCAAGCTGGCTGCTTTGTTTTTGAAATGAATGATTGCTTTATGAACAGATGGCTACCAGGTTTTTTTTCCCTGCCATTCTTCCAGTTCTTCGGTCGAAAGTTCCCATTCGTACAGGGTTTGTTCGAGCTGGTGTTTTACCTTTTCGTACGAGGAGAACAATTCATCGCTGGCATTTTGCGGATTGGCCAGCTGTTGATCCATTTCACTGATCTGTTGTTCGAGTCCGGCTATTTTGGCTTCCATCTCTTCGACCAGCTTTTCGGCTTTTTTGATTTGCCGGTTGATTTCTTTTTGCTCTTCGAACGAAAGTTCATTTTTTTTCACTCCCGGATCTTTGGCATCGACGCTCGATTTAACGGTCTGTTGCCTTTCAAGCTCCTTGAGTGATTCAATTTTTCGTGCTCTGATAAAGTCATAAATACCTCCCAGGTGCTGAACAATCTTCTTGTTTCGGAATTCGTACACCACGTTAACCAGTCCGTCGAGGAATTCGCGATCGTGCGATACCAGCAGAATGGTGCCTGTAAAATCCTTTAGTGCCTGTTTGAGGATTTCCTTCGAGCGCATGTCGAGGTGGTTGGTGGGTTCGTCCATCACCAGAAAATTGACCGGTTCGAGCATGAGTCGAACCATGGCCAGACGGGTTCGCTCACCGCCTGACAGTACCCTTACCTTTTTATCAACATCGTCGCCCGAAAACATGAAAGCCCCAAGTATGTCGCGTATTTTTGTTCTGATTTCACCCACCGCCACCTTGTCGATGGTTTCGAGTACGCTGAGTTCGCCATCGAGCAAATCGGCCTGGTTTTGTGCAAAGTAGCCAATTTTAACATTGTGACCAATCTTCATTTTACCGCTGTGCTCCAGCTCATTCAGAATGACCCTGGCGAGGGTGGTTTTTCCTTCTCCGTTTTTTCCGACGAAGGCAATTTTCTCTCCCTGTTCGATGTACAGATCAATGTTTTTCAATACTTCGAGACTGCCGTACGACTTGCTGACTTCTTTGGCTTCAACAACAATTTTACCTGAACGGGGTGCCGGGGGGAACTTCAGATTCAGCCGCTGATGGTCTTCTTCGTCCACTTCAATGCGGTCGACTTTCTCGAGTTGTTTGATCCGCGACTGCACCTGCACTGCTTTGCTGGCCTTGTAGCGAAAACGTTCAATGAAGTCTTCGGTATCCTGAATCATTTTTTGCTGGTTGCGGAACGAGGCGATTTGCTGTTCGCGTCGTTCGGCCCTTAATTCAACATACTTTGAATAGTTGGCCTTGTAATCGTAAATTTTTCCCAGCGAAATCTCAATGGTGCGGTTCGTTACATTGTCGAGAAAGGCACGGTCGTGCGAAACCAGAATAATGGCCCCGCTGTAATTTTTAAGAAAGTCTTCGAGCCATTGAATCGACTCGATGTCGAGGTGGTTGGTTGGCTCATCGAGCAGAAAGACGTCGGGCTGGCGCAACAGCAGTTTGGCCAGTTCGATGCGCATGCGCCAGCCTCCACTGAACTCGCTGGTTGAGCGTTCAAAATCGTTCCGGCTAAAGCCAAGCCCCATCAGCGTTTGTTCGATGTTGGCATGGTAAGAATGACCTCCAAGCATGTTGTAACGATCGGAAAGGTCGGTTATTTTTTGAATCAGGTCGTGGTAGCTTTCTGTTTCATAATCGGTACGGGTGGCCATCTCGATGTTGAGTCGCTCAATTTGAGCTTCCATTGCAAGCAATTCGGCAAAAGCTTCTTCGGCTTCGGCAAATACTGTTTTGCTGTTGTCGAGCACCATGCTCTGAGGCAGGTAACCAATGATGTGATCTTTAGGAATCACAATGTTCCCTTCTCCCGGCATTTGCAGGCCGGCCATCATTTTCAAAAGCGTTGATTTGCCTGCGCCGTTTTTACCTACGAGACCAATTCTGTCGCGTGGATTAACGATGAAGGAAATATCCCTGAAAAGTTCAAAGCCACCAAAATTTAGTTTTACCTGTTCAACCGAAACCATTTTCAAATTTTTTAGGCTGCAAAGATATAAGAAATGGTGAAATAGAAGATTGATTGATCGGAAGGGAGCAGTGATGAAATATTTTCTTCGTTTACCGATGCTGAGCGCTTGTTGATCGACAGATAGCCGTTGTTGGTCAGTTGAGAGGAATTGTAGTGTAACAAATCATCATCGAAAGCGTCTTAATAACTGAAAACACAACACAACATTTTACCTTGCTTTTAAATAAATAGTTATGAAAACACCTGTTAATTTAAAAATTGCCCTTTCAACCCTGCTGGTTCTTTTTGTATTGCTTGCTGCCCGCTACCAAAAAATTGCTAAAAGTGAGCTTTCCGAAGCCTTACTGGCCACATCGAAAGTTGAAGAAGCACCCATGAATATTGAGTCGTGGATGACCGACGATGCACTCTGGCAGTTCGACGAGGGAGCCATGGCCGATGATCTGGAAGCGTCGCTCAGCATTGAGCCCTGGATGACCAACGATGGAATCTGGAAATTCCCATCGTAACGAAAATAAAAAACGACCGATCATAGGTCGTTGGTTTGCTTTGAAAAGGCACCGCATGCAAGCGCATCAGGTGCCTTTTTAAATTTATGGGTAAGCTTATTGTTCCTGTGTTTCTTCGTTTTCGTCTTCCTCTTCGTCGGACAGGAATTCTTCTTCTTCAGGATCTTCCAGTTCTCCCGGAGGTGCAATTTCTTCTTCTTCAACAGGAGCCGGCTGGCGTTTTATCTCTTTCGGTTCGAGTTCTGAGTCGTAGGGAAATACTTCGGCAATGGTACTCAGCTGAATCGAAGTGACCACGTAGGGCACCAGCATGTACGACAAACCTTCCTCGACCCGTTTCAGTGCGTGGTTGATGTCGTCGGCCATGACCAGAATGTAGTTGGTCACTTTCTTTTCCTTCCCGGCTTCTTCATCGATGGTAATCAGGTTGATTTTTGCCTTGTACCACCATTCGCCTGTTTCACTTGGAATGACTTCCGAAATGTTCGATTTCTTTATGTTTTGTACCTGAAACTCGCCGTTGGTGAGCTGGTTCATTTGCTGATAAATACGGGTTTCGGCATCGGTAAACGAAACCGCGTCGAGCAGATAATTGTCGTTTATCTTGCGTTCGTGACCACTTTGATCAATTTTAAGGTATTTAACCTTACATTCATACCATGTTTGCATTGTCGATCATCTTATTTTAAGCAGGCAAAAATAAGGGAATTCATCAGCTAAATGAATTTTTTGAAGGCGTTTTATTAACAAAGCGATAAGGTGCAGCAGGAGAGCTATATGGCAGAGGGCAGATGACAGTTAGCTGTAAATGTTGTGTACTGTTGGAGTTTACAGGATGTTTTAAACCATTATGTGCTTAAGCTGTTTAACTGGCAGAAAAAATTGAAACAATTCTATGACTTTTTATTTAGACGATTATGGCTACCAGGACGAACTGGTTGAAGGGGTGGATTATTACATGAGTAAGCAGGGATACCGGATCATGACCGAAAAATACCTGAAAGAAAGGGGATGGTGTTGCGGAAACGGCTGCATGCATTGTCCCTATCAGCCAAGGGCTGTGAAAGGGAATACCAATCTTCGCAACAAATAGACCTATCTTTGATTTCAACCTTTTATCTTTGTCGAAAAACCGAAAACAATGGATGGAAAAGCACTACGGATCGTTTTTATGGGAACACCCGACTTTGCGGTGGCCAGTTTGAAAAAGCTGGTCGACGAAGGCTATCAGGTGGTTGGGGTAGTTACAGCCGCAGACAAACCGGCCGGCAGAGGACAAAAGGTGAACCAGTCGGCTGTGAAACGTTATGCCGATGAAAAGGGTCTGCCTGTTCTTCAGCCCGAAAAACTTAAAGATCCGGCTTTTATTGAAGCTTTGGCTGCATTGAAAGCCGACTTGCAGGTGGTGGTGGCCTTTCGTATGCTCCCCGAAATGGTGTGGGACATGCCCCGCCTGGGAACCTTTAACCTTCATGCCTCACTGCTGCCCAAATACCGTGGTGCCGCACCGCTCAACTGGGCCATCATTAAGGGGGAAAAGGAGTCGGGCGTGACTACCTTCAAACTGCAACACGAAATTGATACAGGCAACATCATCTTCCAGGAAAAGGTCGAAATTGGCCCCGATGACAATGTGGAAGTGCTGCACGACCAACTCATGGACGTTGGCGCCCGCCTTGTTGTTCGCACGGTGGATGCCCTGGCCGGAGGAAAGCTTGAAATGAAAGCTCAGGAAGAACTCATTGCACAGGGACAAGTGCCCACCCCTGCACCAAAAATATTCAAAGACGATTGCCTGATCAACTGGAACTGCACTTGTCTTCAAATTAAGAACCTTGTACGCGGACTCAGTCCGTATCCCGCAGCCTGGACCCGGCTTACCGATGGAGAAGGGAAAGAAACCAGCATGAAAATTTACAAGGTTGAAATCGAAAACACCAGCGAGCACCCTGAACCTGGCCGTATTGAAAGCGATTTAAAAGGCGATTTAAAAATTGCAGCCGCCGATGGTTTTATTTCGCTTAAAGAAGTACAGCTGGCCGGGAAAAAACGAATGAAGACTGAAGATTTTCTTCGTGGCTTTCAGCAGATAACCAACTACAAGGCTTTTGGCCAATAAACAGCTTTACTCTTTGGGCTTTTTACGACGCAGGTAAAGCCGGGTGCCGGTTTTTACCTGTTCATTCTTTTCCATCCGGTTGAGGCGGTAAAGTCTGCTGAGTTTCATTCCGTATTTTTGTGAAATACTCCACATGCTTTCCCCCGGCTTTGCCACATGAAAGTCGTAGCCTTTGGGGGCATTGTAGCGCTTCCTTTCGAGATAAACAATCTCATTTACTTTGGGTTGTACCTCATCACGATTAAGATCGTTGTAGTGATGCACTTCCCAGTTTTTCAATTCAAATTCCCGGGCAATGCTTTCGTAAGTGTCGTCGGCCCGGGCAGTGATGGCATCGAGTCCGTTGATGTTTTTTATTTCCCTGTCGGCAAATGGATTGAGCCGGATGCTTTCGATGCTTTTAATTACTTTATCGCGGGCACCTGCAAACGGAAGTTCGTCGTTGCGGGTGATTGTGGTATCGTAACTTTCGGCCAGCTGATCGATGCTGATATCATCGAGCAGGTGCAGTTGTTCGTCTTTGATTATTTTAATCAGTCGTTCGGCATATTTGGGGTCGGTGGCATAGCCTGCTGCTTTCAGGCCCTTAGCCCATGCTACATAGTCGGTGTGGCTTAGGCTGAAAAGCGCTCCGTAACGGGTATTTTGCACCAGAAAATCGGTGTGGTCGATGTACGATTCTTCCACCGTGCGGTACTTGCGGAAACACTCATTCAGCTTGTCGTCGTGGTGATAAACACGCGCTCCCTTCCAGTCGTTCCGGCACTTTATGCCAAAGTGGTTGTTCGATTTACGGGCAAGTGCACTGTTCCCGTTTCCCGACTCGAGGCAGCCCTGGGCCATGGTGATGCTGGCGGGAATGCCGCTTCGGTGCATTTCGCGTATGGCGATGGTTTTGTAGGTGTCGATGTATTCTTTTCGCGACATCTTGGTTTGTGAGTTGGCGAAAAGTGTAATCATCAATAAAACGGGAACGGTGATCAGTATTACCTGCTTCATATTTCGTATTTGTTGTTCAATAAATAAACAAAAAATGCTTTAAACTAGTATGTACTGTACAAGCTTGTTGGCAACAAATTTAAAAAAAATGCCATGCTGCATCGGGAAATGTTGATAACTATAAAAAAGTTGTACTTTTGAATGATGCTAATGTGGGGCTTGGACATCGGTTCACCCTGCCAACACGCGATAAGAAAAATTGAAAGGTGCGTTCTGCATCAACGCAGCGAACGATAAAACAGTACACTATGGAACTTCATAAAATAGAAATCACTTATCAAAGGGCTTCATCGATCGATGAATTGTCGAACGATGATGCCTACCTGCTTGCTAAGGCACGCGAAGTGGCCAACAATGCCTGGGCTCCTTATTCGGGTTTTCTGGTGGGTGCAGTGGTTGAACTGTCGAATGGTAAAATTGTAACCGGAAACAATCAGGAAAATGCAGCCTATCCTTCGGGTTTGTGTGCCGAGCGGGTAGCCCTGTTTGCAGCCAATGCCAATTATCCCCAGTCGAAGGTGAAAACCATTGCCATTTCGGCCTTTAACAGCAAGGGGCAGGTGGAAGGACCGGTAAAGCCCTGTGGCTCATGCCGTCAGGCCATTCTGGAAGCTGAGCTGCGTTTTGAGCATCCTATCAGGCTGCTGCTCGACGGGAAAAACGGAATCAACATCATCGACGGAATTACCAACCTCTTACCACTGAGCTTCGGAAAGGACGATCTTTAAAGAAGGCATTTTCACTCGACAATTCAGGAAAAGTTGGCTTCAAAAAATTTCCAAAGCGGATCGTCGGGCACAGGCGCCGTAATTTGCAGCTTGTTTTTTGTTACCGGATGAATCAGTTCGATGCTGCATGCGTGCAGGTGAATGCTTCCTCCCGGGTTGGAGCGGCTTGCTCCGTATTTGAGATCTCCCTTAATCGTACATCCAATGGCCGCCAGCTGGGCCCTTATCTGGTGGTGCCGCCCGGTGATCAGTTCAATTTCAAGCAGGTGATAGCGATCGGAGCTGCCCAGGTAGCGGTAGTTTAAAACAGCCAGTTTGCTGTCGGGTTTTTCAAGGTCGGAGGCATACGACTTGTTTTGTTTACTATTGCGTACCATCCAGTGCTGTAATGTGGCCTGGTTGGTTTCGGGACGCTGCTCCACCACGGCCCAGTATATTTTTCGGATGGCTTCTTTCTGCTGAAACATCCCGTTCAAACGGGTCAAAGCCTTGCTGGTGCGGGCAAATAACAACACCCCGCTGGTGGGGCGGTCGAGCCGGTGGGTAACCCCCAGAAATACAGCCCCCGGCTTGTTGTATTTCTCCTTGATGTACGCCTTAACCAGCTCGCTCAGGGGCGTGTCGCCGGTTTTGTCGCCCTGTACCAGGTCGTTTCCGCTTTTGTTAATGGCAATGATGTGGTTGTCCTCGTATAGTACCTGCATGTTTTCAACATTTTTGGCAAAGTTAAACATTGCTGCATAAAAGCAGCCGGTTGAAATGAAGTTTCGTTTTGGGCAGGCTTGCTACCCGGGCTAAGCTGCTGTAGCTGATAGTATTTATTTCCGCTTGCCATTGCTTGTTTTTTGAACCTTTTGCGGATAAGCTTTCCCGATCCGGTATTCAGTGCATATCACTCACCAATGACTTTTTTCTAATGACTATTCATGGAGACATGAAAACACACAATGACTTTTAAAACCTTATTTGCCTTCAGTACCTTTCGTTTTTCAGCCACAGCTATATTTAGGAATGATACTCAGGCTTGCCACACACTTGAATATTACTAATTGAATAAAGATTATGTTTATTTTGGTACGGTGTTTGTTTTATCAAAAAGCGTTAATAATCGATCGGTTGATACGTAGTATGTTTTGAATACATTTACTTCATTTAGTATTTCGAATGGATGTGTTCCCCTTTTATTAAACACTAATCATTTAATCTTCTGTAACATGAGAGCCTGTATTTTTATGCTTGTACTTTTGTGCGGTGTTGTTATAAATACCAAGGCACAGGAAATAGCATTTGATCTGAAAAAGTACCAAACACCCGATTATTCAAGGGCACAACTTGATCTCGATGCTGACCTTAGGGAAGCTTTCAACGCAAATGACTATGCCAACCAATTCAATGGAAACCCATTGTCGGATACTTCGTTTAATTTCAATTTTAATCTTCATGCCGCTTATCGTAAAGTTTGGTTCAGTCGGGAGAAGATTGAAACGTTAAGTAGCCAGCTTGCTGTAGCTGAGTCTTTTTCAAATAGGAACAGAAATTATCAGGATGAAACGCAGGATGTGCTTTCAAAAAGTCAGGGCTTTACCAGTGCGCTTTATTTTTCGTATTTCAACAACAATTACCTTCGAAATGAAAGAAAGGCTTTCGTACATTATGGCGGCAATTTCAATTTGATTAGCAGCGACTATTCTAACTACCAGGAGAACATGCAAGAGTCCAATGGTGAAATGATTGCAGAAACCTTAGATCAACGCAGATCGGGTTTTATGCAGCCACTGAGTGCAGCTTTGGAGCTGGGCTTTGGTATCGGACGGCTTGAACACATTGGCGGGGCTGTTGAAGCAATATATATTCTGGATGAATTGCAGAAAACAGGCAATACCTTAAAAAGCATCAGCGAAAGCGAAGTTACTTTACTGGCCGACAAAATCATTCGTTTGAATGAACAGCGTTATTTCGACTCCCGAATTTACCGGCGAATGGTGATGCGTGAACTGACCGCCTTATTAATGGAAGAAGGTATCATCGATGATGTCTCTGTGGAAACATTTAACACCATAGCCGATTACCATTTTTATGCCGGCATGGCCAACCGAACATCAGGATCGCGGCTGTTGCTTTCGCTTAATCCAAGGTTTTCAATCAATTCATTGAAGCGTCAGAAAGAGCAGCAATTTGACTATGCCTATCGGGATTTTGACGAAGTGCTGGCGCTCAGGCTCGATTATGTTTATCAAAATCCGATCTCTATCAAATGGCAGTCGACCATCAATGCTTTTGCAGAATACAACCGGGCCTGGAGCCAGTACGATAATATTCAAAACGAGGACGAGGAATACGATTATACTGAAACAAACGAGGGAACCATGAGGGGTTCAGCCAGATATACAATCGGATATTACCCCGATACACGGACTTATTTATCGGCAAATGCAGGTGCCGAAGTTGAACTTTATGAGCTGCATAAGCATGATGAGGCTGGTTTTAATGTCAATGCAAGCCTTGGCCTTTCGGGCTACTATTACCTGTCGGACCGCCTGCGTTTCAACGGAGCGTTTTCAGTCCTTTACAATCCGTATAATCATCGTTACAACATCGATCAAACAGCCCATGAATTTGGCCAAAGCCTGACACTTTCGTTCACTTATCATATCTTCTAAATAGAAGTGAGGTGAAACAAAAAAGCCGCAGAATTTTCATTTCTGCGGCTTTTTTGTTTCAACGTATGAATATTGCTTGTGTAAAATGCTTTAAATTTCATGAAGCTGTATTGAGCCAACTCCCTAATTGCGACTATTTCCTAATGACTCAATTCTTTCTAATACTGTTCTTTCTCGTTGGGAAAATCTCTCGATTTCACATCATCGACGTAGGCTCCCACTGCTCCTTTGATTTCAGCAGCCAGGTTGTGGTAGCGGCGTAAAAAGCGGGGCGAAAATTCCTGGGTTATTCCCAGCATGTCGTGCAACACCAGTACCTGGCCGTCGACATCGCCTCCGGCACCAATCCCGATGACCGGAATTTTCAGATCGGTGGCCACTTTTTCACCCAAACTGGCCGGAATTTTTTCCAGCACAAGGCCAAAGCAACCGGCTTCTTCCAGCAGTTTGGCATCGCTGATCAGTTTTTTGGCTTCTTCGTCTTCCTTGGCACGCACCACATAGGTGCCGTATTTGTGGATCGACTGCGGCATCAGTCCAAGGTGCCCCATCACCGGGATGCCTGCTGAAAGTATGCGGTTGACCGATTCAATGACTTCTTTTCCGCCTTCCATTTTTACGGCATCGGCATGGGTTTCTTTCATGATGCGAATGGCCGAATGCAGCGCTTCCTTCGAGTTGCCCTGATAGGTTCCGAAAGGCAGATCGACTACTACCAGCGCACGTTTGGTGGCTTTAACAACCGATTTGCCATGGTAAATCATCTGATCGAGTGTGATGGGAAGGGTGGTTTCGTTGCCGGCCATCACATTCGAAGCCGAATCGCCCACCAGAATCACGTCCACTCCGGCCTGATCGACCAGGTAGGCAAGACTGAAATCATAGGCGGTTAACATCGAAATCTTTTCCCCGCGTAATTTCATTTCAGAAAGAACATGGGTGGTTACTTTCCGTATTTCTTTATGAACTGACATTTGTTTTCATATTGGTAAGCTGCAAAGTTAGAAAAAAAAGGATTCGGCGCCAGAAGGCATGTAGCAATAAAAAAGCCCGGAAATTCCGGGCCTTCGTGCAATAATGTTTGTGTTTATGGAAAATTAGCGCCTTATTAAAAATCGTTCGGCCTTTACCCATTCGGCAGTGATGATTTTGCACAGGTAAACACCTTCGTTTAATTCATTTACTTCGAAATCAAGTTTCTGCTTTCCTGCTTCGTTGATTTCCTTTTTGATCACCTTCACCTTTTTCCCACTCAAATCGAAAAATTCAACGACTACTTCCGAAGGATTCTCCAGCTCAAAACGAACGCTCGCTTTGTTGTTGGCCGGATTGGGATAAATATTCAGCTTTTGCTTTAATTCATCCTGCTGTGCGAAAGCAAGGGCTTTCTGAGCAGGTGCTGCAGTCAGTGTAAAAAGGAGTATCAATAAAGTAAGTATTCTGAATTGCATAACATCATTTTTTAGTTGCTGTTCTGATTTGGTGTTTAACACAAATACTTTGCCAAACTTTGCCCAAAAGGCGGGCACATTCCACGAATGTTTAACAAGAGAATAACAGATCATTTTAAACATCATCGAATGCTGCTTGTTTATTTTATGTTCAATCTTAAAAAACTTAAGTGCTGTGTTATGAGAACTCCTGTTTTTACAAAATTTATGCTGCCTTTGTTGCTAACGGCATTTTCTTTTTTGCTGTTTTCGTGCAACCATTCGTCGAGCCAAAACGGATCGGATGAAAATAGTGCTGCAGCCAATTATCAAAACTACTGTGCCGGTTGTCATGGTATTCAACTCGAAAAATTTGAAAAGAAGGAATGGATGTATGGCAATTCGAACGAAGCAATTGTTTCATCAATCGTAGACGGACGGCCCGACATGGGCATGCCAGCCTTTAAGAAAACCTTCAGTGAGGCCGAAATTGAGGCCCTGGCCGAATATGTAAAAAAGGGAATCCCCGAGAACCAGACCGAAGACCTGATTGCCAACGCCCCGCAGATTCACGAATCGGACGATTTGAAATATGTGGTCGATACCGTGGTGAGCGGACTGAATATTCCCTGGGGCCTTGAGTTCCTGCCCAATGGCGACCTGCTCATTTCGGAACGATCGGGCATACTTTACCGTTTTACCAACAACGAGCTGATCGAAATTGCCGGTTTGCCTCCCATCTTTGCAAAAGGGCAGGGCGGTTTGCTCGACCTTCAGTTGCACCCCGACTATCGTGAAAATGGCTGGCTGTACATTGCCTTTTCCGACGTGGCCGACGAAGCGGGTGAGGAAGGCGGAAATACCTCCATTATCCGTGCCCGCCTTGACGGGAACCGGCTGGTGGATGTTGAAAAAATATTCAACGGAGAACCCGACACCAACAAGGCACACCACTTTGGTTGCAAACTGGTATTCGACCGCGAAGGCTACCTTTATTTTGGAATTGGCGACCGTGGGTACCGCGAGTTCAATCCGCAAAGTCTGAGCAACCACAATGGTAAAATTCACCGTATTCACGACGACGGTTCCATCCCGGACGATAATCCTTTTGTGAACGAGCCTGGTGCCATGCCTTCAATTTACAGCTATGGTCACCGCAATCCGCAGGGAAACGTGATGCACCCCGAAACGGGTGAAATATGGGAAAGTGAACACGGACCTCGCGGCGGTGACGAACTCAACCTGATCAAACCCGGATTGAATTATGGATGGCCGGTTATTTCGTACGGCATTAACTACGATGGCACCACTTTTACCGAACTCACAGAGAAAGAAGGTATGGAGCAGCCGGTAACTTACTGGGATCCTTCGATAGCTCCCTGCGGAATGACCTTCGTTACAGGCGATCGTTATCCGGCATGGAAGCACAACATTCTGATTGGTTCACTTCGTTTTAAAAATGTTGAAAGGGTGGTACTCGATGGCTACAAAGTAGTGAAAAAAGAACAGCTTGTTGAAGACATCGGACGTGTACGCAATGTGAAAATGAGCCCCGACGGCTACATTTATGTGGCCATTGAAACACCCGGAAAAATTGTACGGCTCATTCCTGTAAACGAATAAACGAAGCAAACAGAACACCTTTTTAATGTTGAAACTTTTCTTTCTTACTTTTTTCATCGTTTCATTCGTACCTGTTTGGTTGATGGGTGAAGGGGTGAAGGATACCGTACGCATTTCGGAAATCGAAGTGACGGCTACCCTTTTCAAGGGTCAACTCAGCAGAATTCCGGCCAGTGTCAATGTGGTCAGTCAGTCTTCTCTGGAGGGGCATGGCGATCTGCAGTTAACATCGCAGCTCAACAGCATCCCCGGGGTGTACATGCAAAGTGGGACTTACAGCACAAACCGGCTGGTAATACGGGGCATTGGGAGCCGAACGCCTTATTCTTCCAATCGCATCCGGGCTTATCTGAACGACATTCCGCTAACCGATGGCAACGGGGTAACCAGCATCGAGGACATCGATCCTGAGCGGATTTCCCGAATGGAAATTATCAAAGGCCCCTCGTCGGCACTGTATGGTGCCGGCATGGGAGGAACATTGAAACTAAGCACCGGCGATGTCAGTTCTTTGGGCAAAGTGACTTACCAACGGGCTTCGTTTAACAGTTCAAGGCTGAATGTATTTTCAGGTTTTGCGCCTGGAAAAGTAAAGCTGAGCGCTTCGTACCACGATACCCGCACCGACGGTTACCGGCAAAACAACCGCTACAGTAAGCAAAGTGCCTTAATTACTGCCGGGAGCAACTATGAAAACACCAGGGTAGAACTGACCCTGATGGTACTGAACGATTATGGGCAGATTCCCAGTTCGCTCGATTTTGAAACGTATCGCAATTCACCGCAAAATGCGGCTTCCAACTGGCTGGCTGTTAGAGGGTACGAAGAAAAGCAAAAATGGCTGGCCGGCTTGACTGTTGATCAGTCAATCGGAACTAACTTTTCGAACCGCACTACGCTGTTTGGCGGTGGATCGAAGGCTTTTGAACGACGTCCCTTCAACGACCTTGACGATGACAACAAGCGTTTCGGACTTCGCAACCAGTTGCGTTATCACAGGAAAAATCTGGCCCTTGTGCTGGGCACTGAATTGTTTACCGAACAATACAATTGGCGTACCTATCGTGTTGAAAACAATCAGGAACAAACGGTGAACGATATTGACGAAAATCGTAATTATCTCAACCTGTCACTGTTAATGAATTATACCTTGAACGATCGGCTTTATTTGTCAGGCGGAGCAAATATCAATCGCATTTCCTATGCCTATCAGGGCGAGGGGCAGGAGGGGAGTTATGCTTATCCCTTGATCCTTTCACCCCGTTTGGGACTCAATTACGAAGTAGCAAAAAGGCTTCATCTTTATGGCTCGGCGGGTCATGGATTTTCTGCGCCGTCGCTCGAAGAAACCCTGCTCCCCGATGGTGAAAAGAATCCTGAGTTGAAACCCGAACAAGGCTGGATGTACGATGCCGGAATTCGTTTTTCAAGCCGCCGGCTTTTTTTCGACCTGAGTGCCTACCACATTGTACTGAGCGATTTGTTGCTGACCAAGCGCATTTCCGAAGAACAGTTTACCGGGATCAATGCCGGACGAAGCCATCATTCGGGGCTTGAGTTCCAGAGTGAATACCGCCTGCTCGATCAGGAAACGTTTCCCGGTAGTCTGAAACTGAACGGCTCGCTGACTTTGGGACGAAACCGTTTTGTCGACTTTGTTGACGATGGAAATGACTATGCGGGCAATGTGTTGCCGGGCATTCCTTCAGCAATGGTTTATGCAGGAATGGCGTGGCAGCCTTTTTCTTCCCTCAAAGCAAATGTACACTATCGGTTTACCGGCAGTCAGTGGTTGAACGATGGCAACACAGAGCAAGCGGATGCCTGGCAGCTGGTGGATGCAAAAATTGCTTACGATTTTATTCGCCTGCAGCGTGCCAAAATTGCACTTTTTGCGGGTGTAAATAATCTTTTCAATGTCAATTATGCTTCAATGGTGCTTGTAAATGCACCTTCGTTCGGTGGCAGTGTTCCCCGTTATTATTATCCCGGACAGGCACGCAATGTGTTTATGGGGCTGACTGTCAGCTTGTAATATTTGGTGGGGCATTTTCTTGGCCGCATTTCTTATTTATAAATGCAATGAATTGTACCCCGCGATCATTTGCCTGCTATGTTTGGTCAATATTGCCCCCTTTTTCTCCTGAAAAATTGGTTAATTCGTTTCTTACTTAATCAGAAAATTTCAGATAATGACCAAACATTTAAAAAGTAAAATGAACAAGTGCTTGAAAAAGGGCAGCCTTTTGTTGTTTCTGCTTGCCGGCGTATTGCTTGCCGGGGCACAACCTTTGGCTTTCCCAAGTGCCGAAGGACATGGTGCATACACTACCGGCGGCCGCGGTGGACGCGTAATTGAAGTGACCAACCTGAACGATAGTGGTGAAGGAAGTTTGCGTGCTGCCATCAGTGCCAGTGGTGCGCGTACCGTGGTATTCAGGGTGTCGGGCAATATTGAGTTAAAAAGCAAATTAAGCATCAAAAACGGTAATCTTACCATTGCAGGACAAACAGCTCCCGGCGACGGGATTACCCTTCGTAACTACACACTTACAGTCGATGCCAGCAATGTAATCATACGTTATATCAGAACCCGCCTGGGGGATACAATACCCGCCGTTGAAGACGATGCGATGAATGGTCGGAGAAAGAAGAACATCATCATCGATCATTGTTCCATGAGCTGGTCGGTCGATGAGTGTGCTTCGTTTTACGACAATGAGAATTTTACCATGCAATGGTGTCTGATTGCCGAAAGTTTGTACAAATCGCAGCACGAAAAGGGAAATCATGGCTATGGAGGAATCTGGGGTGGAATGAATGCTTCGTTTCATCATAACCTGATTGCGCATCATACCAGTCGTAATCCGCGTTTCTGTGGTGCACGTTATCATATGACTACAGCCGAAACCGAAATTGTCGATTTTAGAAACAATGTAATTTACAACTGGGGTTTCAACAGTGCCTATGGTGGTGAAAGCGGAAATCACAACATGGTGAACAACTATTATAAATATGGACCTGCCACAAGCAGTGATAAGCGCTACCGCATAATTAATCCTTCGGATGCCTCGACACAAAATCCGGTGAGTCAATGGTTCATCGAAGGAAACTATGTACATGGAAGCCCGCTCATTACTGCCAATAACTGGAATGGTGGAGTGCAGGGAGCCAAGGTAAGCCTCGACAAGCTGAAGGCCGAAACTCCTTTTCCTACCGGCAACATTGTAACGCAAACTGCCGAAGCAGCTTACGATTCGGTTTTGGCCAATGTGGGCTGTAATTTTCCCAAACGGGACACCTTCGACATCCGCTACATTGAGGAGACCCGCACTGGTACTGCCACTTTTGGAGGGAGTTATGGAGCAGGCAAGGGCATTATCGACAGCCAGGAAGAAGTGGGAGGCTGGGTTGAATTGTTTTCGGAAGAAGCTCCTGCCGATACCGATCACGATGGCATGCCCGACGCCTGGGAAGATGAAAAGGGGTTCGATAAGAACAATCCCGACGATGGCAATACCTTGCTTAGCGATGGCACCACCGTGCTTGAGCTGTATTTGAATGGACTGTTGGGTGAAGAGGTAAAAGTGGGTGTTTCAGCGGTTCAAATGGCCAGCGAGCTTCAGCTTTTCCCCAATCCTGCACAAAACAGGGTCACCCTGCAATTTGAACTGAACGCCGCCGCCGATACCCGTTTGGTGCTGCGTGATCTAAACGGTCGAACCGTTTTGACCACACCCTATGAATATGCTTCGGCAGGTTTTAATGCACGACAACTCGATGTTTCCGGTCTGAACAACGGAATGTACCTGCTTGCCGTTGAAAACAGACAGTCGGTGGCAGTCATTAAAATGATGGTTCGCCGATAAACAATATTCGATGCACCTGCTGCCTGGCTAAGTGCAAAAGAAAAACGCAGAGGAAACTGTTTCAGTTGATCCGCTGCGTTTTTTTTATTTAATGTTCTGCTATTGTTGTGCATACACTCCAAATACCTGTGAGTAGGCATGAATGCTTTAGCCTGAAACCCTTTAATTCAGGTTGGGGCCCAAAATTTCTGCCAGTGCATCTACCCAGCGATCGTCGGAGTTGAGGCTTTCGACCATGGTGAGTTCTTTGCCTCCTTTTTCCACGAACAATTCCTTGTATTCGAAACCAATTTCCACCACGGTTTCCAAGCAGTCGGCCACGAAACTGGGGGCGGCAACCAGCATTTTGGTGGCACCCGCTTCGGCACGTGCCATCAGGTTTTTGTCGGTGAATGGCGTCATCCAGTTGTTGTCGAGGCGGCTCTGGAACGAGGTGGAATAGGTGCCTTCCTTCAGCCCCAGTCGCTTCACCAGCTGGCGGGTGGTTTCGTAGCAGGTGGCTTTGTAACAAAGTTTTCCATGTTCGGGCAGGGCCGTTTCGCAGGTGCAGGTGCTGTGCGAAATGCCCGGATGCGTTTTGTCAAGTTGCCGGTTGGGTAGCCCGTGATAAGTAAAAATAAGGTGATCGTAGGTTGCGGGCTGGTACGAGGCTATTTTTTCAGCAAAAGCATCGAGAAAGGCCGGATGATCGTAAAACTGGTTGATGGCTACCACATCGGGCAGGGTGTTCCATTTTCGCAGCTCGTCCCAAACCGCCTGGGTGGCCGTTCCGTTGGTCGAAGAGGCATACTGCGGAAACATGGGCAGAACCACAATCTTTTTGTAGCCAGCCTTGCGGATGGCCTCGGTGGCTTTGCGAATCGACGGGTTTTGATAGCGCATGGCAACGAACACATCGGCCCTGTCGGACAGTTTCTTCTGCAGTTTTTCCTGCAATTGCAGCGAATGGTACAAAAGCGGCGAACCGTCTTTGGTCCAAAGGCGCTGGTACAACTTGGTCGATTTGGGCGCCCTGAATGGGACGATGATCAGGTTCACCAGGATTTTTTGGAGCAACCACGGGAGGTCAATTACCCGGCGGTCGTTCAAAAACTGAAACAGGTAGCGACGCACGGCCTTCACCTTCGGTTCATCGGGCGTACCCACGTTTACCAGTAAAATGGCGGTTTTCGAGAATGTAGTCATTGAGTCAAAAAGTCAATAGTCATTAAGGAAAAAGTCAATAGTCATTAAGTCATTAAGGAAAAAAGACATTGGGATTGAGTTCCTGAGTTCATAAGCCTGACCGTTACTTATTTTCATTTGTCTTCAGTCTTTAGTCTTGTGTCTTGATACCTGATACCTGATACCTGATACCTGATACCCAAATTCAGTTTTTCAATTCACTTAGCGCATTCAGCATCCTACATTTTCCATCTTTCATCTTCCATCTTCCATCTTTAGTCTTGTGTCTTTATACTTGATTCTGCTGTCCAGTCAAGCCCTTTTCTCAGCCAGCTCAGGCTTTGTGCCTCAGGGCTGCCTGGAATTGGCTGGTGTTTGTAGTGGAATTCCACTTCGGCTGGTAAACTTACCAAAATCGATTCAGTATTGCCACCACTTTCGAGCCCGAATTTGGTGCCACGGTCGTAAATCAGGTTGTATTCCACGTAACGTCCTCGTCGGATTTTCTGCCACTGTTTTTGTTCGGCGGTGTAAGTGCGCGATCCGTTGGCCTTCATCAACCGGCTGTATATGCGTGGATAAGCGCGGGTTAAATCGGCCGTCAGTTGCAGCATGCTTTCAAAATCAATGTCCTGTCCCGGTTTGATCCGATCGAAGAAAATACCGCCCACACCCCGGGTTTCGTTGCGGTGGGGCAGGTAAAAGTAGTCGTCGGCCCAGGCTTTCCAATCGGGATAAAAACGGCTGTCGTAACGGTCGCAAATGCTTTTCAGCTCAAGGTGAAAGGCTCTCGCCTCGTCCACATTCACGTACGTGGGCGTAAGGTCAATGCCGCCGCCAAACCATTCGGTACCATCGTCGAGGCTGAAGTGGCGCACGTTCATGTGAATGGTGGGCACAAAGGGATTTCCCGCGTGCAGAATCGACGAAATGCCGGTGGCTGCATAGCGTTTGGCATCTTTCCCTTCGCCCAGCAAACGGGCCATTTGATCGCTGTAGGGGCCTTCGACCTGCGAAAAATTCACTCCGGCTTTTTCAATGATGTTCCCGTTTTGCATCACGCAGGTGAGTCCGCTGCCAATGTCTTTGGTCCATGCGTCCTGCACAAAACGGGCCTTTCCGTCGGCCGCTTCCAGTATTTCCAGTACTTCCTGCTGGAGTTCGCGGTAAAGCGCTGCCACTTTGGTTGTATGCATGGTCAATCTCTTTTTCGGTTCATGAAACGGAAGTTCTTCTTTTGAAACTCGTAGAAAAAGCGGAATTGTCCCAGTAGGCCGCCAATCACCAGCAACAGCAGCTGATAAGCCGGAAGCAGAATGGCAATGTAAAGCGGGATTTTAATCCAGAGACTGGTGTCGGGGCCAATGCCCATCCATCCAAAAACCAGCTTACGTACCACCATGGCGGCACTACCGGTAATCGAAAAAACAACAAAAATAACAATCAGTTGCCAGTCGGATTCGATGTTCCATTTGGCTTTGAATTTTTTCAACATCAAAAGAAAACTTGGTTTTTTACAATTACCATACAAACAAGCCAGCGCGGTAAAGGTTGAAATGATTTTTATGATTAGGAGTAGATTTTTGGGAAGATAGAAAATGAATTGTGCAAAAGCCCGTGTTTTGTTTTGCATACAGTCCGTCCGATAAATCGGATGGCAATTCATAAATCGGACGGCAATTCAAAAATTGCTCTTCTGAATTGCCCTTGGCTTTAGCAAATAACAATGAATTGCCGTTGGCTTCTGAATTGCCGTTGGCTTCTGAATTGCCGTTGGCTTCTGAATTGCCGTTGGCTTCAGCCAACGGACAACATTAACACAATAGGAGTCGGGCTTTAGCCCAAACCCCTTTCAAAACCATTCTTTATCAGAAATCGCTCCAGCTCTTCGGCCCATGTCATTTTTTTGTGGTGCTCATCCTGATTTTTGATATAATCCCGAACCTTGTTCACATGTGAGAAACTTACTGAGGCAGCATAATAATCATCTTGCCACATGAAGTGGCTTGGCAACATTTTCGTTTTATTGATCCAATGTGCACTTTCTCCTTTTATTAAATGCATCACC
This sequence comes from Roseimarinus sediminis, assembly GCF_050433125.1. Lineage (NCBI taxonomy): Bacteria > Pseudomonadati > Bacteroidota > Bacteroidia > Marinilabiliales > Prolixibacteraceae > Roseimarinus > Roseimarinus sediminis. The sequence goes on along the minus strand of NZ_JBNPXV010000003.1, from coordinate 227,021 downwards.
TCTGCAATATTTTGCTGTTTGCCTAAACTTATTAAAGCATGGACGTGATCTAGATGAACATTAACAAAATCGAGGAAAATATCTTTTGATGGGCAATATTCTTTAAAATGCTTGAGTAAAGCCGGCCTGAAAGAGTGGGGTATGATGCACTCCCTGTTTTTAGTACTCCACACACAATGGAGATAGATTTTTGTGTATGACATAATTTATTAGTTTTCAATTAATAAATCATGCAATTTAATGAAATGTGATGAATTGGGCTAAAGCCCATGTGATATTTTTATCCGTCCGATAAATCGGACGGCAATTCATAAATTGCTCTTCTGAATTGCCCTTGGCTTTAGCAAATATCAATGAATTGCCGTTGGCTTCTGAATTGCCGTTGGCTTCAGCCAACGGATTGGATAATCAAAAATATATGGGGCTTTAGCTCAATGTGAATTATGCGCTCAGCTCATCAGCAATGCTTTTGGCCTGTTTGATCCTGTCGGCCATGCCAATGCCGTTGCGGATACCTCCGGCTAAAATCAATCCGGGATAATTAGCCTGAAGCCTATCAATGCTTTCGAAGCGCTCTTTTGAGTCGGCCCCGTATTGTGGGATGGCATAGGGATAGCGGAAGATTTTGATCAGATCGGGCTTCAGCTCAGGCAATTCCATCATGGGGGGCAACTCCTGTTTCAACATGTCAACAAGGGCTTCATCGCTCATTTCAATCTGCTCAGGACGACGGATGCCTCCCAGGAACACCGACAGCAAGGCACCGCCTTCGGGGGCCCGGCCCTTGAAAAACGACGAGGTAAACAGTACACCCAGTATTTTTTTCTTTTCCTTCGAGGGGACCAATCCGCCAAAGGCTTTGATGTTGGTACCCGTCCATTTCCGGTAGCCCAGAATCACCTGAACCACTTTGGCATATTGTAATTTGGTGATGGGCTCCAGCGCTTCTTTGGCTACAAAGGGCAGCAATGCACTGAGTGCATGGGCACCAACCGTGCTGACGACCTTTCCGGCTTCGAAGAGGAAAGGTTCTCCTTTACAGCTGGTTTGAACGGTGTAGCCTTTCTCAGCGGGCTGGATGCTGGTTTGATCGGCTTCCAGCCAGAAATTCTCCTGCCCGATCAATTCGGTCATGGCATCGGTGAGTTGTTGCAAGCCCCCTTCAGCGGAATAAACTTCCTTGGTGGCTTTCTGCAAGCGTGGATTGTTTTTCTTTTCCTTCGCCTTGGCCATGCTGCCTTTGATAAAGCTGCCGTATTCCTGTTCCAGATTGTAGAGTTTGGGCAGGGCATATTTGGGAATCAGGTAGTCTGTGTTGCCGGCATATACGCCCGAAACAAAGGGGTCGACCACATAATCCAAAAAGCTTTTTCCCAGGCGGCGCTTCACAAAATCCGACAGGTTTTCCATGGGATTGGTGCCCGCTTTGCGCCAGGGTTCACCCAACACCCTAATTTTATCGCCAAAGGTGAATAGAGGAGTAGTGATAGCAGAAATTGGGCCCGAGGGAATGGCATGCCATTGTTTCCCTTTCCAGATCAGGCGGCGCTTGGCCTCGGGATCGGCTGTGATGAGTTGGGCTTTTCCATTCAGGTCGTCAAACAATTCCACCACTTCGGGGTAGGAAAGCACCCCGGTATTGGGCCCCGATTCAAACAGAAATCCTTCTTCGGTATGCGACTGGATGACTCCGCCTGTACGAGCGGCTTTTTCAATTAGCGCTACCGATTTTCCGGCTTTTCTTAAATAAAATGCCAGCGTGAGTCCGGTTAAACCAGCTCCGATGATGATGACGTCTTTTTGAATCGTTTTCATGTTCTACCTACCATTGAATATTTTCGTCAATATACTGAATTAGTCCTTCGGCCATCACTTCCTGTTCTGCTTTCGAGGGATGTCCTCCTGTATTTTTGTAAGGCATGAAATAAGTAAAAATCTTCGGATCGTTCAACTGCTTCACAGCTGTTTCGACATAACCGGGCCAGGGCGATCCTTCGCGTGTGGCATCCATGCCGCCCATGGTGCAGATGATTTGTGCTGCCGGATAATGTGTTCTGAGCTGGCTCACAAAATTCCGATAGGCCGAAATGATGAATTCCTCTGAAGGTTTTTCAGTTCCGAAGAAATGTTTGAACGATTCGTGTTCGGGCATGTTCACCAGCCACGAGTCGTTTTGCAACAGGTGGATCACCAGCACATCGGGGCTGAAGCGCGAGAAGTCCCAGGTACTGCTGGCATCCTGCGGGTCGAGCCGGTTGTAGATGTCGGGCATGATGTAGGGAAACCAGCTGATGGTGATCCCAATGCCACTTTTTGAAATGCAGTGATATTCTGCTTCGTAATGCCTTGCCGTAATGGCAGCATAGCTCAGGTAGTTGTTGGTATAAATGCTGTCGGGGCGGTCTTTGCCGCTTGTATCTTCCACCGCATAACCACAGGTAATGGAGTTGCCGTAAAACTCAATGCTGCGTTCACTTTTGGGTGACGAAGGAAGCAGTCTGGCGCCGGGGTTCAGCTCAAAACCGTAAAACCAGGTCTTGCCCCGGTCGAATTCGGTTCTTTTAAAAAGCTGAATGCTGTGCTTTCCTTCCGGCAGCTTGTCAACCAGGGTAATACTTTCCTTGCCGGCTGTGGTGCGAATCATGATCACACTGTCGCCATCCACAATGGCATTGTAATAGTTTTCACCCCTTTCATCCTGTAAAATGGCTTTTACTGAAGTGCCTTCAAAGTTGATTTCGGCCGAAGTGCCCGACCAGAAAAACACCGATGCGGTATCGCTGTGCTCAATGCGACCCATGTAGTGAATGGCCTCTGAATTGGCAGGTACTTTCAATTCAACGGCCGAACAAGCGCTCAATGTTGCAAAGGCAAGGAGCAGGTTGAATAGGGGGAAGTGGTTTCTCATTGTGCGTGGATTTTTTGTTTAATGGATGAGTGATGGTTTTATTTCAAAAGTCAATTAATTAAGTTTTCTCTCCGTGGCTCTCTGGGTGTTCTCTGTGGTCCTCTGTGTAACAATAAAATACGATTTACACTGAGGACCACAGAGAAGTCGCAGAGTAACACAGAGTGCCTATTGAGACAGCTTCATCACTTTCCAGATTAACTGTTTTACACCGGTTTTGAAAAATTCTTTCCGGCAGTTCCAAAGAGCGGATCGAGGGCAGCAGCTACGTTGCGCAGGAAAAGGGCACCATCGGTGTTCATCAGGATGTTCCCGTTTTCAAGGTCGATGATGCCATCTTTGGCCAGGTCTTCCATTTTTTCGGGCCGGCTGGCCATGGCGGCTTTCAGCTGTTCGCTGGGAACATTCAGTTTTTTGGCCAAATCGTCCCACACAATGCGGTGGTTGCACATCAGTTCGGTAATGGCTTCGCGCACCAGTACCTGGTCGTTGGTTAATTCGTAACCTTTCACGGTGGCAAACTCGTTGCGGTTAATGGCATCGATGTAGCCATCGATCGATTTGGTATTCTGGGCATACACCTTTGCGAGCTGACTGATGCCGGTTACCCCGCAGGCATATACCTGGCCGGTGGTACGACGGGTGCAGTAGCCCTGAAAATTGCGGTGCAGATGGTGTTCGCGCTGAGCCACACACAACTCGTCGTCGGGCAGGGCGTAATGGTCCATGCCAATGGGCTCGTAACCGTTTTCGGTCATCACGCGGAGCGCTTCTTCGTTCATCTTGACCTTTTCGTTGTTTTCGGGCAGACCGTGAATTTCCAGTTTCTTCTGAATTTTGCTCACCCACGGAACGTGGGCGTAGGAGAAAGTGACCAGGCGGTCGGGTTTCAAGGCAGCAGCCATCTCCATGGTTTTTGCAAAGCTCTCGGCCGTTTGTTTGGGTAAGCCGTAAATGAAATCGAGGTTCACCTTCAAATCGGGGGCATCGGCTTTCAGCAAGTCGATGATCTTTCCCAGTTCCATGAAGGGTTCTTCGCGGTTGACCGCTGTGAGTACATCCTGTTTGAAATCCTGTATGCCCAGGCTGAAGCGGTTGAAACCGGCCTTTTTTAATTCCACAATTTGCTTTTCATCCAAATAGGCCGGATTGCACTCAATGGCTATTTCGGGATTGTCAATGAATTTGAAATTGTCGAAGATGAGCTGGTTGATTTCCTGCAGGTACTTTTCGGGAACTGCATTTGGGGTACCTCCGCCGTAATGGATCTGCGAAACCAGTCGGTTCTTGTCGAGGCGGCTGATGACCATTTCAAGCTCCTTGATCATGGCCTTCATGTAGTAATCCACCGCATCGAGTTTGCGCATGCCGTAGGAATTGCATCCGCAGAAATAGCACAGCTTTTTACAGAAAGGCACGTGAAAGTAGAACGAAATGTAATCGGGACTCCATTGGTTGGATTCCCGCACAGCTTTCTCGTATTGCTCAGAACTGTATTCTTCCGTAAAGAAATTGGCCGGCGGATAGCTGGTATACCGGGGGACCGGTATGTTGTATTTTTCCAGTAATTCTTTAGTAATCATCTTCTATATTGTTTTTCAAATGAATTGCTTCGAGAGACTTTGTGAATCCTTAGTGTGCTTAGTGGTTAACTTTTACCACAAAGGGACACAAAGTACAACACGAAGGATCACCATTCATTTCCATTCTTAAGGCTCAAATTTTAGCGTCCCCAGTCGGTGGCTTTCACCCAGTCGGCCAGGAATTTGGCGTTCTCGTAGGGCAATCCGGGCATAAAACCATGACCCAGGTTGAAGATCCAGTTGTGGTTTTCTTTACCAAATTCTACCAGTGGCTGAAGTTGTTTCTCAATTTCGTTTTGTGGTGCAAACAGGAGGCGTGGATCAACATTCCCCTGTAGGCCAATCTTGGGATGTACCAGTTTGCGCGCTAGTTGGATGGGCGTTTGCCAGTCGATGCTCAGGTAGTCGCAACTGTCGGGCTTGATTTCGGCAATGCCTGCTCCGATTCCCTTGGGAAAGAAAATAAAGGGGACACCTTTTCCCCGAATGGCTGCATATATTTTTTTGGTAGCCGGCATGAATAGCATTTGATACAGATCAAAGGGAATCAGTCCTGCGTGCGTGTCGAACAACTGGAAGACTTCTACCCCGTGTTCGATTTGTCCCAACGCATAGGTGATGGAAAGGTCGGTAATTTCGTCGACCAGTTGTTGGGTGGTTTCCAGGTTTTCGTAAATGAATTTGGTGGCATCGGGGAACTCGCCCTTGCGGCCCAAACCCTGCAACATAAAAAGCAGGACTGTGAGTGGTGCGCCGCAGAAACCAATCAGCGGAATGTTGTCGGGGCGTGTTCTGATAATTTCGTCGCAAACATCGTAAATGTAATTCAGTTTCGACGGATCGGGATGCAAATCCTTCAGCGGGTTTTCCCTGAAAGCCAGCGGTTTTTCAAATACAGGTCCTTCGTCTTTGAAATCGAGGCCCATGCCCATGGCATAAGGAATCACCAGAATGTCGGAAAAGAGGATGGCTGCATCGGTGCCCAGGTCGTAAATGGGCAACAGCGTCACTTTGGCCGCTATTTCGGGGTTCTTCATCATTTGCCAGAAGGTGTAGTCTTCTTTGATTTTCAGGTACGAAGGCAGTACGCGACCTGCCTGGCGCATAAACCACATGGGTGGCCGGCTGGTACTTTTCCCCTTGAGGGTATTTAAGAGTATTGAATCCATATTAAAAAAGTCATTAAGTCAAAAAGTTAAGTCAATAAGTCAAAGAGTCATTGGCCAGAGCTTTTGTATGAATAGGAAAGACATTATTTCGAATTGGTCGGTAATGCTTTCTGCTAATGGCTATGATAAGGCTTTGAATGCCTGATGCGATGCTTCAATGGTTCGGTCAATATCGGCATTGCTGTGGGCAATGGACATAAAGCCGGCTTCGAACTGCGATGGTGCCAGGTAAATACCCGCATCGAGCGACGATTGGAAGAAACTTACAAAGTGATCATTGTTGCATTTGCATACATCGTCGAACGAATTCACGCTTTCTTCTTCGGTAAAGAAGAGGGTAAACATGGAACCTACACGGTTAATGACCCCGGGAACATCACTGGTTTTGAGCGCGTCCAGCAAGCCTTTTTCAAGCCTGGCTGATTTTTCTTCCAGCAAAGCGTAAAAGTCCGGTGTTTCATCCAGAATTTTCAGGGTAGTCAATCCGGCAGCCATGGCCAGCGGATTGCCCGACAGGGTCCCTGCCTGGTAAACCGGTCCTTTGGGGGCCAGTTGGTCCATGATTTCCTGCTTGCCACCATAGGCACCCACTGGCAGACCACCGCCAATGATTTTTCCGAAAGTGCTGAGGTCTGGTTTGATTCCCAATATTTCCTGTGCACCGCCTTTGGCCAGGCGAAAGCCGGTCATCACCTCATCGAAGATGAGTACGGTTCCGTATTTTGTACATAAATCGCGCAGGCCGGTGATGAATTCTTTGCTTGGCAGAATAACGCCCATGTTCCCGGTTACCGGCTCAAGAATAACGGCAGCCAGGTTTTCGCCATGTTTCTCGAACAACTGACGAACGGTTTCCAGGTCGTTGTATTTGGCGGTAAGGGTTCCGGCAGCAATGCCTTTTGGAACGCCCGGTGAGTTGGGCTGCCCAAGGGTAAGTGCACCCGATCCGGCTTTGATCAGGAAGCTGTCGTGATGCCCGTGGTAGCAGCCTTCAAACTTGACGATCAGGTCGCGGCCGGTGTAGCCACGGGCCAGACGCACGGCGCTCATGGTGGCTTCGGTTCCCGAGTTCACCATGCGAACCGAGTCGATCGATGGGACCATTTTTTTGATTTGCAAGGCCATTTCGGTTTCGAGCAGGGTAGGGGCTCCAAAGCTGGCGCCTTTGGCTGCTGTTTCGGCAATGGCTTTTACCACATCGGGGTGGGCATGTCCCAATATCATGGGTCCCCACGAGCCTACATAGTCGATGTAGGTATTGTCATCGATGTCGCTCACCGTTGAACCGGCAGCGCTGGCGATAAACGGTGGTGTGGCATTCACACTTTTAAAAGACCGAACGGGTGAATTCACTCCGCCTGGGATGTGTTTTTGAGCTTCGGCGAAAGCTTGTATACTTTTTTTATAGCTATTCATTCGAATGATATTTTATTGTCTATTCTTTAATCCTTTTCATAATCAATTTATCATCAGGCAAATATTTTTTATACGCTGATGGCAAGTCCTTTGTTAGTTGATATTCTGCAACTCCAATTGGTTTATTCGTAGTTCGAAGCGCATATTCTACTTCCAACGAATCTTTTTCAGCACAGAGCAAAATACCTATGGATGGATTTTCATTTTCAGTTCTTTCAGTATTGTCTAGAACTTCCAGATAAAAATTTAATTTTCCGGCATATTCAGGTTTAAATTCTCCAATTTTTAATTCAACTGCAACCAAACATTGTAATTTTCGGTGAAAAAATAGCAGGTCGATAAAATATTCTTTCTTGCTTAATTTTATTTTGTATTGATTACCAAGAAAAGCAAAACCTGCTCCAAATTCCATAATGACGTCACGGATTTTTGCTATCATTTTGTTTTCCAACTCGCTTTCTTTAACCCCTTCCTTTAGTCCTAAAAATTCAAGGTTATATTCACTTTTTAGCGCTTCGTCGGCTTGCTCCGATAAATATTCAGGCAATGCTGTTTTGAAGTTATGGGACTTATTTCCGAATAGTGTTCTTTGATAAGCCTTCGATTTTATTTGATTTAACAATACATTTCTACTCCATCCGTATTCGCGTGTGGCATTTATATAGAATTCGGCCTCTTTGTCATCTTTAATTTTTGTGAGTATTAACAAATTTTGACCCCATGGAATTTCTGCGACAAGCTGTCGCAGTATTTCATTTGTTGCATACCTGGCATAAAATCGTCGCATATCCCACAAATTTCTTGCTGAATATCCGCTACTCTCGGAATAATTACTTTGCAAATCTTTCGAGATTCTCTCCACAACAGATTTTCCCCAGCCTTGTTCTTGTTGTTTCTCCATAATTATCTTTCCAATTCTCCAATAGAGACCGATGTGTTCCCTTGTGATTGATTTAACAACTTGAAATTTGGCAGATTGTATTTCTGATTTGATTAACTCGAGTGTGCTATTGTAACTTGCATTTGCCATTTGTCAAATTTGCATTTCCATAAAATTACCCCAAATTTTATTAATCTGTAATTGATTTGATTGTTTTCACTTTTTCTTTATAGAATATAAAACTTCCAGGTTTCAGTTGTACATTCCCCTCTTGTGGAGGCGGTGGGCAAGGCTTACAATTTATCTACTACATCCTGCGAATGATAGCTGATGATCATGTCGCTGCCGGCACGTTTAATGGAGGTAAGGATTTCGAGGGTGATCCGCTCTTCGTCGATCCAGCCTTTTGCAGCGGCTGCCTTTACCATCGAATATTCACCACTCACATTGTAGGCGCAAACCGGCATGTTGAATTCGGTACGAACCCTGTGAATGATGTCGAGATAACTCAATGCGGGCTTCACCATCACAATGTCGGCACCTTCTTCAATGTCGGCCATTACTTCGCGCATGGCTTCGTTGCTGTTGGCGGGATCCATCTGATAGGTTTTGCGGTCGCCGAATTTTGGGGCACTTTCGGCTGCTTCGCGGAAGGGACCGTAAAAAGCCGAAGCATATTTGGCCGAGTAAGCCATGATGGGCGTATTGTAAAAACCACTGCCATCGAGTGCTTTACGGATGGCACCCACGCGTCCGTCCATCATATCGCTGGGAGCCACCATGTCGACCCCTTCCTGCGCCAGTGAAACCGATTGTTTGGCCAGCGTTTCGAGCGTAAGATCGTTGTGAACATCGTTGTTCACAATGGTGCCGCAATGGCCGTGGGTGGTGTACTCGCAATTGCACACATCGGCAATGAGGTACATACCGGGGACTTCTTTTTTCAAGGCTCTGACGGCTTGCTGCACTATGCCGTTGTGCTCGCAGGCCACCAGCCCGTGTTCGTCCTTGTGTTCAGGAATTCCGAACAGGAGCACTGCCTGGATGCCTTTGTCGTAAAGGGCCTTGGTTTTTTCCACCAACAGATCGACCGACAATTGCGAGTTGCCCGGCATGCTGCTGATTTTGTTTTCAACTTCCGTTCCCGGACAAACAAACAGCGGCATGATTAAGTCGTCGCGGGTAAGTATGGTTTCGCGCATCAGGTTACGGGTAACCGGCGAAGTGCGCAATCTTCTGAGTCGTGTTGTTGGAAAAGCCATATTCTTGTATTTTTTGGTTAACTGATTGTTGCTTATTTCTTAATTACACCTTTTCGATTTGTTGTATAGCTTCAAAAATACCAAAAGCATTCGACATTTTAGCCGTGCTAAGTGGTACAATTCCCAGCGAAAGGGCCTCATCGCTTGTTGTGGTGCCAATGCTGATAAGGCGAAGTTGTTTTGGCTTGAATTCAGGAGGAAGCAGCATTAGCAGATGCTTAATTCCCGACGGACTGGTGACAATGATGTAATCGTAATTGTTCTCAAGGACCCTGTTCAGAATATCCGTGTTGACCGATTCAGGTTGCTGGTTATTGTATACCACCAGTGAGGTGCATTTTGCTTTTTGAGAAAGTATTTTAGCAATGGTGCCACGTGCAATGTTGCCTTCGGGAAACAGGATGTGGTCGCTATTGTTGATGGCTGGTAACAGCTCATTGGCCAGTTCAAATCCGGTATTTCCACTGTTGTCAATGCATGTTTCGTATCCATAGCTTAAAAGCACACTTTTCGATTTTGTGCCAACCACTGCTATTTTTATCGAGGCGGGGAGTCGATAATTCCCATTAATCATTTTAATCTGCTTAAAAAAGAAATGGATCCCGTTGGGGCTGGTAAATACAATCCATGTAAATTGACGCAACTCCTTAAGAATCGCTTTTTCTGAACCTTTCAGCTGTGCACTTTCTATTTTGATGGTAGGCATTTCAAGCAGAACAGCTCCTTCTTTCTCAAGCAGATTTTTCAATTCGGTATTTTGCCCCAGCGGGCGGGTTGAAATGAGTACTTTATTTTGCAGACTGTGTCCCACTGTTATTTTTTTTGATTTGATTCAAAATGCTTTTTGCACCACGTTCGATCAATTTGTTGGCCAATTCTTTGCCACAGTTTTCAGGACTGGTGATACTGCCACTGTGGTAATCCTTTACCATTTCGTTGCCATCGACCGAAGCCACAAAGCCGTAAAGGGTGATTTCGTCGCCGTTGGTTTCGCTGTAGCAACCCAGGGGTACCTGACAGCCACCTTCGAGTGTGCGTAAGAATGCACGTTCAGCAAGAATGGAATTCCAGGTAGGCTGATGATTGATTTTTTGGATCAGTTGCATGATTTCCTCATCGTTTTCACGTACCTCGATGGCGATCGCTCCCTGTGCCACAGCCGGCATTACCACTTTGGGATCAATAATTTCACTAATGTAGTGTTCGAGTCCCAGGCGTTGAAGTCCGGCAGCAGCCATAATCATGGCATCACAATATCCTTCGTCCATTTTGCGAAGGCGGGTTTGTACATTGCCCCTGATGTCTTTTATTTGTAAGGAAGGGATTTGGTTGAGCAGGGCCGATTGACGACGCAAACTCGAAGTGGCGACCACGTCATTGGCTGTGAGTTGGTCCAGTTTCTTGCCATTACGGCTTACCAGCGCATCGCGAAACTCACCACGCTCAAGCACGGCTCCCAGCATTAAACTTTCGGGTAGTGTAGTGGGTAAATCCTTCAAACTGTGAACGGCCAGGTCGGCTTCCCCGTTTAAAAGTGCTTCTTCAATTTCTTTGGTAAATAAACCTTTGTCCCCAATCTTTGATAGGGCGACATCCAATATTTTATCACCTTTGGTGTGTATTATTTTTATTTCAACATGAAGTGACGGGTGGGCAGCTTCAAGCTCCGATTTTACTTTCTCGGCCTGGTATAAGGCCAGCTGGCTTCCGCGGGTTCCAATTATGATTTGTTTTTTCATCTCTTATATTTAGAAGTAAATTCTTTAATGTAGTAACCTGGTCGTGTTGTAACTTAGCTGAAAATAGGGTTCAGTGAGTAGCCATTGCACTTGCAACCGCACTAAATGAGGGGTGAGTGAATACCTGTGCCAAAACACTCCAATGGCCGTTTTCGGTTTGAATTACACTACATCCCCCAGCTCTTACTCGTCGATCATCAGGCGGCTATTTGCGCCTGTTGTTGTCTTCGAGTTTAAACAGCTCGTTGATGATGTGCAGCGAATCGGTATTTCTACCGTTATCGGTTAGGTCTTTCAGATTTTTAATCAGCAAACGGGTATATCGCTGTACAATGTGTTTGGTGTATTCGTCGACTGCATGCTTAATTTCTTCCGAATCGATGTTCTTAAAGCTTTCGAGCTCCTGACGATAAACTCCTTCCAGGTTGTTGGATATCACTTTAATGGCCGGACGCAATGAGCGACTAATCATCCAGTCGTTGAATTCGTTGGCCACCTCTTCAATTATTGCTTCTGCTTTTTGGGCGGCTTCTTTTCGTTTTTCGGTATTTTCGCTGATTACTTTCTGCATGTCATCAACTGCATACATTTTTACACCTTCAACCTGAGCTATTTCAGGATCGATGTTCCGTGGTACCGAAAGATCAATCATTATTACTGGTTTTCCGCTTTGCTGCCTTGCTTTCTCCACCATCTTCCTGGTAATTACATAATGAGGTGCCCTGGTAGCCACTACCACCACATCGTGATACTTCAGCTCCTTGTCGAGTTTTAGAAAGGATGAAACTTTTGAGTTGAACTTCTCGGCCAGAATTTGAGCTTTTGAGGCTGATCGGTTGATGATGGTTGAAGCCCCAATTCCTCTTTTGTACATGTTCTGAAGGGTAAGACTGCCTGTATCTCCGGCACCGACCACCAATACCGACTTATCGTTGAGACAGCCCATTTCCTGTAAACACAACTCTACAGCGGTACTGCTAACCGAAAGGTTGCCCAGCTTGATACCGGTTTCGGTTCGCGCACGTTTTCCGGCTTCAAACGATTTCTGGAAAAGTCGCATCAATACAGCATCGGTAAGAGCGTTTTCGGTACAATAAACATAGGCATCTTTAAGTTGTCCTATAATTTGATCTTCACCGATAATCATTGATTCGAGGCCGGAGGCTACCTTGAATAAATGCTTTACAGCCTCCAGGTCAAATTTATGATAGAAATAGCGGGAGCATTGTCCTTCAGCACCTTTGAATTTCTTAATGGCTTCTACAATTCTTTCGCTGGCGCTAAGCCTGTCGAGCGAAGTTTGTGAAATATAGAGCTCTGTTCGGTTGCAGGTTGAAAGCAATACCAGATCAGAAATTCCGGTTTCCTTTTGCAGAAAATCGGCAAATGGTAAAATTTCGTCCTGTGAAAATGAAAATTGTTCCCTTTTTTCTATGGGTGCAGTCTTATAACTAATGCCTATTAAGCCAATCATAATTTTCTTTTGCAAGATGTATAAAAACCAGTTTGATGAATTTGATGAATTGCTGCCCTTTGCTTAGGCTACGATGGCAGGAGGTGGTCTGTTAAAAAGTTCAGAAGTGTATTTTGCAAAAGATGGGTGTTCGGAATAAATGGGGGGAGAATAGTTTGGTGCGATCAGTTTATTGGTACCGGACTTGTCATTTTGGACAGTTGACTCGTTTTGCTTAATCTCTGTCTTTTCAGTAAAATCCATAAAATGTACAAGCCGGTCATCCGCTTCAAGTTCGACCTCTCCCGTATCAAGTGTCTCATAATTAATTATATTGGAAGCAAGCTCATCTTTTCCTGCATCTTCTCCTGATTCAGAGAAAAAACCGGTGCTAAATACCAGCAAATAGGCAAAAGCTATCAGCAGGTAAAGCAAAGGTGATGACATTATTCCAATTAGAAACACAGACGCTTATTTATTAGTGAAGACCAAAAGTATATTTTTTTTAATCAGAAAAAAACGATTTACAGGAAAACACATAAACTTCGATGAGGTTTAATCTAATTTGAAAAATATCGCAAGTGGCTGACTGACTTATCTCTTTATTTGAGTTGATATTTATCAATCGATACGCTGGCCAAGTTGGAAGTAGATTTTTGTTGTTCTTATTTTTTGATTTGAAAGAAGGCAGGGGGGCATTTGTTTTATTAGTCGTCAAAAACCAGCAGTCAGGCCTGCTATGGGCAAAATATTACCTCCGAATACCAAAAATTTACCCCTTTTGTTTCATTTCCATTTCGTTATTTTGTTTCTGGTTCCAGGAGCAAGAATCGCTTTGCTTCCGGAATAAAAACCGATGATAAAAAAATCAGAAATGAATTATTTACAACTTTCCGTGAAAGATTACCTGCCAATCACCTTCATCGCAATCACTGTGCTGATGATGTCATGTATGCGTCCCTCAGCTGGCGATGAAAGCAATACAGGAACACTTCAAATGTTTGATAACAACTATGTGATCACTGAAGCAGGAGTTTCAGGTTTTCCGCTGGTTGAGGAAGGCAAGGCTGCTACGGTGATATACGATAGCAGTGATGAAGCCGGCTTACCACGCATTCTGTCCTATTTTAGCAAGGATGTTGAGATGGTTAGCGGTGTTCGGCCAACCGTTCTTGCCGATGAAGTACCAGTCGGAAAACACCTGGTAATTGTCGGGTCGCTTGAGAAAAGTTCGCTGATTAAAAAACTAATTGAAGCTGGTAAGCTGGATGTGGCTGAAATTAAGGGAAAATGGGAAAACTCGCTTATCGAGGTGGTGCAAAATCCGTTCGAAGGCGTTGAAAGTGCCCTGGTTGTTACCGGTAGCGATAAAAGGGGAGTTTATTACGGACTTTTCGATATTTCAAGGCAAATGGGTGTTTCACCGTGGTATTGGTGGGCCGATGTACCTGTCGACCAACATGAGCATATTTTTATTAAGGAAGGACGATTCGACCTGGGTGAGCCGAAAGTAAAATACCGGGGTATTTTTCTGAATGATGAAGAACCGGCACTTGGACGTTGGGCTGTAGAAAAATACGGAGGATTCAATCATCAGTTTTATGAAAAGGTGTTTGAACTGATGTTGCGGCTCAAGGGTAATTATATGTGGCCGGCCATGTGGTGGGCCAGTTTTAATACCGACGATCCCATGAACCGTCAATTGGCACATGAGATGGGCATTGTGATGGGAACCTCGCACCACGAACCCATGGATCGGGCACATGCCGAATGGAAAGCCAAAACGGACAAGGGGGCATGGAACTACGAAAGCAATGCTGAAGAATTGCGTCAGTTCTGGCGCGAAGGTATTGAGCGGATTGGAGAACGTGAGGTGGTAATTAATATGGGCATGCGTGGCGATGGTGATATGGCCATGAGCGAGGAAACCAACATAGCCCTGCTTGAGCGCATTGTGGCCGATCAGCGCAAAATTATTGAAGAAGTAAGGGGAGAAGCAAAGGTAAAAACACCACAAATGTGGGCCCTTTATAAAGAGGTACAGGAGTATTACGATAAGGGCATGCGGGTTCCCGATGATGTGACCCTGCTCCTTTGCGACGATAACTGGGGTAATATCCGGAAACTGCCCAAGCCTGGTTCAGCCATTCGTTCGGGGGGCTATGGTATTTACTATCATTTCGATTATGTTGGAGGTCCGAGAAGTTACAAGTGGTTAAATACCAGTCCGATTCCTCGTGTGTGGGAGCAGATGAATCTGGCTTACCAGCATGGTGTGAAAGAACTTTGGCTGGTGAACGTGGGCGATCTGAAACCAATGGAATATCCCATTACTTTTTGGCTCGATTTCGCATGGAATCCCGAGAAAATCAGCGCCAACGACCTGGAACAATACGCCATCAATTGGTCGGGCGAACAGTTTGGTGCCGAGAATGCAGCACTGATTGCAGAATTTATGAAGAAATATACCAAGTTTAATGGTCGCCGGAAGCCCGAGTTGCTTGAACCCGGCACCTACAGTCTGGTTCATTTTAACGAGGCCCAAAACTATGTAAAGGAATACACCCAGCTTTATACCGAAGCATACGTACTGGGTAAAAAATTACCTGAAAAATATGCCGATGCTTATTACCAGCTGGTACTTCATCCCATTGAGGCCTGTTCGAATCTGAATGAGATGTACGTGGCAGCTGCCAAAAACCGTTACTATGCCAAACAGGGCAGAGCCACCGCCAATACCTATGCCGATAAGGTAAAGGCCTTGTTTGATCGCGATGCGGCCATCACTCAATATTATCATACCGAACTGGCTGGCGGAAAATGGAATAACATGATGAATCAAACCCACATTGGCTATACCTATTGGCAGCAGCCCGATAAAAATTATATGCCCGAGGTAAAAACCATCCGACTTCCCAACGAAGCAGCGATGGGGCTTTCCGTTTCTGGATCGGAACGATGGATCCCCGGTGAAGGAGGAAGGGCCGTACTGCCCGAGTTCGACTGTTTTAACCGGCAACAATATACCATCGAGGTTTTCAATAGGGGTGCCATGCCTTTTAATTTTACGGTAAAGGCCGATGACGGATGGATCAAACTGAACCCCGGCAGCGGTGAAGTGAAAGAGCAGTCTGAGGTAATCGTTACAATTGATTGGGCTGCTGCTCCCAAAGGTACCGTGAATTCGCTGATCGAGGTCAGCGATGATCAGGGAAATACACTCCCCGTACTTGCCACAGTATACAATCCTGCCGATGATGAATTGAATGCAATGAAGGGCTTTGTTGAGAGTAACGGATACATTGCAATCGAAGCACCCAATTTTTCACGAAATACAAATGGAAGTAATGCACAATGGGAGCTGATTCCTGGTTTGGGACGTACGCTCGGAGCCATGCATCCGGTGCCGGTTAATTTGTTGCCTGACTATGCTTCCGACCTTGACCAGGCTGTGCTTGAATACGATGTATTTACCCGTAACAGTGGTGTTTATGAATTGAAGACGCATTTGTCGCCAACACTGAATATTTACAACGATGAAGGGCTTGAATTTGCTGTGTCGATCGATGATCAGGAGCCCGTTGTTCTTAATATGCACGAAAAATTTTCTTTCCGCGACGGGGAAGAAGCATTGCGTAACAATACCCTTTACACTGGCTGCAAGCTTACAATCGATACTCCGGGTAATCATACCCTGAAGGTTTGGATGATTGATCCGGGAGTGGTCATCCAGAAGTTGGTTTTAAGCAATAGTGACTATAACAAATACACTTACCTGGGACCACCAGAAAGTGCCCGTGTTCAATAATTTAAAAGGAGAACGAATGAAGGAGTTTTTTAAAATGAGCATCTTAATGCTATTGGTGTTTTTTTTGGGCACTTTGTGCGTATCGGCCCGGGAGACCGATAGCAAAGGCCTTGTGCTAAACGAAAAAGAGTATTATCAGGTTGAAGGTGTTAACTTTTTGGTTTTTACCAACTGGTATAACGGACTTTTTGGTGATGAAAAAACGAGCGGTGTCGAATTAATCCATCACGGAGTACGAACGGTAACCAATGGTGATGTGCGAATGATGCCAACACCCGAACAATGGGATCCGGTTCCACGCTTTATCGAAAGGAAGGTCGATCGTGAAAAGGGAGTAATTGAAGCCAGGCTTGAATATCCCGAGCACAACTTTGCCTATACCATCCGTTCAGAAGCAAAGGGTGAGCAATTGATTGTTTCGGTTCTGATCGATCAGGCGCTTCCTGAACAGCTGGTTGGGAAAGCCGGTTTCAATATGGAATTTCTTCCGGCAGCCTATTTCGAAAAGACTTATTTAGCCGATGACAAACCTGGAGCTTTTCCCCTCTATCCGTCGGGGCCAATGAAAATTAATGATGAAGGACTGACAGAAGCACTCTCGCTGGCAAATGGTCGCAGGCTTGTACTGGCTCCCGAAGATGACGAACGCAGGGTGACTATTGAAGCTGAAAAAGGAGAACTCATGCTCTTCGATGGCCGTAATAAAGCGCAAAACGGATGGTATGTTGTTCGCAGCCTGATTCCTTCGGGATTATCGGGTGAAGTAATTCGCTGGACAATCACGGCCAACTCAATTGAGGGATGGATGCGAAAACCCATGATCGCATATTCGCAGCTGGGCTATCATCCGGCACAGAAAAAAGTCGCCAGGGTAGAATTGGATGCCAGCGATCACCTTGAAAAGGAAGCTGAATTGTATCAGATTGATGCCAGTGGAACAAGAATTCTTGTAAAAAAAGCGATGCTCACCGATGCCGGCAGCTATTTGCGTTACCGTTACGGAACTTTCGATTTCAGCGAAGTAACAAGCTCCGGT
Organism: Roseimarinus sediminis; assembly: GCF_050433125.1. Classification (NCBI taxonomy): domain Bacteria; kingdom Pseudomonadati; phylum Bacteroidota; class Bacteroidia; order Marinilabiliales; family Prolixibacteraceae; genus Roseimarinus; species Roseimarinus sediminis. The sequence continues at coordinate 209,767 of NZ_JBNPXV010000003.1, read as the reverse complement.
TTATATTGTATTAAGCTTGAAGAAAGCATTACAACTCCTTTCAGAATTGCAGACGATATCTACCTGGACGCGTGGCAACCTGCGCTCGACATTTACCTGCCGGTGCAAATGGACCACATGATGGTGAATGAAGCCTACAGGGTCTGGCACGGATTATCGCACATGGACGATGCCCTGCAGGCTCCTGTAAATCACACTCATTTTGATCTTTACGCACAAGGACCAACCACCGATACCCCTTATCAACCGGGCGAACATATTCCAGGTTTAAATGTTGGCGGATGGTTCGATGCGGGCGACTACGATATTCGTACTCAAACTCATTATCATACCATATCAACCATGGTAGATGCCTGGGAGCATTTTAAAATTGACCGGGATCAAACACTGGTTGACCAAAGCACCCGCTATGTCGATCTGCATCATCCCGACGGAAAGGCTGACCTTCTCCAGCAAATTGAACATGGTGTGCTGGCATTGGTCGCTCAATATCATTCGTGCGGTCATGCCATTCCAGGTATCATTGTAGGCGATATTTCTCAGTATACCCATTTGGGCGATGCCATCACCATGACCGATAACCTGATTTATAATCCTGAGCTGGGTGAAAATGAAAGCAATGGTTTCGAAAGTGGGAAGTTTGACGATCGCTGGGCGTTTACCAGCCGGTCAACTCCGCTCAATTATGGTTCGGCCGCAGCACTTGCCGCAGCAAGCCGCGTATTGGCCGGGTATAACGATACCCTGGCAGCCGAGTGTTTACGCCTTGCCCGTAGTGTATGGGAAGAAGAAGGAAGCAAGGAACCCGATCTGTTTCATGTGGGAAACACTACCGGCGGCGAACTCACACATGAAAAGCTGAAAGCGGCGATTGAATTGCTGCTTGCTACCGGAGATGATAAGTACCAGCCTTATATCCGGGAAGTATTGTCAGAACAAAGCGATGCCTACTCCCGCTATGCTTCGCTCTTTGTAAAAGCAAGACCGAAAATGGATGAACAATTCAATGAAGCGTTAAGAAACAAGGTGGTGACCTGGATGGAGAATCAACCTGAATTTGATAATCCGTTTAATGTGCCGATTACCCGTGGAGGCTGGGCTGGCAATGGTGCTGTTATGGGCTATGCCATTAATAACTATCTGCTGCACAAGGCTTATCCCGATCTGGTTTCAAACGAGGCGGTGTTCGACGGGCTGAATTATATTCTGGGTTGTCACCCGGCATCCAACCTGTCTTTTGTGTCAGGCATTGGAACGGTATCGAAGAAGGTGGCTTATGGAATGAATCGGGCCGATTATTCATTCATTGCAGGCGGAGTGGTTCCCGGTGTGTTGATCTTACCACCAGATTTCCCCGAAAATAAAGAGGACTGGCCATTCCTGTGGGGTGAAAACGAATATGTAATTCCCATGTCGATGAGTTATCTATTTTTAGTGCATGCAGTGAACGACCTGTTGAAATAAAACAAGCAGCTGTTGGCAAATGCAAAATTACTGCCTGTTATTTTGCATTTGCCAATTTTTTTAATCAATATTTTCTTCCTTTGCCAATGTAATCGTACAATTTCTTATTTTTAGAAAATCTTCACTTAAATCGATTTCATGGCCAGATTGAAAGATACAGAAACCATTGAGCAGCAGTACGAAAAGTTGTGGCGCGACTATCAGCTTTATCTGCAGGTTGAAAAATCGGAGAAACTGAAACGCTATCTCAGTTTAAAGGAAAAGGTAGAATCGAAACCATTTCAGAAAACGAAAGACGAAATAGAAGCGCTTCGCTTTAAAGGATCGCCCGAAGAAAAACTGCTGAAACAATACCAGAAACTGAATAAAAACCGTAAAATAAAACTTTACTTTCAGGTGTTGGCCGGGGCCGATCTTTCACGCTTTCAATCGATTCAAAAACAAGGCCTTGTTGAAGAATTTAAGGAGTTGGAACAGTATGTAAAACGGGGTACTTTCAAGGCTGCAAAAAAAGCTTTCAAACAACGTAAGAAGCGGGACAAGGAATTTGCCGAAAGTTGGGAACAAAGCGATGCTTTTGCAAAGAAGTCAAAGTATGAAAGCCTTAGAAAATCGGACGATCTTATTTTCATGCATCGCTTTCAACGTTCGCGAGCCTATCAGAATTATTTACGAATGGATGATTCCTACCTTCTGAATCAGTACAACGACCTGAAAGAAGAGATTGAATCTGAAAAATTTAAAGAGCGCAAAGCCTATCTCGAGGATGCGACGCGCTATGAAAAGACGGACGATTTTAAAGAGCTCTCAGAGTTTAAAACGCTTGAGGCTGACCAGGAGATTCAACTTTATCTGAATTATAACGATACCGACGATTTCAAATTCTTCAGAGAATGGGAACTAACATTCGAAGAGCAATTCGAATCGTTCGATCCCATCTGGTCTTTTGTATCTCCAGTAGCCAGTAAAGGCCCCGGCAGGAATTTCAGTATGAATGACCAGCTTCATTACGCGAATTATGATGACAATTTTGACCTGGAAAATGGCATACTGACCCTTGAAACCAAACAGGAAAGCGTTGACGGCCTGTATTGGGATGAACAGTTTGGTTTTGTTCCAAGGCGTTTTTCCTATGCGACGGGCTTGTTGCATTCGCTAAAAGGATTTCAACAGGAATACGGGCACTTTGAGGTGAAAGTGAAAGCATCTAAAATAAAGGGGGTAATCAGCTCTGTTTCGCTGGTCGATGAAGATGAAACAACCTGTATTCGTATTTATACAGCCCAGGCAAATGCAGTGCAGGGTGGCGTTGTTGTAACCGATCAGCTTTCAAAATCCTTCGACCCCGTTAAACTGAAAACACCATCGAAAGGATACATGATTGTTGCACTGACATGGACACCCGAGAAACTTGAATGGAGTGTTAACAATAAGGTGATGGGTTCCACTACTTCTTATATTCCGCATACACCGCTGGGTTTACGTATCGAAACGGAAGTAATTAAAGAAACAGGCAATTTACCACACCGCCTGGATATTGACTGGATTCGTTGCTTTCGCAAACGTTAAGCTGCTATTCTTGTTTGCACTTTAAAGGTGTTTTAGCAATATGAAAGTTTGAAAAGCGGGCATAACTGTTATGCAACGGTCCCCAGTCGGGGGTATTACCGCCATGAAAGGTGGAGAAATAGCATCCGCCAATTAGTCCGTTATGGTTTGCTGTATGGCGAAAACAAATGTCATTTCTGTTCAACTGCAGGTTTCCGTTAATCCATACTTTCAGTCTTCCGTCGTCGTTACCGGGAGTGCCTGTGTTTATATATTGTTCAATGCAAATCCATTCTCCCGGTCTGGCTGCAAAGTCAAGATCGAGATCCTGGCCCCAGGTTTCACTGCCATAGTTTCCATTGCTGCTTTTGGGTAAATAGGCATAAACAACCAGTTGACCCTGTTTGCGCCACATCAGTCTTAAAGTCCAGCCATTGGTTCCATCGGGCTGATCGCCACCCGAACGGGACCACGAATCACCGCCACCCATTAAACCCGGAAGCTTGCCGCCCAGCCTGAAATCAAAACCTGGTTCAAACTGGAGATAGTAACGTAAATACAGTTCCTGAAAGTGTCCTTCTGTAATTCCGGGCAAATTTCTAAAAACCAGCGGAAATTGTGCTCCGCTTTCCCCCGGACCGACTCCCGTTTGCGGATAAGCGACTTTTAGTACGCTTTTTTTCAACTTTTCATCGTATACAATGCTGCTTCTTTCAGTTCCCTGTAGCCATTCGATACCCCAGTTCTTCTTCCAGTTCTCACTTCCAAAATCGTCGTTGAAATCGCCCCGGAAAATAATTTCAGTTGCATTAGTGTCCGGTAGTTGTGCTGCTGTTTTGATGGTAAAAAATAAGCCCAATGCGATCAACAGTAAGCCTGGTTTTAGAGATGTGTATTGCATAGTTATGTTTTTAGCAGAAATTTACCGATGGGTTAAAAAGCACGTTGGTTGAACAACATGAAGCCCATGTTGACCGAAAAAAACCATTTTTGTCCGGGTTTGTCATAATAATTCATTTCAATACTCAGAGGTCCCAAGCGTGTGTGAAAAACGGCAGCACCCATGCTCATGAGATGTATTTTGGGAAAAATTTCCTCAGAATAACTGACCCGGTTCAAGGGTTGTGCCAGCAGGCTTTGAATTGGGAAGAAGGTGTATAACTCGCTTCTGAAGTGCAGGTTGTCGTTGTATTTATAAATAAATTTTCCACCGGCAGCAAAAAACTGATTGGCCCTGTAATGTTCAATGAACATCGATTTGCTGTTAGGGGTAGGAGTGAATGCAGGGGCATTCAGTAAGGACGAGGTGTAGTTGCTCAACAAGGTGTTGTTGTTGATGATGGCTTGTGCCATTATTCCCACGGTAGTGTATTTCGACAGTGAATAATATTGATCGTACAGTGCTTCTATCTGAAAATAATTGTGTCGTTGCGACATGCGCTCGGGAACGGGGGCAGTGGTGCCCGGATTAAAATCTTCAGTTCCGGTGATGTAGCGCATGGTAAATAATTTCCTTCCTCCTTCGGTGGGGTACTGTTTAAAGTCGTAATTTTTTTTGTCAATCCTGATATGCGCTGAATAAGCCTTGAAAGTGGTTGCATCCAGTTCGTCGCTTTCATTGAATACCCTGGTTTGGTAATACTCATCGAACGAACTCGACTGGGCAACTCCAACGTCGATCAGGCCTGTTTTGGTGTAGGGCATACCCGCTTCGAATTTGAAGTTACTTTCGGTTTGGCGCAGGTACGAAGGCCGAATGTCTGTAAATATTAAATCGGTACTGGTGGCAAAATAATCCCAGATATTGAGCGTAAAATAACCTGAAATATAGAAGGGACGCCGGGTAGGAGAGTCGATTCGGCCACCCAGCATAAATGAGTTGTAGAACCTTCCAAAGTAGAGGTTGCTCGATAATTTATAGGCCCTGTTTTTAAATGTTTTATAATTGGCCTGTAAATAACCAAAGGTGTTTGAACGGGTCGAAAGGTGGCCTCCAAATTCAACATCGAGCGGTTTTCGGGGCTCAACCTTCATGTGCAGATCGAAGTAGCCTGTTTGCCGGTTGTAAAATGCCAGCGGCTGAATTGATTTTATCTGATCATCGGCCGTTAGTTTGAAGTAGGAATCTTTTAGTTTTTCAATGTCAATCAGGCGTTCTTTCGATTTTATTGACTCGATGATGTACCGGCGCTGTGAATTGTCGGTTATGCCTTCTACCTGAATGTTGTTGAATATCAGTTCAGGCTTTCTCATAATGAATTCTTTACGACCTTGATCAACTTCTTCCTTGCTAATCCTCCGTTGTACCTTGTTTTCTATTGAATCGATACTTCCTAGTGCTGTTTCGATACCGCGCGTGTAAATGTAATTGACCTTGGCAAAGTCCAACAGGCTTACATCGTTGAGTTCGGTTTCAAGTAAAATGCCCACCGAATCGGCGATTTCGTAGTTGGTTATCTGGGTTACCATGGCCTCAATCTGACTGAAAATATCTTCTGCGTCGGGTTTATCCCAGGCCGCAGCCACTTTATGACCAATGATGAAATCGGGATTGAAGTCTTCCTGCATGATGTCGGTCGGAAAATTATTAACAATACCGCCATCGAAGAGCAGAACGCCGTCTTTCTCTATGGGTTTGTACACCAGCGGAAAGGTCATCGAGGCCCTGATGGCTTCACCTACATCACCATGGCGATGAATGACTGCCTTGTTGTGATAAATGTCGGTTGAAACACAACGGAAAGGAACAAACAGTTGGTCGAAATCGCCCTGGCATACGGCCGATGTCTGGGCTGTTAGTTGCATGAAGGCGAAATCCATTTGTCGCTCGGGAACAATGTTAATGGGCAAAATCAGTTTTACTCCGTCTTCTTTCTTTGTAATATCAACCTTCAGCCATTCGGGATGTTCATCGTTGCGTTTAAAGTAATAGAGATCATCCTTGTCCATCCGGCCGGTTGACCATAGCCTGAAGTCGTCTGAGTTAAACAGTTCTATCATTTCTTCGGGGCTCATGCCCGAAGCATATAGCCCTGCAATGATGGCACCAATCGATGTTCCGGCAACATAGTCAATGGGAATGTTATGTTCTTCGAGCACTTTTATCAAACCGATATGGGCCAGTCCTTTAGCCCCGCCGCCACTGAGCACCAGCCCCACTTTTTGAGCAGGAGCTGTAACTGTAGTAATTATCAGTAATATGATCAGTGTGATTCGTTGCATTATGATTCTACTTTTTGATTAAGTGATTGAAAGCCTTCACCCAGTATTTCGCGGGTATCCATTACAGTAATGAATGCATTTTCGTCGATGGAGTGGATGTATTGCTCCAGTATGGCTACCTCACGACGGCTCACCACCGTGTAAATAATTTGCTTTTCTTCGTTGGTGTACATTCCTTTACCCGAAAAGTAGGTGCCACCCCGTTCAAGATCAACCAGTATTTTGTGTTTTATTTTTTCATGTTCATTCGATATGATGAAAAGCGCCTTGTGATAGTTGCCTCCTTCGAGGGTCAGGTCGATGGCGCGTCCGGTAATGTAAATAACCAGCCATGAATAAAGCGGAATCTTCCAATCCTGAAAAGCCAGCAAGCCCAGCAATACAATTGCCGAATCGACGTAAATCATTAATTGCCCTAACTGCAGGTTGGTGAATTTGGCAATGATCATGGCAATGATGTCAGAACCTCCCGAGGTAGCTCTCGATTTAAAAATCAGTCCCAGACCGAAACCAAGCAAGACGCCACCAAAAACGCACGAGAGCAGTACATCATCTACCAGCGGCAAACTACTGTCGGGACGCAGGTAGGTAATACCATCCATAAATACCGAAGTGAGCACAAAACCTGTAATTGTTTTGACACCAAAACGGGGACCCAGTATTTTGATACCTGCCCAGGTAAGTGGTATATTCAGTATCAATCCGAACAAGCCAATGGGAATACCCTCGGGCCAGAAGGAAAAAAAGCCTTTCGAAAGGTAATGAACTACAATGGCAATACCATAAACACCTCCGGGAACAATTTTATGCGGTGTAATAAAGTACACAAATCCTGCTGCCAGAATAAAGGCTCCCGTAACAATGAAAAAATAATCGCGTAACCATCGCTTTGAAAACATTTTATCCTTCGAAATCAACGCCATCGTCCTGCTTTTTAAGGGTTATAAAAATTGCCCCTAATTTAACGATAAAACGACTGAATAAATAGTACTAAAATCAGTATTTGAACATAAGCTGTTCACTGTTTTACATCAGTAAGCTAATATTGAATGCTTCTAAGATAAGCTGACAGCCTGTGACCTGTTTGATTACCAGAATGAAGTTTACCACAAGTGAATGAGCCAGCCCTTATTCAGTGCAATCCGTTTGAGTTTTTTATCAGGAGCAATGCACACCGGGAAACCCACTTTCTCGAGGGCCGGAAGGTCATCGATTGAATCGGCATAATAGGCAGCATCCTTGAGCTGATAATTTTTACGCCGACAAAATTCGGTGAGCCGTTTAAGCTTTTCATCTCTGAAACAATATCTTCCAACAGGTTTGCCGGTGTATACACCATCGATCACTTCCAGTTCGGTGCATATCACTTCATCTACATTAAGATGCTTACCCAGGGGCATGCATATTGACTGAATGGCCGATGACAGTATGACCACTTCGGTGCCCTGTTGCTTCAGCCGCTTTATTTCCTTGATGATGTTGGGCCTGATATTGGGCAATAACTCGGTATGAAATATTTCTTTTGATATTTTATTGAAGGTGTCTTCGGATAAACCATTCAGCCAGCTTCCCATTTTACTGATGATCTGATGGGTGTCCCTGAGCTCGAATTTATATTGAATTGCAGCATAAACTGCTTTAATCATGCCAAGTGTGTTCATCAGTCCACGACGATAGGCCTGGCGTATTAAAGCCTCACCACTGTTGATCTTCAAAATGGTTTTATCGATGTCGAAAAAGGCGATATGTTGTGGTTTGTTATTCACGCTTCAAAGCTACATTGTATGTTTCATTTCTATATTAAGGGCTGGTTAACTTTGTATTAGCAAAACAGCATGCGCTGTTGTCCGTTTTCAGCTTTCTTCAAATATAAAAGAAAAATACAATTAGCAAAGCCAAATTGTTTTCCATTTGAATAAAAAGTTGGGAAAAGAAGTCTTTTCATTAAGCTATTAAAGCAAAAAAAGCGACAATGGAAGCTGCATTCCATTGTCGCTTTCTCTAGAATAGTTGATTCTCTTATTGAATTGTAAATGTTGCTTCAGCACGTAAATCGCGCGAAGAGCTGCCTGTCATCAGGGTGTATGTGCCGGGTTCAAGCACCCAGCTGCCTGCTGTTTCGTCGTAGTAGGCAAGGTCGCTAGCGTCGAATGACAATTCGACATTCTTTTTACCCCCGGCTGGTATCATCACCTTCCCGAAAGCTTTTAACTCCTTATCGGCCCGCATGATCTGGCTGTTGTTATGACGAACATAACACTGAACGACTTCTTTGGCATCGTAAGCACTTTCGTTTTTAAGTGTAAGGCTTAGTTCGATGCGATCGGAGGCAGTAAAGTCAGCTGCATTCAGCTTCAGATTGTTGTAGCTAAAATTGGCATAGGAGAGACCGTGGCCAAAAGGATAAGCCGGACTGATATTTTTGGTATCGAACCAGCGGTAACCAACCAGTATGCCTTCTTTGTATTCCATTACCCCGTTTGCACCAGGATAAGCATCGAGTGCATGAACACCCACATCGCTCAGTTTCTCGGGGATGGTGAAAGGCAGCTTTCCCGAAGGTACCACGTCGCCAAACAGTACGTCGGCAATGGCAGTACCGGCTTCTGAGCCATTGAACCATCCGTATAAAATGGCAGGTACCAGGTTCTTTGAAACATTGAGATTAACTGGAGCACCGGCAACTACGACAACGATTGTATTTGGATTGGCTGCCGCCACCGCCCTGATCAGTTCATCCTGGCCGAAAGGCAGGTCGAGCGAAGCACGATCGAGGGTTTCGGTCTCAATTTCACGTGTATTACCGGCAAAAATCACCGCCACATCCGAACGCATGGCGGCTTCAACTGCTTCGTCGATTAACTGTTCGTCGGGCGTTTTTACTGCCGGTGTACGCCAGTTTCCTTTTTCTTCAAACATTTGCCGGTAACCCAGGGCATAATTGATTTGAACCGATTTGCCCAGTTTGTTTTGTAAGCCTTCGAGTGGGCTAATTTCGTATTTAGGTTTTACACCGGCAGTAAATCCACCTTTAGCCTGCGAGCGGTCGGCATTGAAGCCAATTACGGCGATACTTTCAATTTTGTCCTGTCGCAGAGGCAAAAGCTGCTTGTCGTTTTTCAAAAGCACGATGGCTTCCGAGGCCACATCGTAGGCCGTTTGAGTGGTGCGTGGAGAAACCAGTTCTCCTTGCACTCTTTCGCCTTCCATTTTATTCAAATTGAGGCTGACTCTTAGAATTCGTTTTACCTTATCGTCGATTACCGACATGGGAACCACACCGGCCAGCACCGAATCACGCAAGGGATGCCCGAGGAAGTTCTGATCGTAGTTCTGATCGATGGTATGGGTGCCCATTTCCACGTCGAGACCGCCCAGGGCTGCGGTTACCGTGTTGTGGGTGGCTCCCCAGTCGCTCACGATCATTCCCTGAAATCCAAATTCGCCTTTAAGTACCTGATTGTTCAGGTAATCGTTCTGGCAGAGATATTCTCCTCTGAAGCGGTTGTAGGCGCCCATCATGCCCATGGCGTCGGCGTCGTGCACAGCAGCCTTGTATGCCGGAAGATAAATTTCCCTGAGGGCTCTTTCGCTCACTTCAATGCTCACACTGTTGCGTTCAAATTCCTGATTGTTGGCTGCAAAATGTTTTACGCATACCGCAACGTCCTTACTTTGAACACCACGCACATATTCAACCGTGATTTGGGAATTAAGATAGGGATCTTCAGAAAAGTATTCAAAAGTCCGTCCACCAATGGGTGTACGCATAATGTTCACAGCAGGTCCCAGGATCATGTCTTTATCTCGTGCTCTGGTTTCGAGTCCCAGTGCTTCACCGTATTTTCTTGCAAGTTCCTTGTTCCATGTGGCTGCCAGGGCCGAACCGCTTGGGAAAAAGGTAGCTGAGTCGTCGGCCAGATTGAGCGGATTCCATGAGTGTCTTTCGAGCTCCTCACGCACGCCGTTGGGGCCGTCGGTGTAATGAAACTCAGGTATTCCCAGCCTTTCGACACCACCCGACACAAACATTCCTGTTCCATGCAACATGCCAACTTTTTCGTCGAGGGTCATTTGTGCAATCAGGCTGTCGATGCTTGATTCATAGCGGGGATCAAACCTGTAGCTTGTATCTTCTGGCGCTTTTTCTTCGGCGGTACTGCACGAAAGCGCAATAAAAGCCATAAGGAATACAGTCGTACTGAATCTTTGGAGTTTAAATACTTTTTTTAAAACGGGTAAGTCGAAATGCTTTGCCATAAATAGTTGTTGTTAAAAATGAATGAAGCACCGATTGTTTCGGCTTTTGTTTTCAAAGCTGACGGCATCCTTTTGTTTGATCAGTTTCAAAGTTGCTGTTAGCACAGAAAGATGCAAAAATAGTATGCTTGATGCATTATTTCTGCGGTATTTGTATCGTATATGGGGTGATTTTGATTATTGAGGGGTGCATTTTTTGCATCCAATGAAGCTTGTTGCTTCCCCCGGATGTGTTAAACTTTGTTTTAGTTCATGAAATGACATGCCAACAAATATCATTTTTATGCCGGCAATGTAGGATTAACTTGTTCATGAACTTTAAAACTGATAAAACTATGAAACATGATCCGGCATCAAATGTGCAGTTTCTAAAACAATTTGGCGAGTTTGGAGGCGTAAATCCTTCCATTACCGACTCGTCGACCTACACCTTCATGCATGCTCACGATATGGAAGAAACTTTTCACGGGCATACCGAGGGGTGCTTTTTGTATTCACGTCACTGGAATCCGACCAATAAATACCTGGCCGAAGCGCTGGCGGCCATGGAAAATACAGAAACCGCATGGATTACCTCGTCGGGAATGGCTGCCATTACCTGCACCTTATTGCAACTTTGTAAAAGCGGCGACCACATAATAACCAGTATAACAAGCTATGGCGGAACCTATGCTTTTCTGAAAAACTGGTTGCCTCGTTTTAATATTGAAGTAAGTTTTGTGGATATAAGCAATCTTGAAAGTGTTAAGGCAGAAATCAAATCGAATACCAGGGTTATCTATACTGAAATGCTTACAAATCCTTTGCTTCAGGTAGCCGATGTACCTGAGTTGTCGGCGCTGGCTCATGAGCATGATATTAAGCTGGTTGTCGACAATACTTTTACCCCGATGATATTCTCTCCGGCTATTTTAGGTGCCGATGTGGTTGTTTATAGTATGACCAAATTTATTAATGGGAAAAACGATTGCGTGGCCGGTGCAATTTGTGGCAATAATCAATTCATTGAGGATTTGTCGAATGTGAATGATGGAACAGCGATGTTGCTGGGACCGGTTCTCGATCCGTTACGTTCATCGTCGATTTTAAAGAATATACACACCTTGCATATTCGAATGCAACAACATAGCCGAAACGCAGCTTTTTTGGCAAGCCGCCTTGAAAGCATGGGCCTTGCAACGCGTTATCCCGGTTTGGAAAGCCATCCGCAACATACATTGCATAAAAAGCTGATGAATAAGGATTTTGGTTTTGGTGGCATGTTGACCATTGATTTGGAAACAACTGAAAGAGCTGATCTGTTTATGCAGGAAATGCAAAATGCAGGGGTGGGTTATCTCGCAGTAAGTCTTGGATATTTTAAAACGCTCTTCAGTTGTTCAGGGAAAAGCACCTCATCGGAAATTCCTCCAGAAGTTCAGAAAGAGATGGGCTTATCAGCAGGTCTTGTCAGGTTCTCGGTTGGGCTCGATCACGATATTGAAAACACTTTCAATTTAATTCACAAGGTGTTTCAACAGTTGAAAGCGGATAATGAATAGCTGCTTTCACTTTTGAAAGTGAATTCATTAGTTTTATTATTTTTGTTGCACAGAAGCAAGTTTAATCCGTTTACACGACAAGAAAATTCAATATGAGAAAACAAGTTCTGACAACAGTTTTACTGTTCGCCACGGTGGTTTACAGCCTGGCATGTACCAATTTTTTAGTAACCAGGGGCGCCTCTTCCGATGGTTCAACCATGATTACCTATGCGGCTGATTCCCATGTTTTATATGGCGAGTTGTACTTTACACCGGCAGCTGATCATCCGATCGGATCGATGCTCGATGTTTATGAGTGGGATACCGGTAAATACCTCGGACAAATTGAACAGGTGCCTCATACCTACAGTGTTGTGGGAAATATGAATGAACACCAGCTGGCAATAGCCGAAACCACCTTTGGTGGTCGCAAGGAGCTTTCAAGCCAGGCCGGGGCAATAATGGACTATGGTAGTTTGATATACATTACCTTGCAAAGAGCAAAAACGGCCCGCGAAGCCATTGAAGTGATGACCGGACTCGTTGAAAAATATGGATATTACAGCTCGGGTGAATCGTTCTCACTTTCCGATCCCGAAGAAGTTTGGATTTTAGAAATGATTGGAAAAGGTGAAGGTGAAAAAGGTGCCGTGTGGGTTGCACGCCGTATCCCCGATGGCTACATCAGCGGACATGCCAACCAGGCACGTATTACTACTTTTCCGCTTAACGACCCGCAAAATTGCATCTATTCAAAGGACGTTATTTCATTTGCTCACCGCAAGGGCTGGTTCGACGGACTGAATAAGGATTTTAGTTTCTCAGATGTATATGCTCCTGTTGATTTTGGTGCAGCACGTTTTTGCGATGCCCGTGTTTGGGCAGGGTTCCGGAAGGTAACTGGCGGAATGGATCAATACACCGACTATGCCATGGGAAAAGTTGAATACGGAGAACATGGCTTTGCCACCAACCGTATGCCCCTTTGGATTAAACCCGATGGAAAAGTGAGCGTGGCCGATGTGATGGGAATGATGCGCGATCATTATGAAGGAACGCCCATGGATATGACCACCGACCTGGGTGCAGGTCCGCATTTGCTGCCTTATCGCTGGCGCCCGATGACGTTCACTGTCGATTCAGTGGAGTACGTTAATGAAAGAGCAATTTCAACCCAGCAAACAGGTTTTTCGTTTGTTACGCAAAGTCGTGGTTCTTTACCCGATCCCATTGGCGGCATCCTTTGGTTTGGTGTCGATGATACATACAGCACCTGTTACGTTCCGATGTATTGTGGGATTACCGAGGTGCCTGAATCGTTTGCAGTAGGCAACGGCGATTTACTTACCTACAGTGAAACTTCTGCTTTCTGGACCTTTAATATGGTAACTAATTTTGCCTACCTGCGCTACGACGACATGATTAAGGATGTTGTTGAGCTGCAACAGGAACTCGAAGGTGACTTTATCAAAAAAATACCGGCAGTTGACGCGGCAGCCCTGGCATTATGGGAAAGTGGAAACCGTGAGCTGGCCATTGATTTTCTGACCGACTATTCAGTTAACGCCGGAGATAATACAGTAAAACGCTGGAAAGAACTGGCACAATACCTGCTCGTTAAGTACAAAGACGGAAATGTAATGAAGGAGGAAAATGGTCGTTTTGTACGAACAGAAACCGGAATGCCAGCCAGCCCCGATCAGCCGGGGTATCCGCAGGAGTGGTACCGCAGTGTTGTGAAGCAAAATGGTGAAAAATTGAAAGTTACCGGAGAAGCAGCACACTAAAATAAGAAAGAAGGACACTGCCTTCGGTTTTAGAAGTTTTTTTAAAGGCAATATTTTATGGTGTGGAAAAAAATTTCTACTTTTGCCGCGCCTTTAAGAAGAAGGTAGTCGCAATCTCTTACTAACATAGCTATCAGGTAATATTGCGCATAGAAACAAATAAAACTGTTGATGATGGATGCTATTAAAATTGCAGAAAACGCTTTTGCAAACGAAGAAGCAAAACAACATCCTGCTTTTAATTCGGGTGATACCATTACTGTTCACTACAAAATTAAAGAAGGAAACAAAGAACGTATTCAGAATTTCCGTGGTGTAGTGATTCAAACCAAGGGAAGCGGTGTAAGCGCTACTTTTACAGTACGTAAAATGTCGGGTAACGTTGGTGTTGAACGTATTTTCCCGCTGTCATCTCCTTTTATCGAGGAGATTGAAATTAACAAAGTAGGTAAAGTACGTCGTGCCCGTATTTATTATTTCCGCAAACTTACAGGTAAAAAAGCCCGTATCAAGGAAAAAATTCGTCGCTAACAATTCTTTTGTTAATGATAACAGCCCTGTTTTTTTTGAAAGACAGGGTTTTTTTATTTTCTATATTTTACCTTAAGTTCCAGTGAATTCAGTTTTGAAGGCAATAGGCAGTACAGCTTTTCATTTGTTTTTAGTTATACTTCGTTACTTCTTAATTTTTTTTATAACTGTAAGCTCTTTTTTCTTATCTTGAAAATCTTTTGTACAGCTGGTTTTCTGCCATTTGTTGCATGGGAATACTGTCGAAACCAAACCTGACTAATTAAACCTGTTTCGCTATGATTTCAGTATTGCATTTTTCATTGATTGTAATTGCTGTGATGTTTACAGTTTTTGTTGGAAGTCTTCTGTTTTATAAAAAATCAATTGTCATTATTGCAGGGGTGATTGCAAACAATATGGCCGGGCTTACTGCCATCTTTACTTACATCATCGCATCAAAGGGTATCGATCAGCTTTTGTGGGTGCTCCCTGCCCTGGGCGGTATAACCATCGTCAATTTTTATGTGATGCACCGTGAATTAAGCCTGCCATTTCAACTGCTTAAAAGAGACATCGTTGGGAATATGGCACAGGGAAATCTCAACTTCGAGTTCGATAGCCGTTTAATCAATCGTCAGAATGAGTTCGGAGCAATTGCTTTGGCCATGCTCAATATGCAGCACGAATTAAAGAAGGCAACCAGTCATATCAATGAAATATCAAGGGAGATTGTCTTGTCATCGGCTCAGCAAAACGATGCGGCCTTGTCGATTTCGTCAAGTGCAAGCGAACAGGCATCATCAACCCAGGAGATATCGGCCACCGTTGAGGAGATTGCTTCAACCACCCATCAAAACAGTGAAAATGCCGGAGAAACAGCCGGTATCATGAAAACCGTGGTTGAGCGCATGATCCAGCTGGAAAAAGTATCGTCAGAAAGTTTGAAATCGGTCAGTGACATTATCGAAAAAATTGGGGTGGTTAACGAAATTGCCTACCAAACCAATATCCTGTCGTTGAATGCCTCGGTAGAAGCTGCCCGTGCGGGAGCAGAAGGCAGAGGCTTTGCAGTGGTGGCCAATCAGGTTAAGATGCTGGCCGAAGACAGCAGGGTGGAAGCTGAAATCATTCATGGCCTGTCGGAACTCACCATCAGTAAAAATCAGCAAGCCAATGAATTTGTTAAAACCCTCCTTGATGAAATAGAACAAACATCGATGCTTATTGGTCAGATCAGTTCAGCCAGCCTTGAGCAAAGCAATGGTACCGATCAGATTAACAATGCCCTTCAAAACCTGAATCAGGTGGCACAACAAAATGCAGCTTCATCGGAAGAATTAGCAGCGAATGCAGATGAACTGGCCCTACTCGCCAATAAACTCAAAGCGGGAATGAAGTTCTTTAACGCTGGCTAGCTTCATGGTGGCCATTCTGCTTTTTGATTGTTTTTTAAAAGAATGTTTTAAGATCCAATCAATAGTAGAATGATGCGGAAAATGTGTTGGTGTTTTCTTTTTCATCTGCAACTACGAGCCTCAATTTGTGGTTTTTACCCTTCTTTATTTTCTCGTCGAACTGATAAAACAACAAGTCGCGTTTCGCATCGTATTCAAATAATACCCATTGGCCATCGATGGTTCCCTGGTAGCTTCTGATTCCTGAAAGTTCGTCATCAATCTTAAAACGAATCCGGTCCGCCTCAAGCAAAGTATTGTTTTTTATGCTAAGCGATCTTACCTGAGGGGCAATGGTGTCGGCAACAACACATACATCACCAAAATTACGGGTGGAGGTCTTAACCCAGCCCTCTTCAAATTGCCCCCCCCAACTACTGTATTTTTTTGTAGGAATGTCGAAAGAAGCAATTAGCACTTTTGATTCAAGATGCCCGGGGATGTTTTCTGCTTTTATGCTTAGTTCGGCTGGTAAATGCAGCGCTGTGGTGCTATTGTGAACCCGGTGCAGTGCCGACAATGCCCCTTCGGGAACCAGTCCTTTTTGATATTGAAAGTCGATGTCGGTATAGAGTGCGTTGACTGGCAAATCGAGACGAATATTGTCTGTTTCGAAGTGGTTCGATGTATAATAGCTGAAACGGGTTCCGGTTGGAGCAGGGTGTTTAAGGGGCCTGGTCGATTCGACATAAAACTCAATGGTGGAAGCATTCATGCTTACGTCGTAAAGTATGATTTGCACTTTGTGTCGTTCCCCATCGTCGAAATTAAACAATCCGCCATTGTAAGTCTGGCGGTAAATGTCGAGCTGGTTCCCCGGATCGATGTAGGTTTTGTGAATGCGCCTGCGTTGTTCTACCCAGGCTGCATAGTCAATATGACTGTTGAGATAACGCATGGTGCTGTAACTGAGCTCATCGAGCTCAAAAGCATTGATCAGCTGGTTGTCGACCCAGTATTCAAGCTGATAAATTCCACATTTGATCCAGTTGTTGTCGATATAATCGATGGCATCAACACCGAAGCCTGTTTTGCCGTAAAGCCCTATCGACTGCATGCCTTTGAGGTGATACGATCCGCCGTAAAATACCAGTGGTATTTGCATTCGACCTGTTGTTTTTCCTTCAACATGACTTGAATCGCCAACAGGGTAAACAAAGAGATGCTCTGCCACCGGTTTCACCTTGTCCTCTATCTGAAAATTGAAAAACAGTGGATTGACCGGATTTTCACTGGCCGTTTTGCGTAGTTCGAAATGAAGATGAGGGCCGGCCGAGCTGCCACTGTTGCCCGAAAGTGCAATTTCTTGTCCTTTCTTTATTTCAAAAAGTGTTGAAGGTGGAAATAGATTCACTTTGAATTGTTCCTTCTCATATTGCTGAGCCCTTACCCATTCCTCAATGGCCGGGGCAAATGCCTCAAGGTGAGCATATACCGAAGTGTAACCCGAGGGGTGATTAAGGTAAATGGCACGCCCGTAACCTGTTGGCGCCACCACAATTCTTGATACATAACCGTCGTCAATGCTAAAGATGGGTAATCCGGTTCTTCCATTGGTTTTAATATCAATCCCGGCATGAAAATGATTCGAACGGAGTTCTCCAAAATTTCCGTTCAAAACTATTGGAATATTTACCGGTGATGCAAATTCGGGTTCCTGTCCACTTGCTATCATCTTGCATGTAAGCACAATTAATAAAACGGATAAAATTTTCATGTGGTGTTCTTCAAAAAATAAAATGCCAAATTACGATTTCCTTTAGCAATTACAAGTATCAAAAGGGCTCACTTGTTTTCACAATTTGTTAAAAATGTTATTTTTGTGCAGAAATCATCCTGTAATGACAGAGAAAGATCAGCACCTGATTAATGAACTAAAACAGAACATCAGGCGTTTAATCGATGGCCTTGAACAATGTAAAGATGAACTGGAGCAGCTAAGGGATGAAAAAAAAGGCCTTGAACTCCGGTTGGCATCGTACGAAACAGAATACGAGGCACTGAATAAGCGATATGAAAATTTGAAGGTGGCAAAAGTTTTGGCCGAAGGCGATCCTGATCATCAGGCGGCAAAACTTAAAATCAACAAAATCATTCGTGAGGTCGACAAATGCATCGCCCTTTTAAACCAATAAACGGGATGCTATGGATGAAATGTTTACAATAAACATCATGATCGCCGAAAGGCGATATCCGATAAGGATAAAACGTAGTGAGGAAGAAAAGATACGTAAGGCCGCTAAAATTATCAACGAGCGGATTCTGCAATATCAGCAGCGTTATGCGGGAAAAGAATACCAGGATTTCATGGCAATGGCCACCCTGCAGTTTGTAATAGAACTGCTCGACTTGACGGAGCAAAAAGCAATTGACCCGGCCATACAGCAGATTGAAGACATTAATCAGGAACTGACCCGCTACCTGACAAAAATTTGACGTTCTAAAAAATATTATAAATCGCCGCATCTTGACTTTTTGCTGTTTGTATAGCATACAGCTGGGTTAGTTTGCGGATTTTTTTTATCAACTTAATTATTAAACAATGGAATGGACATATATATTAATAATTGCTGCCTTCATTGCAGGTTTCCCAATATCGTATCTGGTATGGGACAGGGCCTTGAAAGGAAAGAAGCAGAAAATGCGGAGAGAGGCCGAAGCCGAAGCCGAAGTATTAAAAAAGGACAAAATTCTCCAGGCTAAAGAGAAATTTCTTCAGTTAAAGTCGGAACACGAAAAGTACATCAACGAAAAAAACAACAAACTGGCTGTTGTTGAAACCCGTTTGAAACAAAAGGAAACAGCCTATTTACAGCGTAAAGATGAACTGAATCGCAAGACAAAGGATTTTGAAACCGAGAAAAGAGAAATCGACATCATTCGCGAAAACCTGAAGCATCAGTTGGAAGTGGTGGAACAGAAAAGCGAAGAACTGGAAAAAATGCATCGTCAGCAGGTTGAGCAGCTCGAAACCATTTCGGGTTTGTCGGCCGAAGAAGCCAAAGCCCAACTGGTTGAATCGCTGAAAAATGAAGCCCAGTCGGAAGCCATGTCCTACATTCAGGAAATCATGGACGAAGCCAAACTGAATGCCAACCGCGAAGCCAAAAAAGTCATTGTAAAATCGATACAGCGGGTAGCTTCCGAAACAGCCATCGAAAATGCAGTAACAATTTTCAACATCGAAAACGACGAAATCAAAGGCCGTATCATTGGTCGTGAAGGTAGAAATATCCGCGCTCTGGAAGCAGCTACCGGTGTCGAAATCATTGTTGATGATACGCCCGAAGCCATCGTGCTTTCGGCTTTCGACCCCGTACGTCGTGAAATTGCCCGCCTGGCATTGCATCAGCTGGTAACCGACGGACGCATTCACCCTGCCCGCATTGAAGAAGTGGTGAACAAGGTAAGCAAGCAAATTGAAGAAGAAATTATTGAAACCGGTAAGCGTACCTGTATCGACCTGGGTATTCATGGAATGCACCCCGAACTGGTTCGTTTGGTTGGAAAAATGAAATACCGTTCATCGTATGGTCAAAACCTGCTGCAGCACTCACGCGAAACTGCCAACCTTTGTGCCATTATGGCTTCGGAGCTTGGACTGAACGCAAAGAAAGCCAAGCGCGCCGGTTTGCTCCACGATATAGGAAAAGTACCCGACGACGAGCCGGAATTGCCACACGCAGTGCTTGGTATGAAACTGGCCGAAAAATACAAGGAGAAGCCCGACATTTGCAACGCCATTGGTTCGCACCACGAAGAAGTAGAGATGCAAACCCTGCTGGCACCAATCGTGCAGGTTTGTGATGCCATCTCAGGCGCCCGTCCCGGTGCCCGTCGCGAAGCGGTTGAATCGTACATTAAGCGCCTCAATGAGCTTGAAAATCTGGCGCTGTCATATCCCGGAGTAACCAAAACGTACGCCATCCAGGCAGGTCGTGAACTAAGGGTCATTGTGGGAAGTGAAAAGATTTCGGATGTCGAAGCCGAACAACTTTCCTACGATATTGCCAAGAAAATTCAGGACGAGATGACTTACCCCGGTCAGGTGAAAATAACCGTAATCAGGGAAACCCGTGCTGTGAGTTACGCCAAGTAAATTTTTATCAACGATACAGAAAAGACTGTCCGCTCCGGATGGTCTTTTTTTTTACAAAGGATAAAATAACGGATAATGACATCTTTTATTTGGATTCTTCCATGGCGGGAAATCTTTAGACCCGCTATTTTTGTACCATTAATAATTGATCACCCTGAAAAAATAATTTAGATGGAACTAATAAAAAATTTACAATGGCGTTATGCCACCAAAAAATTCGATACTTCAAGGAAAGTAAGTCAAAACGAACTGGAACAGATTATGGAAGCCGTGCGTTTATCGGCTTCGTCGTATGGTTTACAGGCTTATAAAGTGCTTGTTGTTGAAGATGAAGCTGTGAGAGAGCAACTGAAAGCAGCTTCGTGGAATCAGCCTCAGATTACCGATAGCTCACACTTGTTTGTGTTCTGTAACTACAAGCAGATCAATGATCAGGTAATCGATGAATTCATTGCATTGAATGCAGGCGTAAAAGGCATTGGCAGTGAAAGTCTGCAACCCTATGCCGATTTTCTTAAAAACAGTCTGACCAGTCGTTCTGAAGACGATCTTCAGGTATGGACGTCGAAGCAAACCTACATTGCACTGGCTAATTTGCTGACTGCAAGTGCCGAGCTTAAAATTGATGCCTGTCCGATGGAAGGCTTTGATGCAGCGGCCTACAACGAAATTCTTGGCCTAAACGAAAAAGGCTTGTCAGCAGCAGTAGTTGCAGCAGTGGGCTATCGTTCAGCAGATGATGAAACACAGTTTGCAGCCAAGGTGAGGAAGATGAAAAATGAGTTATTCGAAATAGTATAAGGCAAAATTTTGCATAAAAAAAAGGGGCCGAAGCCCCTTTTTTTTATGCCTCGGCCAAGCGGTCGAGCAGGTATTTTACAAGTTGCTTCATTTCGGGATGGTATTGCTGATTGGCTTTACCCAACGGCCTGTTGGCAATGATCAGACAAACGGTGAGGGCTTCATGCCCCAAAAGTTTCGACAAGCCATAAATCGCAGAACTTTCCATCTCGTAATTGGTAATTTTCTTTCCAATAAAATCGAAGCTGGCTATTTTTTCATTCAGTTGTGCATCGATCAGTGGCAAACGCAGTACTCTTCCCTGCGGACCATAAAAACCAGGCGATGAAATGTTGATACCGCGTATGATTTCTTCCCCGTCAATTTCATTTAAAAGCGTTTCGGAACAACTGACTACATAAGGGTGAGCAAGCTTTTTGTTCCATTGCATGTGTTGCATAAAGAGTTGCTCAAATTCATTGTCGGACACAATGTCGCGGCCATCGTAAAAATTCAGTAAGCCGTCAAATCCGATCGACAGCTCCGAAACGACATAGGAGTTGAGCGGAATTGCTGCCTGCAAGCTACCCGATGTGCCAATTCGAAGCAGATTCAGTGATGTGAGCATGTCTTTGGGCTGGCGGGTATTAAAGTCGATGTTTACCAGCGCATCGAGCTCATTCACCACGATGTCGATATTGTCGGTTCCTATTCCTGTAGAAAGTACCGAAAGATGTCTTTCGTTGTACCAGCCGGTAACTGTTTTGAACTCCCTGTTTTGTACTTCGTGTTCAATTTCGTCGAAAAAGGAGGCAATCATGTCAACACGTCCCTGATCTCCAACCAGTAAAATTGTGTCGGCAATTTGTCCGGGTTTCAGGTGAAGGTGAAAAATTGATCCGTCGGGATTGATTATTAATTCTGAAGCTTGAATCATATTTTTTATTTTTAATTTAATCTTAATGGACATCAAAGGTACAAAAACCATTCATACGCCCGATTGTTAACATGGTACTCAATTAATTTGAATGTTTAGCACCGAAAGCGTTGAGGCTTTTTGTTTAGCGGGATTATTTGAACTAATTTTGGTAAAATTAAAAACATGAAAAGAGCAAGCAATTCCCTACTGTTTTTACTATTCATTCTTTTTATCGCTGCAGGATGCAACAGGCAAGGATTTAAAGCCAATGAATATCAGCTGATCAATGCAGGTGCAGCCGATGAAATGCTGAGGCTGTTTATCATCGATAATACCGGCGATTCACTTTTGCTGAGGCAGGATGCAAGGCGTTTAAAAAAACGACACCTCGACAGTGAGACCTTTAGCTTACTTAAGTCAAGAATGCTCGCAACCGTGAATGATTCGCTCAATCGTGGTGTTGGCATTGCGGCACCGCAAGTGGGTGTAAGTGTTCGCCTGATAGCTGTTCAGCGACTTGACAAAGCAGGTGAACCTTTCGGGTTTTACATCAACCCGGAAATTCTTGCTTATGGCGACAGTATTATATCAGGCAGGGAAGGCTGCCTTAGTATTCCTCACTACCGGGGAATGGTGGAACGGGCACAAAGCATTGTACTCGAATATACCGACGAGCAGGGCAACAAACAAAATGAAGAAATTTCAGGCTTCACTGCTGTAATTTTTCAACACGAAATCGATCATATCAATGGAGTGCTTTATTACGATCATATTCAAAACGGGTTTAGTTCATTGATACGCATGGATGAACCATAGAAAATAATCAGACTTCTACTTTATGTGACAAGGAGTTAATGAGAAAAATATAACTTAATAGTGGCCTGAAAATGAAATAATTTTAAAAGGAATAAATATTTAAATTATGGATAACAAAAAAACAATTGCAATTGTAATCGGGGTAGCAGCCCTGATTTTATTACTGGTATTTGGTAATCGTACCTTCATCATTCTTCGTGAAACTGAACGGGCAGTAACGTTTAAACCCTTTAGTGTTGGTCTTGATAAAGATCGTGTTTTTGAACCGGGTTTTCATATCATTGCTCCATGGAACCGGGTCATTAAGTACGAAGTAGCCGAACAACAGCGTGAGGAACGAATGGATGTGCTGGATAAAAGCGGTTTGTCGGTCATCATGGACATCACGGTACGTTTTCTGCCCATCCCCGATCGCGTCGGTTACCTGCACGAGCAGTTTAGGGGGGCCTATGTCAATAACCTGGTTATTCCCGAGGTGCGTTCGTCGGTAAGGCGGGTAACCGGTCGTTATACTGCCGAAGAAATTTATTCGACCAAACGCAATGAAGTTGAAAAATCGATCATTGATGAAACCGGCAAGGTTTTGGAGGAAAACAATATCCAGATGCGTGCATTGTTGATTCGTTCGATCAACCTGCCTGAGCAAATTAAAGGTGCCATCGAGAACAAACTGAAGCAGGAACAGGAAGCATTGGCATATCAGTTCCGGCTCGACCGCGAAAGAAGCGAAGCCGAACGTAAGCGCATCGAAGCACAGGGTATTTCCGATTACAACGAGATCATCAGCCGAAGCCTGACTACCAACATATTGAAGCAAAAAGGGATTGATGCAACCCTTGAACTGGCCGCATCGCCCAACGCAAAAGTGGTAGTAGTTGGCGGCGGAGAAGACGGTTTGCCGTTAATTTTAGGGAATAACTAAGCCCAAATGCATATTGAAACCTTGGAAGCTTTCATGATTCAATTATTTTTGCATAAAATTTAATCCAATGATTCAACGCATTCAAACAGTATACCTGGCGCTGGCACTGATACTGCTGGGATTTATGGCATGGTTGCCTTTGGGGCAGATTGCTTCCGATACCAACCTTTACGTGTTTAATATCAAAGGGGTATTTGCCAGCCAAAGCGGAGAAACGATTGTTAATGGCTGGCCCTTGATGGCGCTGCTTGGAATTATCGAGCTCTTGCAAATAATCATCATTTTCAGCTATAAAAAGCGGGTGCGCCAGATGAGAATAGCCACCTACAACATTTTGCTGATGTTTGGTATGGTGGCAGTGGGCTGGTTTTTTGTGCATTCCTCACTAAAAGAAATCGGAGATGGAACCTTTGGCTTCGAAATGGCCATGGTATTTCCGGTGGTGGCTGCCATACTCGAGTACCTTGCCATCAGGGCAATTGGAAAAGATGAAGCCCTTGTACGATCGGTCGACCGGATCAGGTAATAATAGATCAAAAAAAATGATAATAAGGGGATTGCAAGCACGTTGCAATCCCCTTATTTGCTTGTGTAAAAAGCCGGAATGGTGCACAATCTTTTTTTTTTATAAACACAATAATCTACCAGAGGAAACCATATTATCCTTATTTTGTAAAAAAATTTAGCAAATTTGCTTACAATGCTTGTGTTTAAAATATGGTCGTATGCGGCTAAAGTGAACCAGCATATTGTTTATCCGAAATGATAACAGGCACGCACGAACAGATTCTGATTGAAGGTTTAATCGAAGGTAATGTGAAAATATACGATTACATTTTTCATTATTACTATTCGGGCATGGTGGTGTTTGCCATGAAATACACCAAGAGCAGAACTCTGGCTGAAGACCTGGTTCAGGACATCTTTTTCAAAATTTGGACTCGACGCACTCAAATCACCATTAGTACTTCATTGAAAGCTTATTTATTTTCGGCCTTACGAAACCGTTGCATTGATTATCTGCGTAGGGAAAACAGAAATGGTATCAAAGAAGATGAAAGCAAAGCTGATAAAGAGGTACCATTAAATCCACAGTCCTTACTGGTAGAAGCCGAACTGAAAGAACTGATCAACATGGCCATCGAAAAGCTACCGCCAGCTTGCAGGGAGATATTTGTTATGAACCGTTTAGAAGGTTTAAAAGCTGCTGAAATTGCTGAAAGGAAAGGATTATCGCAAAGGACCGTTGAGAAGCAAATTGGCAATGCCTTGAAACTCATGCGGAAATATCTTTCTCCCTATCTTCCATCACTTTTTATTGAACTGCTTTTGTTTTCGGCCTGAAGAAGCTACCTTTTATTTAACTACTATCCAAAATTTAAAATAGTTGTACGTATTAAATCACTTTTTCTCGTCTTAATTATAGATGATAGAACGCTGGTAATTAAAAAATTTAAGCAGAAAAGAGAATGGGAATGGAATATGCAGATAGTCAGGGAAGTGAGTCTGTGGAGTTGAAAGGGTTTACAAAAATGCTTGATGAGAAAATTGTATTATTGAAGCAAATGGAGTCAATCGATTCGGAGGCAGCCCTAAAAAAAATTAAATATAGGAAGGTAAATCAGATTAGAAAATGGAGTGCAATTTTTCAAAGGGTAGCAGCAATACTATTTCTGCCGCTACTCTTTTTTATTCTTGCCCAGAATATGATCGGTGAACAGAATGTTCAACCAGTGGTATATAATGAGTTGACAACACCTCCGACACTGCGTTCGACGTTCACCTTACCCGACGGGACCAAAGTCTGGATGAATGGTAATTCGTTGTTGAAATATCCGGCAGCTTTTAGCGCTGATGAACGCCGACTTGAGATAAGTGGAGAGGTTTATTTTGAAGTGGCCGAAGACAAGCAAAAGCCATTCAGGGTAGAAGCCGGTGAGTTGCTGATTGAAGCTACAGGGACAGCGTTCAATGTTGTTGCATATCAGGGCGATAAACAGCAGGAAGTATTGCTAACCGAAGGGAGTGTTGACCTCTACCTTAAAAAGGAAAATGATGCACCAATGCTTACTTCACTTAAGCCGAATGAACTTGCACGCTTCGATTTGAAAAACAGAAAGATGAATGTTGTATCAGTCGATCCTGAAAAATATGTTGCCTGGAAAGATGGAAAGATCATTTTCAAGAACGATCAGCTTGGTGATATGATTCAGAAACTAGAAAGATGGTACAACGTATCGTTTGAATACGACCAAAGCTTAAGAAAGTCCTATTCATTTACAGGTACGTTCGAAGGCGAAGATTTACGCCAGATTCTTTATTGCATTGAGCTCACAACTCCAATTACATTTGAGCCCATGATACCCGAAAAAGACAACAATGACAACTATAAAAGAATGCTTATTAAAATTAATACCGTCGACCGATAAACCTAAAAAAAAACTGAGGATGCGGCAACATCCTCAGTTGTAAATAAAATGCTTAAATGTATAAGCACAAGTCTAATTTAATATTACAAAACTATGAAAAAAAAGTTGGAACCTAAGCGGTTATGCATGATTATGCAAAACCGAAAAATTCTGATGACTATGAAAGCCTTTGCTCTAATTTTTCTGCTAACCATTAGTCAGGTGTATGCCATCGATGCCTATGCACAAAAGACAAGGATTTCTCTCGATTTCTCTGAAGCAAGTGTTGCGGATGTATTGCACGAGATTGAGCAGAAATCGGAATTTAATTTCTTCTATAACAGTGAATTGATTGATGTTGACCGTAAGGTGAATATTAATGCAGAGAATCAAAACATCTATATGGTGCTTGAAGATCTATTCAGAGGTACCGATGTGAGGTATGTTGTAGAGGGCAAGCACATTGTGTTATCTAATCAACTGGGCGATTTTGCTGTTCAGCAGCCAACCGTAAGAAGTGTTTACGGTCAGGTAACGAATATTCTTGATGAGCCTATTGCCGGGGCAACAGTGATTGTGAAAGGTACAACAACAGGTACCATTACCGATACCGATGGGCGCTATCGTTTGAACGATTTGACTGACAATTCGATCCTGGTTTTCTCCTTTATGGGAATGCAATCAAAGGAAGTACTGGCAAGTCAGTCTGAAATTAACGTGGCTTTGCTCGACGACGTGATCGGTTTAGAAGAAATTGTTGCCATTGGTTATGGAACCATGAAAAAAGTGGATGTAACCAGCGCTGTTTCATCAGTAAAAGCCGACGATTTTGTCAAAGGTGGTGTAAAAGACATTGGTCAGTTGATTCAGGGTAAGGTAGCAGGTTTAACCATTACCTCGTCAAGTGGCGATCCCTTGTCGAATACAGCCATCAGCCTCAGGGGAAATACCACCCTTTTCGGAACCAGCAGTAATCCGCTGGTTTTGATCGATGGTGTTCCCGGCGATTTTAACTCAGTAGCTCCCGAGGACATTGAATCGATTGATGTATTGAAGGATGGTTCGGCCGCAGCGATTTACGGAACACGCGGGACCAACGGGGTAATCCTGATTGCTACCAAGCGTGCCAGCGGAGTATACGATGCCACCGTTGAATATTCAGGCTATACCAATGTACAAACCATTGCGAATCAGCTCGACATGCTCGATGCCGATGATTATCGTCAGCAAATCGCCGATGGTATCCGTCATGAATCCTACGATTTGGGAGCCAGCACCAACTGGCTTGACGAGATTACCCGTACTCCCTTAAGTCACGTTCACAATTTAACCGTGAGGGGTGGAAATCATCTGACGAACTATTTGGCTTCGGTGAACTACAACAATACCGAAGGTATTTTTCTGAAAACCGACAAGCGGAGTTTCTTTGCACGTACCGATGTGAACCATACTTTATTCGATGGTTTGGTAAAACTGAATTTTGGTCTACTGTCACGTAATATCACGCATTCGAATGTATCAAGTACAAGCTATACCTATCGTCAGGCACTGATTTACAATCCAACATCTCCTCTCAGGGATGAAAATGGTGACTGGCTTGAAGATGTAGGTGCCTTCAACTATGACAATCCCATGGCGCGCATCGAAGAAAGTGACGGACTTACCCGCTCTCAGTGGTCAAGGGTAAACGGAACCATTGTGATTAACCCTGTTGATGGGCTGACCCTTAAAGCCTTGATAAGCTATTCGAAGTACAATTCGAAAGGAACATTTTACGAAACCAAAAATCATATCTCGACCAAACGGGCAGGTTTAAATGGCTATGCTTCACTTGATGCTGTTGAGTCGGTCGATCGTTTGACTGATCTTACTGCCGAATACGCAAAGTCAATTGGTGATCATCGCTTCACTCTGCTCGGAGGATACAGCTACCAGGATAACGACTGGAGCAACCTGACCATTACCAACCAGGATTTTCCTACCGATTTATTTGGTGCTGACAATGTTGAAATTGGTACTGGCATCAAAGAAGGTGGCACATCATCGGGCATTGGAAGTAGTCGTACTCAAACCAACCTGATTGGTTTTTTCGGACGAATGAATTATGCCTTCAATAACAGGTATTTGTTGATGGCCAGTTTACGTTATGAGGCGGCCAGTCAGTTGTATGGAACCCAGGATCCATGGGGAACCTTCCCGGCTGTTTCGTTGGGCTGGCGAATCAATGAAGAAGCATTTATGGAGCAAGTTGATTTTGTCGACGAATTGAAATTACGTGCAGGATATGGTGTTACTGGTACACAGCCAAGTAATCAGTTTCTTGGGGTTGCCACCATTGGTTATACCGGATCGGTTTATTCCGACGGAAAATGGAAACAAACACTGGCTCCAACCCGAAACCCCAATCCTTACCTTCGCTGGGAAGAAAAACAGGAAACCAACATTGGTCTCGACTTTGCCTTGTTTAAAAGCCGCCTGAGTGGTAGCGTCGATCTGTATAACCGGACTATCGATGGTCTGCTTTACGACTACACTGTTCCGGTACCTCCAAATCTGGTAACATCGACGCGTGCCAATGTGGGTAAAATGGAAAACAAGGGGATTGAAGCCCTGATTAATATTATGCCGGTAAGTAAGAAAGATATTAGCTGGTTGAGCAACTTTAATTTCTCGATCAACAGCAACCGACTCATCAGCCTGTCAAACGATCTTTATCAGGCAACTCAGGAATATTTCACCACCGGTTATACCGGCGAACCCATTCAAACTTTTACTCACCGCGTTGATGTAGGCGATAAAATTGGAAACTTCTATGGTTTTAAAGTGATCGACATTGATGAAGAGGGAAAATGGATTTACGAAAATCAGGAAGGTGAAGCCGTTCCTTACGATGAATTTGAGCATGCTTTTGAAGACAAGCACGTGTTGGGTAACGGATTACCAAAATTTTATGCAGGATGGAACAATACGCTTCAATATAAAAATTTCGACCTTAGTGTTACCATGCGGGGAGCTTTTGGTTATCAAATACTTAATTATGAACGCATGTACCTTGAAAACACCATGTCGATACAATACAACCGCTTGGAATCGGCTTATGAAAAAGTTTTTGACAAAGCTGTTCTGAGCGAGGAGGTCGATCTTGAGTACAACTCCTACTACATTGAAGACGGAGATCATTGGAAAATCGACAATGTTACCTTGGGTTATACTTTTGATCCCAACATCAGGTACATGAAATCGGTGCGGGTATATGCCGCTACCTTGAATACCTTTATCCTGACCAATTATCAGGGAATTGATCCCGAAGTTAACCGGGGAGGTTTGTCTCCCGGCAACGACGACCGTGATAAATATCCTACAACCAGGACCTTTACCTTTGGTGTTAAAGTAAATTTCTAATCTAAAACAATGAAGATCATGAAGAGAATTATCAATATAAAGACATTATCGATTTTTATTCTGACCATGATGATTGTATTTTCGTCATGTACAGAACTGGTCGATCAAAGTTATAGCGAAATCATTGCCGAACAGTTTGAACCTACCGAAGAGGACATTGTGGCTATTGTTGGTTCTGCATACGGAAACTGGAGAAATATAATGCTCCTGTGGAATGGCTATTGGAGGGTACAGGAAGTAGGTGCAGATCAGATTGTAATTCCAGCCCGACCGAATGGCTGGGTCGATGGTGGTATTTTCCGCCGTATTCACGAGCACCGTTTTACTACCGACGATGACAATGTTTATCAAACCTGGGATCGGACCTATGCCGGAATCTCAAATTGTAACCGGGTGATTTATCAGATTGAATCTGGTTTTCTTCCGCTTGCAGAAACACGCGATGAAGTGATTGCCGAGTTGCGTGTTCTTCGTGCTAGTTACTACTACATTTTATGCGATGTTTATGGCAACGTACCCATCGTGACCGACTTTAATGTGCCTGAAGGTTTCCTTCCAAGACAAAGCAGCCGCAAGGAAGTGTACGATTTTATTGTAAAAGAAATCACCGAAAGTCTTGAGCATTTGCCTGTTGAAAACAACATGATTACCTATGGACGTTTTAATGTCTGGGCTGCCCGTACGCTGTTGGCAAAAATGTATCTTAATGCAGAGGTTTACAGCGGAACTCCTCAATGGAACCAGTGTATAGAGCAATGCAATGCGATTATTAATGGTGATAACGGACTGGGGCTCGAGGAAGATCAGAAGAATGTGTTTATTACCGAAAACCAGTTTTCCAAGGAAATTATTTTTGGTTTGTCAATCGACGATCAGTACACCCGTGAATGGAACCAGTTCGATATTCACATGCAAACCCTGCAGCCATCCAACCAGGCTACTTATGATTTGGAAATGACTCCATGGGGCGGAATGTGTGCCATTCCGCAGTTTGTCAGTACTTTCGATCCGGCAGATAAAAGGCTCACCGAAAACTTCATCATGGGTCAGCAGTACACTTCGAAAGGCGATTCGCTCTATTGTACCATGGGTAGTTTAAAAGGTCAGCCACTTGCTTTTATCAATGAGGTTCCTGGAATTGATAAATCAGAAGAAATCCATGGTTACCGCTTTGGTAAATTTGAAATTGCCCTTGGATCATCAAATATCCTCAATAATGATTTTCCCTTGTTTCGCTATGCCGATGTATTAATGATGAAGGCTGAATGCCTTCTTCGTAAGGGAGATGCCAATGGAGCTGCCGAATTGGTTACCCAGGTACGCAATCGTGCATTCGACGATCAGGCAAAAGCCACAGTTACTGGCGATGAACTACTTCAGGGATCTGTTTACGATTACGGTTTACGCAACCACCTTGAAACCACCAATGAAGGCGGTGACGATATCCAGTTTGGCCGTTTTCTCGACGAATTGGGCTGGGAGTTTAACCAGGAAGGACGTCGTCGGCAGGACATGATCCGTTTTGGTGTTTACACCAGCAAATCGTGGTTCTCGCATTCACCCAACGGTGATTACCGTGCAATTTATCCCATACCCAGGGGGCGCATTGAAACCAATTCAAATCTGACGCAAAACCCCGGGTATTAATTCTTCGTAGTGAATAGTAGTACGAAAGGATTTCGGCCAGAAAACCGGAGTCCTTTCAATTCAATTATTTTGTACATTTCGTTAATCTATAATGCATTAAGGGATGCTATATTTTAAAAAATAATATTGAACCATTAAATAAACTTATTATGAAACTTAAATTTTTACTCATGTTGTTGAGTTTAGTTATACTCGCTTCTGTTAGTGTGTTTGCACAAACCGATTTGACCCATCAGCTGGCTAATCCCAGTTTTGAAGACAATGTTGATGCAATGGCAATAGGATGGGATTACGAAGGAGGTGCCGATGTGGTTGTCTGGAATCTTATCAATACCGATGGGGATGAAACGAAGGATGGCAATAATATTTGCGGCTTGTGGAATCCTGAGTTTGCTGATGAGGCAATAACTCAGACGTTAACAGGTCTCGAAAACGGAATGTATCGTGTTACAGCCGACTTTACTGTTGGGGTTACTAATGCCACACCCGGACAACGATTAACCACTCAGCGAATATTTGCCAACAACAGTAGTGTTTTATACGGTGATGAATCGGCTTATTCTGAAGGCAATATTGCTGTTTTAACCAACGATTTGGGCGAAACGATTACTTATGCCGGCCATGAAGTGAGTATAGTCGAAAATGGCCCTTTCCTCACCTGTACCGTTGAAACGGAAGTAAGCGACGGAACTTTGAAATTGGGAGTAAAAACCAATGGAACTTTGTCGCAACATGCCTTTTCATTTCCCGAAGCCGATCAATCAGGTTGGGGCTGGTTTAAAGTCGATAACTTTACTTTAACGCTGCTTGAAAAAACCTCGGTGGATGAAAATTTCGCCAATGAGCTCAAAATAGGAGTCAACAACCGGATAATTTCAGTTGAAGGTGCAAAAACATACGAAGTGTATGATATCCGTGGAAGAAAGATGCCGCATAATCAGCAACTTGAAAATGGACTTTATTTGCTTAAGTCAAATGGAATGGTGAAAAAGGTTTTAGTTAAATAACACTGAATTATTAATTTCAATTCCACAGAAAAAAGGAGAGTAGCGGGAGGTTCGTTTTGAGCATCGCGTTACTCTTTTAATAAAAAAAATCGTTAGAAAATAATCATCCGGCTATGAGCTTAGTTTTTAAGAATTCATTACTGTTGCTTTTCATTATTCTCCAGGTATCCGGCCTCGTGGCTCAAAACATACTTTACGAGCATGAATTTTCAGCCGATGCTGTTTTACTTATGGAAGGGGAATTTAAACATGCCATGGATCTGAATATCCAAACTTTGCTGCAGTACGATACCGATCGCCTGCTTGAACCCTTTTTGACCGAAGCCGGACTTAATCCCAAAGGCCAGCGTTTTGAAAACTGGGATGGGCTGGCTGGTCATGTTGGCGGGCACTATCTTTCGGCTCTGGCGATGAATTATGCCAATACCGGTAATAAGGACTGCAATGACCGGCTCGTTTACATGCTTGCAGAGTTAAAGCGTTGTCAGATTGCTAATGGAAACGGCTATCTTGGTGGCGTCTCCAACAGCAGGCAACTTTGGACCGATGTGAAAAACGGGAATTTTCAGCGTTATTGGAATGCATGGGTGCCCTGGTACAATGTGCACAAAACTTATGCGGGTTTACGCGATGCCTGGTTATACACGAACAATGAACAGGCCAAAGAGATGTATCTTGAATTATGTGATTGGGGAATTGATATCATTTCTGGCCTGTCTGAAGCGCAAATGCAGCAAATGCTCGATACCGAATTTGGTGGAATGAACGAAGTTTATGCCGATGCTTATCATTTGACAGGTGACACAAAATATTTAAACGCCGCCAAACGTTTCACCCACCAATCGATTTTCGATTCATTGGCAGCCGGGATCGACAATCTTAATAACATGCATGCCAATACTCAGATTCCAAAAGTGGTAGGCTTTGCACGCATAGCACAACTCGACCCGTTGGCAGAAAACTATGCCAAAGCAGCTGAATTCTTTTGGGAAACAGTTGTTAATAAGCGATCACTTGCACTGGGGGGCAACAGCCGACAGGAACATTTTCCTTCGGCTGCTGCCTGTACCGATTATGTAACCAGCCGTGAGGGCCCCGAAACGTGTAATACCTACAACATGCTCAAACTTACAGCCATGTTGTTCGCCATGAAGCCCGAGGCAAAATATACCGACTATTACGAAAGGGCACTCTACAATCACATACTTTCAAGCCAGCATCCCGATCATGGAGGATATGTTTACTTTACCCCGGCAAGGCCTCGGCATTACCGCGTTTATTCCGATGTAAATGAAGCCATGTGGTGCTGCGTGGGAAGTGGTATGGAGAATCATGGAAAATATAATCAAATGATCTATTCGCATTTTGGAACTGATTCCCTTTTTGTCAATCTTTTCATTCCTTCGGAACTGAACTGGAGCGAGCGGGGACTTGTCATTGAACAAAGCAGCAATTTTCCTGATGATGCATCAACTCAATTGCTTGTGCAAAAAGCCGATGGTGACGATCTTAAATTGTTTGTTCGCCATCCGTCGTGGGTGGCAGAGGCTGATTTTCAAATTACAATCAATGGTGAAAAGCTGGAACTTGTTTCTTCACCGGGATCGTATGTGATGCTGAATAGAACTCTCAATGCAGGCGACATCATTGCGATTGACTTGCCCATGCGTTTTACTTATGAAACATTGCCCAATGTACCCGAATACATCGCACTATTGTATGGCCCGGTTTTAATGGGTGCTAAAACAGGCACCCAAGGGCTCGATGGACTGGTGGCCGATGCTGGTCGCTGGGCACATATTGCAGGTGGTGAACTCGAAGCACTGAATAAAGCACCGGTACTCGAAGGCAATCGTGATTCTCTTGTCACTTACTTCAAACCTGTAGAAAGTAAATCATTGACATTTACTGCACCCGAATTGTTCCCTGATCAGCCTGAACACCGCTCGATAGAGTGGATGCCCTTTGCACGCATTCACGATGCACGTTACATGATGTACTGGATGTCGGTAAGCCGCGAAGAATATGAGAAAACGATAAAAGAACTGGAAGAGGAAGAACAGGATGAGCTGGCCCTCGATCGTCGTACGGTTGACGAAGTAGCAACAGGAGAGCAGCAGCCCGATGCCGATCATGCCATGGAGGGAGATAAAACCTACACCGGGGTGCACAATGATGAATATTATCGTGATGCGCGCAATGGCGGCTACTTCAGCTACGAAATGTCAAGTGGCAGACATACCGGTTTGTTGCTGATGGTGAGGTACTGGGGAAATGAATGGGGAAATCGCAGCTTCGATATCCTCGTTGATGGCAGCATCATTGCAAGTGAAAACATCTCAGGAAAATGGCAGTTGAACGATTTCATCAACGTGGAATATGAAATACCTGATCATTTGCTAGCCGACAAGGAGATGATAAAGGTAAGCTTCAGAGCCAGGGCTGGGAACTATGCTGGTGGTGTGTTCTATCTGCGACTGTTAAAGTCCGAGGCAACACAATCGTATCTTGATCCTTCTTTCAAAGCATCCAGTTTCTCTGTCAGGGTTCGAATGGGTGAAATTCTTTTGGATGTGGTGAATGAAGCATACGTATCGACTTTCGGTTTATATGATATCAGCGGCCGGCTGATTCATACAGGACAATTTTATCGGAGTTATGTAATAGAAACCAGCAGTATGAACAAAGGAGTTTATCTTTTGCAGTGTTGCAATCAGAGCAGCCGAAGTTACAAACGAATTTATATTTACTAGCCTATGTCTACACGGAAAGAGTTTTTGACGAAAGCTTGTATGACTGGTGCATGCTTTTGTGGTTTCCCGGCACTGATCAGGGCAAATCATCCAGAAACGGATGAGGAGAAAAGCAAGGATACTGAAATTACCCGGCAATGGATTTCCACTTTATTGAAAAATGTTGAAGATATCGGCGATGAGGCAGTAATGCGTCAATTAATTAAGGGATGTGCTGTGAATCATTTCAAACAGTTGAAAATGGATCAGTTTCTGGAGCCTTACCAGGGAAATATTGAAGAATTTAATCAATTGATTGAAAAGGAATGGGGGTGGAAAATAGCTTATCAAAAAGAAAAAGGAATTCTGCTGGCCGATGAGAATAAATCCTATTGTGTTTGTCCATTATTGAAACCCGGAGAAAAAGTAAAGTATCCTGCACTTTGTTACTGTTCGGAAGGCTTTGCTGAATTGATGTTTTCAAAGGTAACAGGGAAGCCGGTAAGAGCAAGGGTTATTTCATCAATTCACAGAGGAAATGACCGTTGTATATATGAAATAAGTATGTAATTACTTTCAACATAAATTTAAGTGTTAAAAAGCAATGAGAATTTATTATCTGATATTATTAAGCCTGTCGCTACTCATAGTGAGTTGTACAGGAAAAAAAACAGAGCAAAAGAATGTGGCAGATTATGCCATCAGTGGTATTCCATTTAATGAGGTTCAGATTACCGATCATTTTTGGTTGCCGAAAATCGAAACCAACCGCACTGTGACCATACCTGCTTCGTTTGCCAAATGTGAAGAAATGGGGCGCATGGACAATTTCTTAATTGCTGGCGGTGTAATGGAAGGAAAAACCAAAGGTGAAATGCCTTTCGATGATACCGATGTGTACAAGATCATCGAAGGAGCCTCGTATTCCTTAAGCACTCATCCCGATCGAGAACTGGATGCTTATGTCGATTCCATCATTGCCATTATTAAAACTGGGCAGGAGAAAGACGGTTACCTTACCACCTGGAAAACCATTGACCCTACTGTATCTCCGGCATCGTGGGCGCCTCCGGGCGAAAGGTGGGAAAATCTGGCTACCAGTCACGAGCTTTACAACAGTGGACACCTTTTTGAGGCTGCTGCAGCTCACTACAGGGCCACCGGTAAAACTAATTTACTGGATATTGCAACAAAAAACGCCGATTTACTGGTTCGCGTTTTTGGTAAGGGTCAACTCGAACAGGTACCGGGTCACCAAATTGTTGAAACCGGACTGATCAAGTTGTACCTGTTAACCCATAAAAAAGAATACCTCGATTTAGCCAAATATTTTCTCGATACCCGTGGTAACAGTTCCATCAGAGAAACATGGGGGCCCTATAATCAGGATCATATCCCTGTCATTCAGCAGGAGGAGGCAGTCGGGCATGCGGTGCGAGCAGCGTACATGTATGCCGGAATGACCGATATTGCAGCACTTTTCAACGATTCGTCCTATACAAATGCTGTTGATAAAATTTGGGAAAATGTGGTAAATAAAAAGCTATATATTACAGGCGGAATTGGTTCGCGGCACGAGGGTGAAGCCTTTGGCGAAAACTATGAGTTGCCTAATCTCACGGCTTATAACGAAACCTGCGCAGCCATAGCCAATGTGTACTGGAATTATCGTATGTTCCTGCTTCATGGCGAATCAAAATACATCGATGTGTTGGAGCGCAGTTTGTACAACGGGGTGATTTCGGGTGTAGGGATTGATGGCAAAACCTTTTTCTATCCCAATCCGCTCGAGTGCGATATGCATTATCATTTCAACAGTGGAGGCAGCTTGACCCGTGAACCCTGGTTCGACTGCTCCTGCTGTCCGTCGAATATGTGTCGCTTCATGCCTTCGATACCTGGCTATGTGTATGCTCAAGACAGCGGAAATGTTTACGTTAACCTGTTTGTGCAGAGCACCACTACCGTAAATCCCAATGGGATTCCCGTACAACTAGAACTGAGTACAAATTACCCATGGGAGGGGACGATTAAACTAGCAGTCAATCCGGCGTCGGAGCATGAGTTTGCAGTCAGGCTGCGCGTTCCGGCATGGTTGGGCAAGCAGCCCGTTTCTGGCGATTTGTATACCTACCTCGATGAACTGCATGATGATTTTTCGCTTAAAGTGAACGGTGAGTCAGTCAGTTTTACTGAGGAAAATGGATATGCTGTCATCAAACGGCAGTGGAACATGGGCGACGTCATCGAATACCAACTTCCAATGGAGGTGCGAAAAGTGAAAGCCAACGATAAAGTGAAGGATAACCGGGGAAAAATTGCCATCGAGCGCGGCCCTGTTGTTTACTGTGTTGAAGGAGCGGATAACCCTGAAATCGATCAATTGTCACTTAGTTGTCATACATCTTTCGCTGTTACACTTGAAGAGAGTTTGCTCGGGGGTGTTACAGTACTCAATGCCCAAGCTACCAACCCTCATGAGCAGTTCCGGGCCATTCCTTATTATGTGTGGAATAATCGTGGAGCCAATAAAATGAAGGTGTGGCTAAAGGCAAAATGCCAATAATGTGCGCGATGAAAAAAAGCCCTGGAACAAGATCTTCTCCAGGGCTTTTTTTTGGTGTTCAGTTGCTTAAAACAAATGTCTTATTTTTTCGGCAATGGCCTCAAGCAGCTCCTGATCAGCAGCAGTAAAGGGGGCGGCCGAATGGGAGTCGATGTCGATTTCGGCAACAAACGTTCCGTCTTTTAATACCGGAGCAACAATTTCACTCTGTACATCAAGGCTGCAGGCAATGTAGTTGTCCATTTGGCTTACATCCTGCACAATCATCGTTTCCTTGTTTTCGGCCACCTGCCCGCAAACGCCCTTTCCTACAGGAATTTGAGTATGATCGGTGGCTTTTCCAACATAAGGACCAAGGTGCAAAATCTGGCTTTCCTTGTCTAAAAGATAGAAACCAACCCAGTCGTAATGGTAAACTTCTTTTTTGAGTAGCTGACAAATAGCCAGCAACACTTCATCCCGGTTTTCTCCCGAAATGATCAGCTCGTCAACATTATTCAGTATTTCTTCGATGTTCATTTTTGCAATTTATTGGTATTTGCCACAAAAATATAAACATTGTATTGAAAACCTATTTGATAACGATCTCGTCCTCACTGGTTATTTTCTCGCAGTATTGGCATTTCAACTCAATGGGCTGTTCCGAAAGCACGGTGAAGCGGGTGGTAATTGCTTCGTGGTTGGTAATGCACTTTGGATTGAAACACCTGGCAATGCTTATAATTTCATCGGGAATTTCTACCACACGTTTTTCAACTACCTCATAGTTTTTGATGGTGTTGAGTTTGGCATGTGGCGCAATAAGGGCAATCTTGTCGATCTCATCTCCCTGAAAGAAACGATTGGCTACCTTAATAATTCCCTTTTGTCCCAATTGCTTGCTGTCGAGGTTGGTACCAAAGGTGATCATGTCCTGTCCCTTATCCAGTTCGAGAATGGTGATCACGTCGAAAAGCCGGCTGGCTGGTATATGGTCGATAACGGTTCCATCTTTGATGGCGCTAACTTGTAATGCTTTATCCATGATTCGCTTTTTTATTTGAGTCCCATAATGTGTGAAATAATTGCCTGTCGGGTAAATACCCCATTGAGCGCCTGTGTAAAGTAGTAGGCCTTTGGGTTGGTGTCAACATCGGTGTGAATCTCGTTGACCCTTGGCAGGGGATGAAGGATCTTCATGGTATCCTTGGTGTTTTTCAGCATTTTATTCTTCAGAATGTAAACGTTCTTCACCTTTTCATATTCCATTGGATCGCTGAACCGTTCTTTCTGAACACGGGTCATATAAATAATGTCGGCTTCCGAAATGATGTCGTTGAACTCACTGTGTTCGAAATACCTGATTCCCTTTTTGGTAAGAAATTGCTTGTATTCACGTGGCATGGCCAGTTCGGGCGGAGCGATGAAATTGAAAATCGGATTTTCAAAAACCGAAAGTGCCTGCAGCAGCGAGTGCACTGTTCTTCCATATTTCAGGTCGCCCACCATGAAAATGTTGATGTTGTCGAGGCGGCCCTGTGTTTTCATAATGGAATACATGTCGAGCAAGGTTTGGGTGGGATGCTGGTTGGCCCCGTCGCCGGCATTGATTACCGGTACGTCCGATACTTCGCTGGCATAACGTGCGCTTCCTTCGAGCGGATGGCGCATTACAATCATGTCGGCATAATTGCTCACCATGCGGATGGTGTCGTGCAGTGTTTCGCCTTTGGAAACACTCGACGAAGAAGAGTCGCTAAAGCCAACAATTCGTCCACCCAGCCGGCTGATTGCTGTCTCGAAGCTTAGGCGGGTGCGTGTCGATGGCTCAAAAAACAACGAAGCAACCACCTTCCCGTTAAGCAGGTTTTGGTTGGGGTTTTCTTCAAACCAGGCAGCAAGCTCCATGATTCGCAGGTAATCTTCCTTGCTGAAATCGGTAATTGAAATTAAGTTCTTTGGATGCATAGGTCGTGTATTTATTGCTCCTTAAAGGAGCTTGGTTTTGGTCATAAAAAAAACCAACAGTACTACACTGCTGGTTTAAATGCTTTGCTCAATTGAAATTTCAGGGTATTGATACACAACACCCGGTATGTAATTGGTGCTAATGTTTGCGTTCTTTTCATTAAAGTCTAAAAGTAAGAATAAAAGCTATTCAATGCCATGCTAATTTGCATCTTAACACAATTATTTTTGAACAATTCATTCACAATGATCTGCGTTTATCAATTGTTGTCTTCTAACTTTTTGACAATCAGTCCCTCGATTTTTTCCAGTTTGCTGCTAACTTCTTCTTCCTGCTTCAATCGTATGCCAATTTTTAGTTGACAGTTGGTGGTGTATTCTGCTTCAAGTGTTTCAACCTGGTATTCATTAAGGATGCGCATTACCGTGTTTTGAAGCGGATATTCAAACCGGAGCTGGTAGCTGTTGGTAACGATTTTTGCTATTATTTTGGCATTCGACAGTACATCGATGGTGGCATTTTTGTATGCGTTGATTAAACCGCTTACTCCCAGCAGGGTGCCTCCAAAATAGCGGACAACAACAACCAGCAGGTTGGTCAGTTCGTGGCTCATCAACTGGCCATGAATGGGCCTGCCTGCCGTACCCGAGGGTTCACCGTCGTCGTTGGCCCGGTAGTGCTCGCCATCTTTGCCCAGGCGGTAAGCATAACAATGGTGGCGTGCACTGTAATGTTCTTTCTTTAGTTCGTTAAGGTGTGCTTTTATTTCATCTTCTGTTTCAACCGGAAATGCATAGGCAAGAAACTTGCTTCCCTTGTCCTTGAACATTCCTTCGGCATTGCTGCCTATGGTTTTATAAGTGTCGTTGATTTCCATTACAACTGAGTTAAAAGGATGATGCCAATCAAGGACAGTACAACACCGATTCGGTTTAATTTACTGAGCTGTTCTTTGAAAAGGAAGAAACCCAGCAAGAGCGAAAAGCAAACAATGGCCAGATTGTTAATACCAAATACGAGCGAACTGTCGAGACCACTATTATTGAGTGCTTTCATTAAAAAGAAAAGCGATCCAAAGTTAGCCAAACCCAGGGCAATTCCCAGTGGAAGACTCCTGAAAGAAAAAATATTTAGCTTTTCGCGGGTGAAGGGAATGAAAAGGAGCGAGGCCAAAAGTGAGGTGCCAAACAGGACCGAAGAAAAGAGCTGTATCTGGTGGTCGGGTACAAACCGATGTTGCGCCGTTTTAACCAAAGTGTCGACGCTGCCCGAACCAATGAACAGAATCAGCGGTAGAAAGGTGTACAGGGTTTTGATGTTTTTTCGTGGTGGCTGGTAAATGGCCAAAGCAACAGCTACCAGTGTAAAGGCTATTTTACCTAATTTCAACAGGCTGATTTGTTCGTCGAATAGAAAAAGTGAAAAGAAAATAGGAAAAATCATCGACATGCGGGTGGCAATGGTGGTTAGCGACATGCCGGCCTTGGCAGTTGAATGCCCGATGAGGAAAAACATTACTACAAACAGAAAACCAATGATGCCGGCAATGGGAAGCCAGCCAGATGAAAGCAGCTGTGTTCCAGCCAGGTCTGTGTTACTGCTTAGCAGCCCCAGTGTTGCAGCCACCAGGTAGTTGATGATAATAATTCCCAACAGCCTGGCTTTTAGCCTTTCTCTTATTTTGAAGATGAAATAAATTCCTGTTGAGCTCAGTATGCTTAACCAAAGAAAGATCATGCTTAAAGATAAAAAAAGCAGATCGTGATGACCTGCTTTGTGGTAGTATTTTTAAACTTTTAATCGCTTTTCTATTTCTTCCAGATCGCCCCTGAACTGTTTGTCGGTATCGATCAGGTTGTTCACCGTTTTACAGGCGTGCAACACGGTTGCATGATCCTTGTGACCTATTTGTGCTCCAATAGAAGCGAGTGAGGACTTGGTCATGGTTTTGGAAAAGTACATGGCAATTTGACGTGCCTGTACAATTTCTCTTTTTCGGGTTTTCGACTGAAGGGCATCGGTTGGCATCTTGAAGTAATCACATACGATTTTCTGGATGTAGTC
The DNA here is from genome assembly GCF_050433125.1 of Roseimarinus sediminis. NCBI lineage: Bacteria > Pseudomonadati > Bacteroidota > Bacteroidia > Marinilabiliales > Prolixibacteraceae > Roseimarinus > Roseimarinus sediminis. The sequence goes on along the minus strand of NZ_JBNPXV010000003.1, from coordinate 168,686 downwards.
GATGGTGATTTCGTGTTTGCTTTGCTTTACAATTTTGTTGATCAGCTCGATGGCCAGGTCAACCGTTATGGCTTTCTTGTTCAGCGTTGACTGAGCCAGTAAGGAGATGAGTGCGCCTTCGAGCTCTCTTACGTTGGTGCTGATGTTTTGGGCAATGTACTCCAGAACATCATCAGGCATGCTAAGTCCGTCTTTGTACGTTTTCTTTTTGAGAATCGACAGCCGGGTTTCGTAACTCGGATTTTGCAAATCGGTAGTCAGCCCCCATTTGAACCTCGAAAGCAAACGTTGTTCAATTCCCTTGATTTCGATTGGTGATTTATCGGAAGTAAGGATCAGCTGCTTTCCGAGTTGATGCAGGTGGTTAAAAATGTGGAAAAAGGTTTCCTGGGTTTTCTCCTTTCCTGCAAATTCCTGAACATCGTCGATAATAAGCACGTCGATCATCTGATAGAAGTGCAGGAAGTCGTTTCGGGTGTTGTTACGTGTTGCTTCTGAATATTGTGTGATGAATTTGTTCGCATTGACATACAATACTACCTTCTCGGGGTAGCGCTCTTTTACTTCAATCCCGATTGCATGGGCCAAATGGGTTTTCCCCAGGCCACTGTCTCCATAAATCATCAACGGGTTAAAAGCGGTGCCACCCGGGTTTTGGGCCACAGCATAGCCAGCCGAGCGAGCCAGCCGGTTGCATTCTCCTTCTACAAAATTTTCAAAGGTATTGTCTTTCTTTAGTTGCGGGTCGATGTGCAACTTTTGAATGCCCGGAATTACAAAGGGGTTCTTAATGGTTAAGGCATCGTTCCTCACAGGTACCGATACCGGTCTGTTGTTCAGTTTGCTGTTGTTGTTGGTTGGGTAATTTACGGTAAGCGCGTTGTTTTGCTGCTGATGATCGCTCATTACCACGTTGTACTCAAGTTTGGCTTCGGTGCCAATTACCTTCCTTAAAGTTTTTCTCAATATATCGATATACTGCTCTTCGAGGTATTCGTAGAAAAACGGACTAGGAACCTGGATGGTTAAGATATTTCCTTCCAGTTTTAATGGTTTAATGGGCTCAAACCAAGTACGGAAACTGATTGGCTGAACATTATCTCTGATAACTGATAAACAATCATTCCATATTTGGTGATGATTCTTATTCATTACGGGTGATTTGAGTTTAAGTTCTGTTATTAATAATTTGGGTGAGCCGTAAGGCTTACACAAAAGTGTGAAAAAAAACCTGAAAAAAAAATTGAATTACGCTTGTTTTTTAACGATTGTTTTTAAGCACTTGTGAGTCAGTTGGGATTTTTTTTGAATTCTTGTTGATTGATATATCTATCAGATATACAACAAGATATGTGTTCTTCGGAGTTTTAAGTGATTGATAGGCAATCTATTTTGTAAAGGCTTGACATCGCTTCACCCTGTTCGCAATAAACACCTGCGGATAATAAATCTTTAAAACAAAAATACATACATTGCAATACTAAATAAAAAATATTAGATATGCAAATAACGATAAATTGAATAGAATTGTTCCTGACCAATGTCTGGTTCATTTTCCCCAGTGTGTTTACAATACAGTAATAAATATCTTTCGCGATTTTTTCTTTAATCAATATTCGTTTAACAATTTTTTAAGAATCTGCAAAGTTTTTAACAAGGTAATTAATTGGTGAGTTCATAGTAATGAAAAATCAATAAGTCATATATAGCTCATCAAGGCAGAGGTCGAAATTATGTTGTTGAACATATCGGCATTCATTTTTTAGTAGCTGACAACTTTATCCTTTTTCCCGTTTACTAAACGAATTAAAATGGCACCACCATGTTCCTGCTTGAGTTTTTGCTGAATTTTTTTTGCTTCATCGAGATGAGTTGTCAGCCCTTTGCAATATTTGAACCAATTATCTTCGTTATATACATAAACAGGGACTTCCGATTTAAAAACCGGATGGTCGGGATTCAGGCGGGTTTTACTGGCCATAATTTGAATCGAATACCAGGTTCCGTTTTGCGTGAGCGAAAGCAGGTCATTGTTGTCGGTTGAAGCAGGTTTTACAGGCTGTTCGGTCAGGATGGGCTGAGTGTTGACTTGTTGTTGTACTGTCTCGACAGCCGGGGCTTGTTGGCTTGCTGTACTTGTTTCCTGTGTGTTGCTTAGCAATACACCCGAGCGCGCATCAACCCGCATTTTGTAGTGGGCAAAAGCATCGGCAATCGATTGAGCCATCTGTTGTCTTCCCTGATTGCTGATAAGAAACTGCAGTTCGTTTTTGTTGCTGATAAAACCCAGTTCGACAAGTACCGATGGCATGCTGGTTCTGCGGAGCACAAGAAAGCCGGCCTGGCGTACTCCGCGACTTTTGCGTTGTGCAGTGCTGATAAAGCTTTGTTGAACCTGATCGGCAAAGAAACGGCTTTGCTCCAAAAATTCGTTTTGTATCAGTTCAAACATGATGTACGATTCGGCCGAATTGGGATCAAACCCTTCATAGCGGGTGCTATAATCGTCTTCGAGCAGAATGACGGAGTTCTCCATTTGGGCTACTTTCAGGTTTTCTTCTGTGCGATGATTTCCCAGAATATAGGTTTCAGATCCATAAATGTGTTCCGATTTGAAGTAGTTTACATGAATCGAAATAAAAAGATCGGCTTTGCTCTTGTTGGCAATTTCGGCCCGTTCTGCCAGAGGGACAAAAACATCGTTGTCGCGGGTGTACAGCACTTCCACCTGTGGAAACTGTGTTTTTATCAGCTCACCGGTACGCAAGGCAACATCAAGTACAATATGTTTCTCTCTTACCTTACCGATCAAAGCACCTGGATCTTTTCCTCCGTGGCCCGCATCAATTACTACCTTCTTCAGTTGATTGGGCTTTTCTTGTGCCACTAGCTGCTGAAGAGGAATCAGCATCAGGGTGATTAGGAATAATTGAAATATTTTTAACATTTTTTGGAGCTTATGCAATAATAAACAGCTTAAGTTATAGTTTAACAGATGAGTCGCGACAAAGCTAAATTACATTTTTATATCAAGCAACTTTGAAAGGGCGAAAAACCTCTTAATGATAATACCGATAACGATAATTACATTATTTTTGAGCCTTAATTCTTTAACCCTTGAAGATTATCAGGTACATATACATAATTTCTTTGTTTTTGGTTTTGACACTTAGTGGCTTATCTCAAAACAACGCTGCGGTGTCCGATTCTATTGTGCGTGAACAGTCATTTACCCTGCTCGAAGAGGATACTACCGATGTTGCGCAAAAGCCTGTGATTGATGCGCCCATTAATTACAACTCGTTCGATTCGATGGCCGTGTCGATGGAGGATGGACAACAAATTGTGCATCTTTATGGTAAGGCCGATATAAAATATGGCACCATCGAATTGCAGGCCGATTACATTGCTGTTAACTTTGAAAAGAAAGAAATTTTTGCCAGCGGTCTTCCCGATTCAACCGGTGAGCTCACCGGTAAACCCCATTTTGCTGAAGGAAGCGAAGAATTTGACTGTGAATCGCTGCGTTATAATTTCGTTACCGGAAAAGGTTTTGTGGTGAATGTGGTTACCGAGCAGCAGGACGGTCTGGTGCGTGGCGGTAAAGCCAAAATGATGAACAAGGATGTGTATTGCATGGTCGATGGAAAGTATTCGACCTGCACGGCCGAACATCCGCATTTCTACCTGAAAATGGTGAAGGGAAAAGTGATCCGCAACAAGGCAATTATTACCGGACGTTCGTACCTGGTACTCGAAGATTTTCCCATTTACTTTCCATTTTTGCCCTACGGCTACATCCCTACCAATAATTCATCCTATTCATCGGGGGTGATTATTCCGTCGTATGGTGAAGAAAGTCGTTATGGTTTCTATTTGCGTGATGGTGGATTTTATTGGGCCGCCAGCGATTATTTCGATTTCAAAATTACCGGCGATGTGTATTCAAAAGGGAAGTGGGGGCTCAACATGAATACCAATTATAAACTGCGTTACAAATTTGGAGGGGGACTGGCACTGAGTTACAGCCGTTCGGTGACCGGAGAGCGGGGTGTTAACCAAACAGTAACACCTAACTACAGCATCCGCTGGAATCATTCTCAGGACGGGAAAGCCAATCCAACCCAAACTTTTTCGGCCTCCGTCGATTTCTCATCAAGCGGACACAGCAGGGAAAACGAGTACACCGACGCAGACCGCTACATGACCAACAGCAAAACATCTAGCATTTCGTACCGAAAAAATTTTCAAAACCTGCCCATCTCTTTATCTGCCAATATAAGGGCCAATCAGAATACGCGTGACTCAACCGTCAGCCTTACGCTTCCTTCATTAAATGTTAATATGAACAGCATTTATCCCTTCCGACGGAAAAACAGGGTGGGGAAGAAACGCTTCTATGAAGACTTTAAACTTTCGTACAGTACCCAGTTTGAAAGCAGTATTAAGGTGAAGGAAGATCAATTACTGACTACCCCTTATTCCGACTGGCGTAAAGGAGTAAAACACAACATCCCGATTACCCTGCCTTCGTTTCAGTTGTTCAACCATATTAATGTAGTGCCATCGTTTAACTACAGCGAAAGCTGGAACTTTAGCTATACCACCAAGCACTGGGTCGACGGGTATTTTGTGACTGACCCGCAAACCGGTATACAGCACTGGGTTGAAGGCCATGTTGAAGAAAATCAGAAAAGTTCATTTAAGCGTAATTACAATTACAATTACGGGGTAAGTGCATCCACAACGCTTTATGGTATGTACACCATGCGAAATCCCAACCGGCGCTTAAAGGCCATTCGGCATAAAATTGATCCGCGAATCGGCTTTTCCTACCATCCCGATTTTGCTCAGGAAAAATTTGGTTTTTACGAGATGGTGCAGATCGATTCGCTGGGGAGCTACCAGCGTTACGATATTTTTGAAGATGCCATGTACCGTGCTGCCGGCGCAGGCGAAAGCGGTTCGATTAATTTTGGCTTAAACAACAACATCGAAATGAAACTGGCCAATGTGAACGATACCACGACGAACGAAAAATTCAAAAAGGTGGCCATTTTCGATAACCTGGGTTTTAGCGGATCGTACAACCTGGCTGCCGATTCGATGAAATTATCGACCATTGGTTTGCAGGCCCGCACCAAAATTGCAGGCAATTCAATTACCATTACCGGTACGCTCGATCCTTATGCGCTCGATAAAAATGGCAGGCGCTACGACGAATACATGTGGAATTTGCCCACAGCCACGGGGCTTTCCAAACTGGGCCGGCTTACCTCGGTAAGTACCGGATTTAGCTTTAACTACAGCTCGGATAAACTAAAAAAGAAATTACAGGAAAAAAAGGGGGAGACTGAAAAGAAGGAGAAGGAGGGAGAACCACCTGTTCCACTTACTTATACTCCCTTTGACATGCCCTGGCGTGTTAGTGCCAATTATTCGTTTGGCTATACCAACAATGCAGGAAAAGCGGTTTTCAGACAATCGGTGAGTATCAATGGTGGCTTTGACTTAACTCCAAAGTGGAAAACTACCTTTAACAGTGGTTTTGACCTGGTCGCCATGAAGATGACCCGTACCATGTTTTCGATAGTACGCGACCTGCACTGCTGGACCATGTCGTTCGACTTTGTGCCCATTGGACAGGGCAAATATTATGCTTTTACTTTGCGGGCCAATGCCTCGATGTTGAAAGACCTTAAGGTGAACAAATCCGACCGCGATTTCTAATCGTGCCTTTCATTTTTTGAGTATTATTTTAAAATGTGTTTTGCATTTTTCGCATCTTTGACTGACAATGCAACGCTAGTTGACTAAACAACAACACTCATGAAAAAAATAATTTTTACCAGTGAAGCGCCGGCGGCAGTCGGTCCCTACAGTCAGGCCGTTGAAATAAACGGAACACTTTACATTTCGGGCCAGGTGCCCATTGATCCTGCAAGCGGAAAAGTGGTGGCAAACACTATTGAAGGACAAAGCGAACAGGTAATGAAAAATATAGCCGCCATATTGAAAGAAGCAGGCTATGCTTTTTCGGATGTGGTAAAATCGACCTGCCTGTTGAGCGACATGGCCAATTTCAAGGCAATGAACGAAGTGTATGCCCGCTATTATCCCGAAAACCAGCCTGCAAGAGCAGCCTTTGCAGTGAAAGAATTACCACTGGGTGTTTTGATCGAGATTGAAACTGTGGCAGTAAAATAGGTCAGAAGGAAAAAGTCATTAAGTCATTGGTCAATAAGTTAGTCATTAATGACCAATGACCACTGACTTTTTTTACATAAAAAATCCACCCCCGGAGAGAGGTGGATTTTATGTTTGTTTGAAAAAATGTTCGAAAGTGTTTTGAATACTTTTATTCTGATACGACTTCAAATTCGAAGTCAACTACCACTTCGCGGTGTAATTTAATTTTGGCAGTGTGTTTGCCAACTTCCTTAACACCTTCTTTGGAGATGGTAATATTTTTACGGTCAATTTCGATTCCCTGAGCTGCAATAACTTCAGCAAGTTGAATGTTGTTAACCGATCCAAAGATCTTTCCGGTAGTGCTTGTTTTTGCACCAATGGTCACTTTAACTTCGGCCAGTTTTTCAGCAAGTTGCTGAGCTTCGGCTTTCAGTTTAGCTTCCTTGTGTGCGCGCTGACGGGTATTTTCTGCGAGTACTTTTTTAGCCGATTCGCTTGCAATAATGGCCATACCCTGCGGAATTAAATAATTACGTCCGTAACCGTCTTTTACGCTTACTAAATCGTCCTTCGAACCAAGGTTCTGGACATCTTGTTTCAGTATGATTTCCATCTGTAGTCCTCCTTTTTTATTTCATTAAATCGGTTACGTATGGCAGCAATGCAATGTGACGTGCACGTTTCACTGCCTGCGATACTTTACGCTGGTACTTCAACGAGGTACCGGTAATACGGCGGGGTAAAATTTTTCCCTGCTCGTTGAGGAACTTTTTCAGGAATTCAGGATCCTTGTAGTCGACATATTTAATGCCATTCTTCTTGAAACGACAATACTTTTTCTTTTTAATCTCCACTGATGGCGGAGTTAAGTATCTGATTTCTGATTGATTTGATGCCATGATTATTTCTCCTCTGCTTTAGCTTTAACTTTTTTCCGACGTTTCTCACTGTATTCACTGGCATACTTGTCCAAACGGAAAGTAAGGAAACGAATGATGCGCTCGTCGCGACGGTACATAGTTTCCAGCTTTTGAATGAATGAAGTTTCTGCTTTGAATTCAATCAAATGGTAAAAGCCTGTAGATTTTTTCTGAATGGGATATGCCAGTTTTTTAAGGCCCCAATCTTCGTCATGGATGATCTCACCTCCGTTTTCGGAAATAAGACCGCTGAATTTAGCAACCACTTCCTTGAATTGTGCTTCCGACAATACAGGTGTGGCGATAAAAACAGTTTCGTACTGGTTAATCATAAAAATTTACCTTTTAGAAATTTAATTAATCGATTATTTCTCTCTTTTCAACCCGCGTAATCGACCGGTAAATAAATCGCTTACGTGGATTCAGCGGATTGAGCGCGCAAAAATAATAATAATTTCTTGTTTATCAAACAATTCAATTTTTTACTTTTGAGCCTTTAAATAAGGATTATGCGAAGAACAGCTGCCATTTTGGTTATTTCTCTTATAGTTTTCAATGTGCTGCAGGCGCAGAATTTTAATAATCACACTCCTAAACTGGTGATTGGAATTACTGTAGAGCATTTTCGAGCCGACTATATTGATCGCTACTGGGACAGTTTTCAGAACGATGGTTTTAAACGACTGGCAAAGGGAGGTGCTGTATTCAGCCAGGCACGCATCGACATTCATAATATCAAAGCAGCAACAGTGGTGCCTTCGGTGTACACAGGCACTTATCCTTCGCAGCACGGCATTGTTGGCAATCGCTGGTACAAGCAGGTGAGCGACCAGTTGGTCGAAGCCGTGAGCGATGATTATTACCTGACCGTTGGCAGCGATTCAGACGAAGGTGCCGTATCGGCACGTAAACTAAAGGAACTTACGCTTGGTGATGTGCTCAGGCAACAAACGAATTTTAAGTCGAAGGTTTATTCTCTGGCCCTGAATGCCGAAGCGGCTGTTCTGGCAGCCGGACATGCAGCCAATGCAGCATTCTGGTACGATAAAACCAACGGAAACTTCATTTCATCGTCCTACTATCTTGATCAGTTCCCCGATTGGGTCGTCTCGTTTAATGAGAAAAAATTTGCTTCGGATTATCTTCAGCGCGACTGGGAATTATTACTCCCCGAAAGTAGCTATAAGGCAGGTTATGCCGATGATTACCTTCTGGAACAGGGTTTCTGGAAGCGCTGGAATACTTTTCCATATAAGCTTGAGCGCATTGCCGCAGACCAGGAATTTCCTTTCGAACTGATTAAGGCCACTCCGTTTGGCAACCGGATGCTCCACGATTTCGCCGTTCATTTGATCGATCATGAAGAACTGGGTTCAGATGAAATCCCCGACTTATTGAATATTACCTTTTCAAGCCTCGACTATGCCAATAAATGGTTTATCCCTCAATCGGTCGAAATGCAGGAAAGTTATATTCGGCTCGATATCGAAATTGCCTCCTTGCTCAATTACCTCGATCAACGGCTGGGAAAAGACAATTACCTGGTATTTATGACGGCCGCTTCTACTTCGGGTTATCCGGTTGATGTGTTGAAAGATGAGTTTAACTTTGAAGGAGGAGCGTTCAATCCGCAAAGTGCTCTGGCACTTTTAAAAGCCTATTTGAATATTGTTTATGGCGAAGGTGAATGGCTTGCTCATTATAATGAAGAGCAAATTTATCTGAACCACCGGCTCATCGAAAGGAAAGGAGTAAAGTTGAACGACCTGCGTCACGAGGTGGCTTCCTTTCTTAACCAGTTTACCGGCGTAAAGGCAGCTGTGCCGGCACATGTAATTGAACAGGGCAACCTGAATAATCATCGTTTTCTCGCACTCGAAAACAGCTACAGTGTTCAGCGTTCGGGCGATGTTATGCTGGTGCTCGACGAAGGCTGGTATCCGGCCTACCGCTATCACCAGGTCGATTATTCCACCGTTAACCGGGTTCCCTTACTTTTCTACGGCCGCAACATTGTTCCTGTGGTGAATGATGACCCCGTTGAGCTGACCGACATTGTGCCTACCCTTTGCAAAGTGCTGGGAATTGTACCTCCCGACGATGCCAGGGGCAGCATACTTCAAAGTATTATACGCTAAGGGCTACCGCTCTGCATTCACTTCCTCACGGGCATTTGCTGCTTCGTGTCGGTCGGTTTTAAAGAAAGTAATCAGTTGGCCCAGCTTTTTTGCCTGGGTCGAAAGTTCTTCAGAGCCTGAAGCCAGTTCTTCGGATGAAGCCGCATTTTGCTGCGAAACCTGATTCAGTTGCTGGATGGCATTGTTGATCTGATCGGTGCTGCTGGTTTGTTCGATGTTGGCAAGACTGATTTGCTCTACCAGTCCGGCTGTTTAATCAATCTGGCTGATCAGTTGTTTGATAAATCCGGCCGATTCGTTGGTTTCTTTCATGGTAAGATCCGAAAGTTGTTTGATCTCATCGGCGGCCTGCTTACTGCTTTCGGCAAGTGCTCTCACTTCGCCGGCTACCACGGCAAATCCTTTTCCTGCATCGCCTGCCCTGGCCGCTTCAACCGATGCATTTAAGGCAAGTAGGTTAGTTTGATAAGCAATGTCGTTGATCACCTTGATTTTTTCCAGAATGTGCTTGATGGCCCTGACATTTCTGTCGATGGACTGCCCCATTTCTCCCATGCTTAATGATGCCGTTTTGGATAGTTGAGCAGTTTGCTGAGCATTTTCGGTATTCTGGTGATTGGCAGCCGAAATCTCTTCAACCGTGGCCGAAATCTCTTCGGTCGATGAAGCCTGTTCGCTGGCTCCCGACGAAATTTCCATTGCAGCTTCACTTTGCTGTGTCGATGATAATTCAATAAAGGAAGTTATTTTTTGAATTTCAGAAACAATCAGCATCAGCTGTTTACGCATTTTGGCCAGGGCCCTGGCAATTGCTCCAAATTCATTCTTCTTGGCCAGTACCTTGTCGTCAAAATTGAAATCGAGCATTCCGTTCGAAAGCTTATCAACAATGTCGTTCATTAACGAAACGACCGGCTTACTAAGATGCAGGTACATCATGTAGAAATTAAAAACCGAAACAAGTCCGATGGAAGGGATGACCCATATCAGATGATTGAGCCCCTTGATGGCAATAATGTAGGCAAAAATGGCAGTTAATCCGGCAATGTTGGTTGCTATTAATCCCATGATTAATACAACTGAACGGCGGTAAAAAATGTAGCTCGAAATGAATACAGCAAACATTACTGCAAATACAATCAAAATAAATCCTAAAATCTGGCTCATAGTAGTATTGGTTCGGTTGTTTATTTCGCTTAATTGATATTGTGATACTCTCGGTTTAAATAAGTGGTTAGTATTGGTGGTGTGAATTTAAAAAATATATTTTTTACAAATATTTATTATCGCATTTTTTTCAAAAGATCAATTAAATGATGGCTCACTGATAATGTTTGATTAACATATTGTTTGAAGCGTGGGAAATAAAAAAGCGCCATTGTAACAAGGGCGCTTTACTGTTATGCTGATATTTTAGTTGTGAAACAGGTGTTTGCTTAGGTGTTGCAGTGTTTCCTTTTTGTATTTGTTGTTGATTAATACAGACACATTATAACGGCTACCACCGTAGGAGATCATGCGTACCGGAATTCCTTCGAGAGCTTCAAAAATTTGTTTTGAGAACACTTTTTCTTCCGAAATCATGTCGCCAACAATGCAAACAATGGTTTGATCACGATCAATTTCAACTTCACCATAGGTTTTCAGTTCGGCTTCAATTTGGTTAATATAAGTATCGTTGTCGATGGTGAGTGAGATGGCGACCTCCGAAGTGGTAATCATGTCGATGGCGGTTTTGTATTTTTCGAAGATCTCGAAAACCCTGCGCAAAAAGCCATAGGCCATTAACATTCTGTCCGATCTGATTTTGATGGCAGTAATCCCGTCTTTTGCCGCTACCGCTTTTAGTCCCGAAATGGTTTTATCGTTCGAGATGAGGGTGCCGGGGGCATCGGGTTTCATGGTGTATTTAAGTCGTACCGGAATGTTGGCCGTACGAGCGGGCAATATTGTTAAGGGGTGCAGTATTTTGGCACCAAAGTAGGCCAGCTCCGCTGCTTCGGTAAAAAGCAGATTGTCGATGCGTGATGTGTTTTCGACATAGCGCGGGTCATTGTTGTGAATTCCGTCAATATCGGTCCATATTTGTACTTCTTCCGACTGTATAGCAGTTCCAAGCAGGGTGGCTGTGTAGTCGCTTCCACCGCGCTGCAGGTTGTCGATGGCTCCTTCGTGATTGCGGCAGATAAAGCCCTGGGTGATGTAAATATCCTGTTTGCCGGCTTTTTCAATAACGGGAGGTGCCAGTTGTTGGATGGCCGCCATATCGGCCTGTTTGTTTTCGTCGATGCGCATAAAGTCGAGTGCCGGAAGCAGTGCGGCCCGGTATCCGTTTTCCTGTAAAAGGAAAGTGACCAGCGCAGTTGAGATCAATTCGCCCTGGGCAAGCGTTATTTGCTCGTTGTTCAGATCAAAAGTCTCCCTGCATTGGTCCAGAAGGGTTTCAAAATGCTGGTCAACCACTGCCTGTCCCTTCTTCTTAAAATCTTCACTTTTATATAGCTCGGCAACAACCTTGTTGTATTTTAAGCGAAGTTCGGTGATGGCTTCCCGGGCTTTCTCTGTATTTTTTTCGTAAAGATAATTGCTGATTTCAACCAGGGCATTGGTTGTACCCGACATGGCCGACAACACGACAACTTTAGGCTCGCCATCGCTTATTATTTGCATTACCGACCGCATATTTTCAGGTGATCCTACTGAAGTACCACCAAATTTAAAAACTTTCATCAGTTTCTGAATTTAATTAAGTGTATCCCAAATTTATTCGCAAATATGACAAAAATTATTGTTTTGAAGAAAGCTGATGTCAGAATGTATCGAAATTTTTAAAGAAGAAAGAAAAGCGATTCAATTGCGACTAAAATGAGGTGTAAGCGGACGCCAGTTCCGGTGCATCTGTTTTAACCATCGCTTTTTGATAAACAGAACAGGGCAGCCTGATGGATGCCCTGTTGTGTATCTTACCAAAGTTTTGACGGATAAATGCCTTTTTGAGTGAGCTGATTGATTCGCTCAATAACTGTAGGTTTGTCCTCCTGGTAGGTCACTCCAAACCAGCTGGCGTTGCTCTTTAATACTTTTACTTTTACCTTTTCAGCTTTAATGAGATCGTCGATGTGCATGGGGATGTAAAACTCCGACTTCATTTCTTTGCCTTCTTTTTGAAGGAAATCGATGAAGCCTTCTTCAAGGTGCTGAAAAAGTGAAGGATGAAAGCCCCAGAAATTCATCGATACCGTTTCGTCACCCTTTAAACTGTATTGTTTTTCATCTTTTTCGTAAACGATCTTTTCTTCGCTTGTGCTAATTTTAGTCAGCTCTTCAATATTTTCGAGGTGTGCTTCGGCATCGGTAATGCAAAGCCCGCGTGAAACGGAGCCATTCTCTGACAGGGTGCGGTCGAGACGGTAGCCAACCATGCTGTATAGCTTCTCGGTAATCTGTTCTTTTAAGAAAGTGGCACAGGTTTGGTAGGCTTCCTGCCCGTAAAAATCGTCGGCATTGATGGCAGCAAAAGGTGTGCTAATTGCCTTGCGGGCAGCTCTGATGGCATGACCGGTGCCCCATGGTTTTGCACGTCCCTCGGGGATGGAAAAACCTTCGGGAAGGTCATTCAGCTCCTGAAAAACATATTCAACTTCAATTTTTCCCTCCAGTTTTTCATCGAAGCGGGCTCTGAATGCAGTCTCAAAATCACGACGTATAATAAAGACTACTTTTCCGAATCCTGCTCTGATGGCATCGTACAACGAATAGTCGATGATGGCTTCTCCATTGGGACCTACTTCGTCGAGTTGTTTCAACCCTCCGTAACGACTGCCCATCCCGGCAGCAAGGATTAATAATGTTGGTTTCATTTTATTAATTATGTTAAAATTATTTTTTTGATAACAAAAGTCTCATGTGTTTCTTTAATTTATTGCCTGTTACTTGTTTAAAAGTAAGTTGTTGAACGTGTCAGGAATCAGTTGATCAAAATAATACAATCAGTCTAAGCGCTAATGTCTAACTTCCAATATCTAATATCTATGGTCTGTTTTCTAATATCTATAGTCTAATGTCTATTGTCCAATGTCCTTTGTATGCCATCTTTTTTTAGCATTAATCGTGCGAAAAATGTGCTACATGTTTCCGGTAATTCGTAAATACCTTGGCTCGTGATATAAAACCGAGATACTTTCCATCCTTAATAACAGCCAGGGTGAAACGGCCGCTTTCTTCAAATTTTTTGACCACCTGGTCCATCGAGTCTCGGGGTGAAATCCAGTGCTCTGGCATGTACATCAGTTCTTTAAGTGTTATCTTGTCGTACAGTTCATGCTTAAAAATCAGATGGCGAACATCGTCAAGTTTCAGCATGCCGGTCATCATACCCTGCTCATCAACTATTGGAAACAGATTACGATGCGATACCGAGATGGCTTCAATAAGCTGGCGCAATTTATCAGAAGCTTTTAAAATTACAAAATCTGTTTCGAGTAATTCCGGAACATTCATGATCGATAATACCTGTTTGTCTTTATGATGGGTGAAAAGTTGTTTTCGCTGTGCCAGCTCTGAGGTATAAATCGAATTTTTATTGAAAGCCCTGACGGTGAGGTAGGAAAAGGTTGCAGTAATCATCAGGGGAACAAATAGTTTGTACCCGCCCGATATATCAGCTATCAGAAAAATACCGGTAAGCGGAGCATGCAACACCCCGGTGATGAGTCCAGCCATACCGATAAGGGCAAAATTGTTGACATTAATCGCTACATCGAACAGGTACACCATCAGGCTTGCAAACAGCAGTCCTGTATTTACTCCCATGAAGAGGGTGGGGGCAAAAATGCCGCCAACGCCTCCTGCACCAATCGTAAGCGATGTGGCAAGGGCTTTAAAAAAAACAATGAAGGCCAGCAGAACAATAATAATTAAGGTATTGTGTGGCAGCGTTTCAAACGGGCTGTTGTGAAAAAGGTAGCTCATGTCGCCTGCCAGCCCCTGATTGATCGAATGATAACCCTCGCCATACAATGAGGGAAAAACAAAAATGATGACCCCGATGGTGAGCCCGCCAAGCAACAAACGGGTGTTCTTCTTCTTTAGTTTCTGAAAACGCCGGATGATTCCGGTATAGGTTTTCGAGAAATAGACCGAAACCAGGCCTGAAACCAGGCCCAGCAGAATGTACCAGGGAAGTTCGTTCATTGCAAACGCACTCTTTACTTCAAAGGGATAGAGTACATCCATTCCAAGGAATAGATACGAGGTGAGCACAGCTGCCGATGAAGCCAGCAGTAAGGGGATCAGCGAGAAAGTGGTCAAATCGATCATAATAACCTCAACGGCAAAAACAATTCCGGCAATGGGCGCCTTAAAGATGGCAGCCATCGATCCGGCACAAGCACAGGCCAGCATCAGTACCACGTATTTGTATTCAAGGCGGAAAAAACGACTGATGAAAGAACCATAGGCTGATGCAGTTGATACCGTGGGGCCTTCCAGTCCTACCGATCCGCCAAAACCCACTGTGATGGCTGAAGTTACAATGGAAGAAAAAAGGTTGTGACGACTAATAAATCCTTTTCGTTTTGAAATGCCATAAAGAACATTGGGAATCCCGGGTCGGACTGGTTTCCGGAGGATGTATCTGATGAACACAACTGTGATGGCAATACCCAGAAGGGGAAAAATGAAATAGAGATAATGATGAACGGTTTCATTGAATAGAAAATTCATCAGGCGTTCCATCAGCTTTACGGCATTCTTGATAATGACGGCAACAAATCCGGCAGTGATTCCAACAACAATGCTCAGCATGATAATGAGCCTTTTGGTGCCCAGGTGGTTGATTTGCCAGCGGTGGAACTGATCCACAATATGGGTGAAGGATTTTTTTGCTTCTTGCATCTTCAATTATAAAAATCGAATATTGTTTTGCATGAATGCCTTAGCTATTCATCGTGCCTGTTAACTTTTTTACCTTAGTGTGTTTTACAAAAGAGCCTTATGTGGCATTTATAATAGTTGCTTTCATTAACATGCACTCAATTTCGTAAAAAAAGAATCAAAAAACCAAAATATTGTTTTTTTCACGATGATTATTCTCATTGGGTACAATTTGATTAATCTTGGCCCTTTTTGAGAACAATCTTTTTAACTTGTGGTTTCAACTAGAAATACATGCAGCATGAATATAGCAATTACCGGTGCGTCCGGATTTATCGCATCTAAATTAAGAGCAGGACTATGGCCCGAAAAGACCGTCTGGATGAGTTTAAAGCGCGATGTCTCAGACGAAGCATGGGAACGGGTCATTATGTCGGCCGATGTAATCATTAACCTGGCCGGTGCTTCGGTGATTCAACGCTGGACCACGCGAAACAAACAGTCAATTCTCGATAGCCGTGTAAATACTACCCGTCGGCTTGTTTCAATTCTGAATGGCATGAATTCGAAGCGCCAGCGACTGCTCATTTCGGCATCGGCTATTGGAATTTATCCCGACAAGGGGGAGAAGGTGATGACCGAAAACGATTATGAAACAGGGGACGGTTTTTTGTCACAGGTGGTTCAGCAATGGGAACACGAAGCCAATCAGTTGAACAACAGCAATACCCGGCTGGTGAACATGCGGATCGGGGTGGTGCTGGGACTCGAAGGAGGCCTGCTCAGGCAAACCTTACCGCTATTCAAACGAGGGCTGGGTGGCAAAATTGCTTCCGGAAAGCAGGCCATGTCTTTTGTACATATCGACGACCTGGTGGCTGCAGTACAGTTTTTTATTGAAAATAAACAGGCAAAGGGCATTTACAACATGGTTGCGCCCCATTGGGTGAGCAATCAGTACTTTACCAAAACATTGCTGCAACGCCTGAATAAACCGGGTATATTTACGGTACCTGCCTGGGCACTGAAAATTTTATATGGAGCGGCTGCCAACATCATGATCAACGGTGAAAAAGTATATCCCGAACGCCTCCTGAATGAAGGCTTTGAATTTAGTTTTCCAACAATTGAGTCGGCCCTGGATGATTTGATCGAAGGGTCGTCGTCTACTCAAAACAGAAAATAATAATTGAAAGTTTGTCGATTGAAATTGCCTGTTTCAAGCACTTAAATTTGTATTTTGTAAACTGAAATTGAAAATTTAATCATTAACCAGCTAGTTACTAATATGATCGATTTTAAATCATTCCACAAGTTATCGTACGGATTGTACATTATAGCCACTGAGTTTGAAGGGAAAAAAGCCGGTTATGCCGGGAATACAGCCTTCCAGGTCACCTCCAGTCCTTCAACCATTGCCATTAGCAGTAACAAGGAAAATTTCACCACCGAACTGATTCAGAAAAGTGGTAAGTTTTCGCTTTCGGTTTTGCAGAAAGACCTCGACACCTCTATAATTGGCGATTTCGGCTTTCAGTCGACCCGCGCCATCGACAAGTTCTCAAAACATGAGCACAAAACCGGTCAACTGGGTATTCCTGTTGTTACCGAATCGTGCATCGCTGCTTTCGAATGCGAGGTACTGAACGAAGTCGACTGTGGTACGCACATTCTCTTTGTGAGTGAGGTGAAACATGCCGAACAGCTAAATGATCAGCCGCCATTAACCTACGAATACTACCACGAGCATTACAAAATGCTGGCGCCCAAAAATGCACCTACCTACATCGATCCCGATTTGTTGAAAGAAGAAGAAGATTCAAAAGAGGAAGAAAAGGATGCAGGTGGTGCCGCGTCGGAGTTTGTTTGTATTATTTGCGGTTATACTTACGACCCCGAAGTAGGAGAGCCCAGTATGGGCATTCCTCCGGGAACACCCTTTGAAGACATCCCCGACGATTTTAAATGTCCCATCTGCAGTGCTTCCAAAGAATATTTCAGGGAAGCCTGATGAGGAAGAAGTCATTAAGTCATTTAGGAAAAAGTCATTAAGTCATTTAAGAAAATAGGAGGATCGGTAACCGATGACTCTTTCCTTCTTAATGGCCAATGACTTAATGACTTTTTCCTTCTTTTTGACCAATGACTTCTTCCTTCTTACTGACTTTTTCTTAAAGTGTTTTGTGCGTGCCGTCGCAATAGGGTTTGTTGTTGCTGTGTTTGCACTGGCACAAATAGTAGGTTTTCTTTTCGCTTACCTCGAAGGGTAGCGGTGTAAATTCAGTTCCCTTGTGTGAACCATCACAAAAAGGCTGGTTTTTACTTTGCCCGCAGGCACACCAGAAATATTTTCCCGGTTCAAGCTCGACGGCTGCCGGTTGTTTTGCTGCAATTTTGGGTGTTTCCATATTGCTTGTTTTTATGGTTTACATTATGTAGAATAACGGTCAGCTCCGCTTATTGTTCTTCTTTTCTGTTTAATTCCCTGCTTGAATAGAAACGTTCGAGTATCGATCCGTCGTTTACTTCCTTCGATAACGATTCAATGGTGTTTTGAGGTACATCGTAAATATCGAGAATGATAAGTCCGTCGAGGCAATTGTTGAAATTTGGATCGACATTAAAGGCCAGTATACTGGCATTCAGGCTCAGGTATTTTTTTAATAGCACGGGAATGCCATTGTTTACCTTGTCGATGTCGCCAATAATGCGGTCGAACTTATTCAGGTCGCTGCCGGCATTTTCAAGAAGCAGGTTGATGTTTTCATCTTCACTGATAAACTGATAGGCTTTGCGAGGCCGGATGTAACGAGCCAGTTGGTGGTTGAAATAATTGGCGGTGATGAACCTGATGATGCTGTCCTTCGAAACGTCGGAATAATTGTTGCTGATACTAACCGGCCCGGTGAGGTAACGGTATTCGGGGTTTTTCAAAAGGAAATAGAGAATGCCTTTCCACAGGAGGAACAAGGGGAGTGGCCGGCGCTGATAGGCTTTAATTACAAACGAACGGCCCAGTTCGATCGACTGACTCAATACCTCCTTCATGGCAGGTTTAATACGGAAAAGACTTTTAATGTAGAAACCATGAATGCCGTATTGCTGAATGATTTCATTGCCCAGCCCCAGACGATAAGCCCCAACAACACAACTTTCTTCATTGTCCCAGATAAAAAGCTGATGATAGTACAAGTCGTATTCATCAATATCGGTGGCATGATTGGTTCCTTCGCCCACCTCTCGAAAAGTGATCTCCCTTAAACGACCAATTTCATTTAAAAAGTTGGGGATCATTCGAGTGGGAGCGCAATAAACGGTGTAATTCTTAATACTGAAAAGCGCATAGTCTGCCTTAATTTTTTCCAGTTCTTGTAACAAAAGATCCCGCTCAATGGCGACGGCCAGTGCTTCAACCTTCGTTTTCTTTTTAATGGGATTGGTTTTGAAAAACTTACGGACTTCCAGGTGGCGGCTTGCTCCCAAACAATAGGTTTTGGCCCTGAGAAAGCGTCCCAGCTGGTGAATGTCGCTGAATTGGGCGATTTCGTTTTTTCGGATGGGATGGCCAATGCTGATGCTAATCTCTTTTTTCTTCCGGCTGAAAAACTCTGAGGGAAGTTTGGCCATCTTAAGCCGTGGATTGATCATGCCCAGGAGGTTAAACAAACGCGAATTTGAACCACTGAAATAAAAAGGAACAACCGGCACCGACGTGTTTTTTATCAGTTTAATCACCGGATACTGCCAGGTTTTATCCATCACATTGTAGTACTGATCGTAACCCGATACCTCGCCGGCAGGGAAAATCCCCAGTGCACTTCCTGCTTCAAGATGTGCGGCCGATAAGGCATAGGCACTGTCGTGTGCTTCATCTTTGTCATCTCCTTCAACACCAATGAAAAATTCATTCAAGGGTTTTATTTTTTGTAGAAAGTCATTGGCCAGTATTTTCAGGTCAGGTCTTACGATCCTGATGATTTTTATCATCAGGATCCCGTCGAGCCCGCCAAAAGGATGGTTGGCAACGATGATAAAGGGACCTGTTTCAGGAATTCGCTGCAGTTGTTGCTCGTCGAAAGTGAATTTAAGTTCAAGTGTTTCGATGAGCTTGTCGATGAAATCGATTCCGCTTTCTTTGGCCAACTCGGTATAGAGTCGGTTCACTTTCTTCATCCTCAACAGATGCATCATGAAGCGGGCAAAGGCTGCTCCTCCAAAATATTTCATTCTGGGTTGCGAGGGAAACAGTTCACTGCTATTGAGTAATTCCATGGTTGGCTCTTTGTGCTATAAAGTTAAAAATCGCTTGTATTGATGATGTGAATTTGCAAAATTTTACAATCAATAGCTTAAATTCTTCCTTAAATGATGTTTATTTCATTTGATGAAGAAGCTAAGTATTTTTTAAACGAATCGACTGTTTTGTTTTAAAATGAAACATAAAACCTGTGAAAATTGTGATTTTTATAGTGAAATGTGCTTTTCACTTTTCTTCAGGTTTTGAAATATGAATATTATTTCTACATTTGTTCCCATAATTTGATAGCAAATGCAAACCATACATAACATTTCCATTCTAGTCGTACTCGTGGTCGTCATTTCGATGAAATGAGAATGGTTTGTATGTAAGCAAAAAAAATATTTGATGAACCATTCTCACAGCGAGGATGGTTTTTTTATTTATAAAAGATTTTTGAACGATGAGTAAATTACGAAGTGCAACCACAACCCAGGGCCGCCGGATGGCCGGAGCCCGTGCCTTATGGCGTGCCAATGGAATGAAGGAAGAACATTTTCAGCGACCCATTATTGCTGTTGTGAACTCGTTTACCCAAATGGTTCCCGGGCATGCTCACCTGCATCAGGTAGGTCAGACCCTGAAAAAACATATCGAAGCAACAGGCTGTTTTGCCGCTGAGTTCAACACCATCGCCATCGACGATGGAATTGCCATGGGGCACGACGGCATGCTGTATTCACTTCCTTCGCGCGATTTGATTGCCGACAGTGTTGAATACATGTGCAATGCCCACAAGGTGGATGCCATGGTTTGTATTTCGAACTGTGATAAAATTACACCCGGAATGCTGATGGCTGCCATGCGTTTGAATATTCCGGCCATCTTTGTTTCGGGTGGTCCAATGGAAGCCGGTAAAGTCGATGACAATAAATACGACCTGGTGGACGCCATGGTGCTGGCTGTTGATGACGAAGTTTCGGAAGAGGAGATTACCCGTGTTGAACAAAATGCTTGTCCAACCTGTGGATCGTGTTCGGGATTATTTACGGCCAACTCAATGAACAGCCTGGCAGAGGCCATCGGTATGGCACTCCCAGGAAATGGTTCCATTGTGGCCACACATGCCAAACGCAAAGAACTTTTTGAAGAAGCGGCCGAACTCATCGTTAAAATGACCGAGGCCTATTACTTTGAAGGCAACAGCGATGTATTGCCCCGATCGATTGCAACACGCGAAGCCTTTATGAATGCCATGACACTTGATATTGGCATGGGAGGCAGCACCAACACCATTCTGCATTTATTGGCCATTGCCCACGAAGCAGGAGTTGATTTCACCATGAAGGACATCGATGAGCTGTCGCGGAAAATTCCAAACATTTGTAAGGTAGCACCGAGTTCGAGCTATCACATGGAAGATGTTAACCGGGCAGGTGGAATCATGGGAATACTGGGTGAACTCGACCGGGCCGGATTGCTCGACACAACAACGAAACGTGCCGACATGAAGACTTTGGCAGAGGCCCTCGATGAGTTCGACATCATGCGAAGTACAGTTAGCGATAAGGCGCGCCAGCGTTATCTGGCTGCACCCGGCAACCGTCCCAACCTGGTGATGGGATCGCAGGAAAGCTATTATACCGAAGCGGATACCGACCGCCAGAATGGCTGTATCCGTAGTTTGGAACATGCTTATAACCTTGAAGGAGGACTCGCCGTTTTGTTTGGCAACATTGCCAGCGACGGCTGCATCGTCAAAACTGCCGGAGTTGATCCTTCGGTGTTCCGTTTCAATGGAAAGGCAAAGGTTTTTCATTCCCAGGAAGCAGCAGTGAATGGCATACTCGGTGATGAGGTGCAGGCCGGCGATGTGGTATTTATTCTGTACGAAGGCCCTAAGGGTGGTCCCGGCATGCAGGAGATGTTGTATCCTACCTCTTACATTAAGGCTGTTCGCCTTGATAAGGCTTGTGCCCTGGTAACCGACGGACGTTTCTCAGGAGGAACCTCGGGACTGTCGATCGGGCATGTCTCGCCCGAAGCAGCCGCAGGAGGTGCCATTGCCCTGGTGCAAAACGGTGATCCCATCGAGATTGATATTCCGGCACGAAAAATAAATGTGCTGATCAGCGACGAAGAATTGGCTGCCCGGCGAATCAAAGAAGAAGCCAGGGGAGAAGGAGCCTATCAGCCACAACGTGAGCGCATAGTGAGTAAAGCACTAAAGGCTTATGCCAGCATGGTGAGCTCGGCCGATAAAGGAGCTGTTCGTATGATCGATTAAAACAAAATTGTTAACAACAAAGAAAAATTAAATAGTATGGCTGAAAAAGTAACAGGATCAGAAGCACTGATTCGCTCTTTGTTAGAAGAGGGAGTTAAAACCATATTTGGATATCCGGGAGGAGCAATCATGCCGGTGTACGATGCCTTGTATGATCATCGTGAAAAACTGAAGCACGTATTAACCCGCCACGAACAGGGTGCTGTACATGCAGCGCAGGGCTATGCCCGTGTAACTGGCAAAGTAGGTGTTTGTATGGCTACTTCGGGGCCCGGTGCCACCAACCTCATCACCGGAATTGCCGATGCCATGATCGATTCAACACCCCTGGTGTGTATTACCGGTCAGGTAGCCTCACCGCTGCTGGGAACCGATGCCTTCCAGGAGTCAGACATAGTAGGCATCAGCATGCCTGTAACCAAATGGAATTTCCAGATTACCAATGCTGAAGAAATTCCCGAGGTCATGGCCAAAGCATTTTATATCGCACGCAGCGGACGTCCCGGCCCGGTTCTTATCGACATTGCCAAAGATGCTCAGTTTGCTGAAATCGATTTCGAATACAAAAAATGTACAAAAATAAGAAGCTACATTCCTTACCATCCCATGGATGATCAACAGATTGAAGCTGCTGCCAAAGCCATCAATGCGGCAAAAAAACCTTTCCTGCTGATTGGTCAGGGAGTAATTTTGTCTCAGGCCGAAGAAGAATTGAAAAGCTTCCTCGAAAAAACAGGCATACCCGCTGCCTGGACCCTTCTGGGTAATTCGGCACTTCCATCCGATCATCCCTTGAACGTGGGCATGTTGGGTATGCACGGAAACTATGGACCTAATTTGCTGACCAACGAATGTGATCTGTTGATTGGTTTGGGCATGCGTTTCGACGACCGGGTTACCGGAAAAGTAAATGCTTATGCCAAACAGGCCGACATCATGCACATCGAAGTCGATCCGGCCGAAATCAATAAGATTGTAGATACAAAGTATCCCGTTGTGGGCGATGCCAGAAGGGTTTTGAAAAAACTCCTTCCTCTTGTTAAGGAAAACAAACACACGGATTGGGTCAATCGATTCAAGGAATTTTACGAAATCGAATACCAAAAAGTGATCGAACGCGATATTTACCGGAATAACGGAAAAATATCGATGGGAGAAGCGGTACGCATCGTTTCAGAAAAAACCAATGGCAATGCCGTTTGTGTTAGCGATGTGGGTCAGCATCAAATGGTGGCGGCCCGGTATTTCAAATTTAACAAGAGCCGCAGTGTTGTAACTTCAGGCGGATTGGGAACCATGGGATTTGGCCTGCCTGCGGCGGTAGGAGCTCAGATGGGCGCCCCCGATCGTACCGTGGTAACCTTTATCGGTGATGGTGGCTTTCAGATGACCATGCAGGAGCTGGGAACCATCGCACAGGAGAAAATTCCGGTGAAGGTGGTCATCCTGAATAACAATTTCCTGGGAATGGTTCGCCAGTGGCAGGAATTGTTCTTCGACAAACGCTATTCGTTTACCGAACTGGTGAACCCCGATTTTATCAAGTTGTCAGGTGCTTTTGGTATTCCAGCCCAAAGGGTGGTGAAAGGAAGCGAGCTCGAACAAGCCATCGAAGAAATGATACAAACCGACGGACCTTATGTGCTTGAAGTACTTGTGGAAAAAGAAGACAATGTATTTCCCATGGTGCCAACCGGAGCCAGTGTTTCCGAAATTTTGCTCGAAAGGCCGAAAGCCTGAAAAAGTTAGCAGGCGGTTTTTGAGCTTATCTGTTTAGTGAGTTGAAAATAAAAGATTGAATGAGTCGGCATTGTATGCTTATTCAAACAACTAAAAATAAAAATAATGAAACAGGAATATATCATATCGGCATTTACCGAAAACCACATTGGAATGCTTAACCGCATCACCATCGTTTTTACCCGCCGGAAAGTGAACATTGAGAGTTTGACGGTTAGTGAGTCGGCAATTAAGGGCATCAGCAAATTTACCATTGTAATCAATACAACGCCGGAGCTGGTGGCCAAAATTGTTCAGCAAATTGAAAAGCAGGTAGAGGTACTTAAGGCCTTTTATCACACCAACGATGAAATGATTTATCAGGAGGTGGCGCTTTACAAGGTTTCGACAGAGGCGCTTACTGAAAGTGACCAGATAGAAGGCTTGATCAGAAAACACAACGCACGTATACTGGAGATCACCAAAGAATACACCGTGATCGAAAAAACAGGTCATAAAGACGAAACACAGGCCTTTTTCGACGATCTGAATCAGTTTAAAGTTATGCAGTTCATTCGTTCAGGACGAATTGCCATTACGCGTTCACCCATCGAACGCCTTTCAGAATTTCTGAAAGAGCGCGATGCAGTACTTTCGAAGCAGGAAGACTGAATTATTTAGCATATATATTGTTAAAACCCTGCCAGCTTTGGCGGGGTTTTCTATGAGTAGTCGTCAGAAAAAGAATCATTTGTAAGGACAGGCTGATGATCACTTTTCTAAATAGCTGTGTTTTTAATTCTTTTTTCAACATTAGCCTGCTTTTCATGTTGTTTATGTGGATGGTTATGGTATTAATATTAGAATAGAGAATGAATAAAAATGTTTCAGACACCCGGAGCAACAGTCGCTCCTGGATGCAAATTGTACAAAAGTACAACCAACCTAAAGCCATCCGCAGTTGGTGGCAGGTAATTAATTCCCTGGTTCCTTATTTGGGATTATGGGTGGCCATGTATTATTCACTGGCCGTATCTTACTGGTTAACCCTGTTATTGGCCGTCTTTGCTGCGGGTTTCCTTGTACGTATCTTTATTATTTTTCACGACTGCGGTCACGGTTCCTTTTTTAAGTCAACCCGTTTGAGTAAAATAGTGGGTGTACCTTTTGGTCTGCTTGTTTTTACTCCTTATCATAAATGGCACCACGATCACATGATTCACCATCAAACGGTTGGAAACCTCGATAAACGCGGAGTGGGCGATGTGAAAACACTCACGGTTGAAGAATACCGGAACATGTCGAAGGGCCAGCGCATTTGGTACCGTATTTACCGCAATCCGGTGGTATTGCTGATCATTGCTCCTTTTTTCCTGTTTACCGTTTTGTTTCGTTTTCCTCGTCGCGACAGGCCGGCGAAAGAAAAGCTCTACACCCATCTTTCAACCCTTGCACTGGTTGGCATGGTAGTAGGTATGTCCTTATGGATCGGGTTGGTGCCTTATCTGCTGATTCAAATTCCGGTTTTATACATTGCTGCAGTACACGGAACCTGGCTCTTTTATGTACAGCATCAGTACGAAGATGTGAAATGGGCCCGAAGCGAAGAATGGGACTATAAGACCATGGCACTCGAGGGAAGCTCTTTTCTTAAGTTACCGAAGGTACTGCAATGGTTTACCGGAAATATTGGCTTTCACCATATTCATCATTTAAGCCCGCGTATTCCTAATTATTATCTCGAAAGATGTTACAAGGAGAACAGCGACTTTCATATTGAAAAACCGCTTACCTTTTTCTCCGCACTCAAGTCATTGCAACTCAGGTTGTGGGACGAAAAAAATAAGCGGCTGGTAAGCTTTCGCTCTGTTACGGCTTAAAAAATATAACTAAGACTTATTCGCCATGAGAATGGAGTTCCCGGAATAAAGTGTATTTCTTCTACAGCTTCATTTTCATTGGCCAGTCTGGTTTCAGTGGCAAACTGAGTTTCATTCCATTCACTATTTAATAAATTATTGACGATCAGTCCGGCTCTTATTCTATTCCATTGATATCCGCCGTTAAAATCGACAATGGTGTATCCTTTTGCAACAATTGAATAGTCTTCGTTGGCGGGGCGTTTGTTAATCATCCGGTAATGTAAACTTCCAAAGAAGCCTTTGTTACCTTGCGGAAGGTAATTAATTCCGCCGGTCATGGTCAGATCGGGAGCCAACGGGATGTAGTTTTCTCCATCAGCTTCGTCGATGCTGCGTGCGTAAGCATAGTTGATATCATTTTGTATGAACACCGAAGGGTGCAGCTGTATTCTGAAGCCAAAGTCAAGACCAGCCCGGCTGGTACGCCCCCCGGCTTCAACCACTCCTTCATCGCCTACATAAATGAATTCCTGTTCCATGAATAGTTGCCACAGTGCAGTGTTTAACAAGATGCCTGGTAAAGGTTTCCAGATAAAACCGAGATCGGTGCCATAAGCTGCTGGTAAAATCGATTGACCATCTTGGGCAATTACTACCCTGGTGTCATTGCTGTGAAAGCCTTTTCCAGCCTTAAAGTACCATTGCAAGCTGTTTGATTGGTTGTACAGTACGTTAATCTTTGGACTTACTATGGTTTTGCTAAGCGATTCAGTACTGTAACTTTCTGCCAGATGGTTGGTGTAGATGAAGTTAAACCAGTCAAATCTTAGCGAAGGATTGATCAACCATCGCTCCTTTTTGAATTCTACATTTAAATATGTGAAAATGTTGGTTTCGTTTACATTACCCAGACTTAACCGATCAAGTATAAGCTTTCGATGAAGGGTATGTGATAGCTCGCTTCCATTAATTTCGTCATTACGCATTCCAATGGCCATCTGGTACATTGTATTGTTGTAATGACGGTTGATAATGCTTTCGAATCCGGATATTTTCCTGGCTTCCTTTTGTTTGATCTGATCACCATTTACAGGGTCATTCAGGAAGAAGGTAAAATTAGAATACAGCTCAAAATCATAGGTAGTATGATAAATTTGAGTGGTGATCCAGTTTTGATCATTCAGGTAACGATTGTATTGAATATTGAGGTTCTTACGTCCGGTGAAGCCACCTTCCGTATCGTCGATCGCACCAAAGCGACTGATCAGCCCGCTGTCGACTGCCCGCTGGGGGATTTGTCCCGATGCATCCCATTGGCTTCTGAAGAGTGAGAGGCCAACAGAAAGCTTGTCGTTGTCATTAAAATGTGCAGTATACCTTCCTGCCATGTTGATTCTGCTAAAGTTTTGAGAACTTTCAAAGTGCCCGTTGCTTAGCAATAACTCAGAAGCCAGATAAGCCGATTGTTGTTGTGTGTTGAGCAAATTGAATGTTCCTAAGGTGCGGGCTGTGCCAAAACGGCCTATTTCAGTTTTTATCTCGCTTTCATTAAGGCGCTCTTTTGTTTTAAATGCAACATAAGCAGCAGTGGTAAGGTTACCTTTGCCTGCATAGTAAGGGCCTTTGCCATAGTCGATTTCATCGATTAGCTCCGGGATGATGAAGTGCAAGTCGGCATATCCCTGTCCATGAGCATGTGAAACCATGTTAACAGGCAAGCCATCAACAGTAATGTTGATATCGGTTCCATGATCGGTATCAAAACCACGGAGAAAAATTTGCTCAGCCTTGCCTCCTCCGGCGTGTTGTCCTATTATCAGTCCCGGTACTTTTCTCAGGATTTCCTGTGATGAATTTACCGGACTCGTGCGCAAGTCAATATCACTAAAAACCGTGAGGGCGTTTAAGGCAGGTGAAATGCTTATTTCTTTAATTGATAAGCGTTTCTGAACTAGCATTATTCGAAGCAGGGTGTCGGCCTTTGCAATGGCTATCTTCTTTGTTTTAAATGAGGTGTGGCTGAATAGCAGGGAGTCTCCGGGCTGTATTTTTTCCAACGAAAAATAGCCTTCTTCATTAGAGTGTGTATGAGTTGACTGGCTGGTGTTTTGTATGTTAACACCCTCAACTGCCATTTGGGACTCGTCAAAAATATAACCAGATAATTGTTGGGCATAAGCAAATGTTGCAAGTAGCATTAGCATGCCTGCAAATAGGTATTTCTTCATTTTTTTTACTTTGTAGCTTGTGCCAATTCAATGAATCGTTTGTTTTTAAACAGCAGATTGGCACGCATTAAAATTGTGATGAAACTATAATATGGATGGAATCAGGCAGGTTTTTCTGGGAGGAGGCGTAATGAGTGAAATATAGGCATCATATTGCTGTTGGTTCAACACGCGTTTTAGTAAGGCAGTTTCACGAGAAACATTCTCAGGCAACAATGCAAAAAGGCAGACTAAATATTTATCAGTTTCTGATTGTAGCTGTTTCGCTTGTTGTGATTCATGATCAGCATTTTGTTCTTCAAAAATTTTATTGAATGTGTCAATAAGATGATGATGATGATCACCTGACTCATGCATGTGGTGGTGAGGCTGATGGTGCTCATCGCCATAAAGGTTCTCAACCAGATGGGACAAACAATGAGCAACTTCACTGAAAAATACATGGCTTACCGTAAGCAGATAACTTATCAGCAAGACTAAAAAGATGTATTTACCGCTGTTTTGATGCATTGTCTTTGGTGAATTAAGCCTGCGTAAAATTAATCCATATTATTTGATAGTATGCGATGCTTAATAAAAGAATGCACAAATACAGGTAAAAATAATACAGCTGTTTATTTCAATTTTCTCCACCCCAGTTGGTTCATGTTGTAAAGGATGAAAACGATCGAAATGGCGGCGATGAAAAGGTAAATTCCACCCCGTGCATATTCGTGAAACAGCATCTTTCCGAAGCCAAACAAGGTGAAAATAACCAGCAAACAACCTAAAATCCAATTCATAAAAAGGTATTTGTAGCCGCTGTCGTGTTTCACCTCGGGCATTTTGGCAGCAATGCGTTTCCATCCCCATCCTCCCGGATGTACTTTTTTATAAAAGGCTTTGAGCTTTTCATCCCTGGTGGGCCGGGTCAGAAAGGTGACGAGCAGCCAAACGAAAGTCGACCAAATCACAATGATGATGAGCGAAAGTTCAAAATCGCTGGCGATAGGGTCGAGTCCCAGTCCGTATTTTAAAACCGGGAAAATCAGATAGGGTGCCAGCATGGCCGAAATTTCACTCCAGGCATTGATGCGCCACCAGAACCAGCGCAGGATCAGCACCAGTCCGATACCTGCACTCATGGCCAGTACAAATTTCCAGGCATCGCTGATTTTGCTGAACTGGGTAGTTAGCAGTATCGAAAAGAAGATCAGCAGGAAGGTGGTAATGCGTGATATTTTTACATAGTATTTTTCCGAAGCGCCGGCTTTGATAAAGGGCCTGAACAAATCGTTAATGATGTACGAGGTGCCCCATACGGTTTGCGAAGCTATGGTCGACATGTAGGCAGCCAGAAATGCAGCCAGCAGGAGTCCCAGCAAACCCGACGGCAGGTAATCCCTGATCATCATCACGTAGGTGGCACCACGGTCGGCTTCGTCGGGGTAGAGTACCAGGGTGGCCAGCGCTACCAGCACCCAGGGCCACGGACGCAGGGCGTAGTGAGCTATCTGAAACCATAAGGTGGCCAAGAGTGAATGCTTTTCATCTTTGGCCGACATCATGCGCTGGGCGATGTAACCGCCACCACCGGGTTCGGCGCCCGGATACCAGCTTGACCACCACTGTACGCCCAGGTAGGCCACAAAGGCTGTAACGCCCATTTTGAGTATACCTCCACCTCCAGTCGACGGGGTCGACGACGCTTTATCCAGAACCGGAACAAAATCGAACAACCAGCTTTGATCACTGAGTTGTGCTTTCAGCGCATCGATGCCGCCAACCTGACGCACTGCGATGACGGCCAGTGCAATGCTGCCGGTCATGGCCATTACAAACTGAAAAGAATCGGTTAATGAAACGCCCATTAAACCTGAAAGCGAAGAATAGACCGCCACAAAAAGCAGGATGGAAGCCATCAGCAACAGGTGGGATGATAGCTCCAATCCCAGGAAATTGATACTGGTGGCTCCGAAAAAAGTGAAGTCGGGAAAGATGACCTGCAATATTTTTACCATGGCCAGGTTCACCCAGGCTATCACCACCACATTCATTACGATGCCAATGTAAATGGCCCTGAAACCCCGCAGAAAACGAGCAGCCTTGCCTTCGTAGCGTATCGAAACAAATTCAGCATCGGTAAGTATTCCGGCACGTCGCCACAAGCGTGCGAAAAAGAAAACCGTGAGCATGCCTCCAAGCAGCATGTTCCACCACAGCCAGTTGCCGGCTATGCCGTTTTCCGAAACCAGTTCGGTTACTGCCAGTGGGGTATCGGCAGCAAAAGTGGTGGCCACCATGCTGGTTCCTGCAATGTACCATGGCAGTTTACGGCCACTTAGAAAGTAATTGTCGGTGTTGATGCCTGCACGTTTCGATAAGTAAATACTGATGCCGATGCTGATGATCAGGTAGAGAACGATGATGATCCAGTCGCTTGTTGCAATAATTTGATTCATGAATGCCAGGTCTTTGCTTGGTTTTGAAAATTTTACTGTTCACTTGCAGCCCTAAATATAATGGATTCATCCGACTAAACTTACAATTTTTATCTTGTCAGCCCCTTTGTCCTTATTGCTCAGCTAAACTCCTTTTGTCAGCAGTGCTGTGGTTTTGTTTTGCAGTCCTGTCTGTTCTCGTTTTATTCATTCCAAAGTAATTTGTATCTTCAAACACTTATAACATTCAGTCCCCCGCTATACGTCATGTTTTCTTTTTTTAATTAATTTTATGTTCGCACCTTGCGTATGACTAACAATAACCGAAAACAAGATACGATGAATGTCCAGAACTTCTCAGAAAAATCGGTGCTGCTGACCGACATCTCTCCCTATGTATATGGAACGACCCGGTTGGGTGACGAAACAATTCCTTTTGATGAACGGGTCGAAATTGCAAAGGCAGCCATCGATACCGGGGTGTGGTTTCATACCAGCCGGATGTACGGTGATGCATTGCAGGTGCTCCGACAGGCTTTTGACAACGACCGGGGAAAAGTTCCCGAATTACTGGTAAAGCTCGAAGGCCAAAGCATTGAAGAGTTGTTGGCCGATGTCGACCATAATTTGAATCCACTGGGACTCGATTCACTGGATCTCGGACAGCTCTGCCTTGGTGGAGATCTGGCCAATGATTTTGCCCGGGGAGGAAAAAGTGTAAGGGCATTCGAAGAACTTAAAAAATCGGGGAAAGTAAAACACTTTGTACTTGAAGTATTTCCCTGGACTTCCGACATCGCCTACAAGGCCTTGAGTCGCGGGTTTACCGAAGGACTGATCGATGGCTTCATCTTCTACCTCAATCCGCTGCAGCGTTTTGCCAGCAATCAGCTTTGGGATTTACTGCGTGAAAAAAGTGAACCCATTGTTGCCATGCGAACGGTTGCCGGTGGACCGGTGCACCGCCTGCGCGATGAACCCGGTTTTGCATGGAAGGAATACCTGCAGAAAAGGGCAGCCGAAGTGGCACCTGTTTTTGAACGTTCGGGAGTGGGGAGCTGGACCGAATTCTGTGTTCGTTTTGCACACAGTTTCTCGCAGGTAAGAGCGACTGTTGGTTCTACGGCAAAGGCTGAAAACTTACAGGAGTTTCTGATGGCATCCGAAAGCATTGAATCGCTGCCGTACGACATTGTTGACCAGATTGTTAAGTTGCAATACCGCTGGAGCGATGAGCTCGATAGGAAGGCAGCTCCCTGGACCATGTAAATTCATCATGATTAAAAACATACCAGTATACAGCCTGCAAAACTTCAGTTCGCCCGGACGCGTGGGGCAACAATACCAGATCGAAGTATTCGATGCCAAACGTCATTTTCAGGTGAGTTATCCACACCGGCACGACTTCTTCGAGGTGCTTTTTCTGCTCGAAGGTTCGGGCCTGCATGTAATCGATAACAATGAGTACGAAATTGAGCCGCCCTGTGTGTTCTTTCTATCACCCGGGCAGGCGCACAAGCTAAAGCTTTCGCACGATATTTACGGCTACATCTTTATTTTTACCCCTGATTTTTATCTGATCAATAAAAGCAATCAGAACCGTCTGATCGAATTCCCGTTCTTTTATTCCCTTGAGCAAACCAATCCTCCTGTGCATCTCACAGAGGAGAAAGATGTTGAATTCTTAAGACAATTATTTCTAAAAGGAATCGATGAAAGCGGAAAAGAAGAAAGTGTTTCGCTTGAATTGCTGCGCTCGATTCTTGATTTACTGCTCACCTTTTGTGCTTCGGTTTACCCTGTCGATGATCATTTGAAGAACAAGGGGAAAGGGCATTTGCTGGTAAAGAAATTCTACCAGCTGGTTGAACAGCACATTAAAAGCAATCTGGGAGTGGCCAATTTTGCAGCCATGCTGGCGGTAACACCCAATCACCTCACCCAAACCATCAGGCAGCTTACCGGCCAGACATCCAACGAAATTATCAAAGCAAAACAATTGCTCGAGATTAAACGATTGTTGGTTCACAGCAGTTTGAGTGTAAGTGAAATTGCCCATCATATGAACTTTCCCGACCAGAGCTATTTTACCCGTTTCTTCAAACGGGAAACCGGGATAACTCCGGTGGCTTACCGCAATGCATCTATTAAATAAGCCTTTTTATTCGGCTGGTATTTCCATTTTAAATGGCTGTTGTTGAAGGTGCTTTATCCGGAGTATTTGAAAGGCCCGAAAGCGGAATCCATGAAAAATGCCTAAAATTGATGCATTTTTACCGGGCTTTCTTCTTATAATTTACTTGCTTTGTAAAGTGAAAAGTTACAAATTGAAACAAGAACAAATAAAAAGATAGAAAATGGCAAATTATTTCAATTCAATTCCCCTGCGCCTGCAGTTAGAGCAGCTGGGAAAGTGCGACTTCATGGATCAGAGTGAATTCGCCAATGGTGTTGACTACCTGAAAGGAAAAAAAATAGTAGTGTTGGGTTGTGGTGCCCAGGGACTAAACCAGGGACTGAACCTTCGCGACAGCGGATTGGATGTGTCGTACGCACTGAGAGCCGAAGCCATTGAACAGAAAAGAGCTTCGTACATTTCGGCTACCGAAAATGGTTTCAAGGTGGGAACTTTTGAAGAACTGTTGCCTACTGCTGATCTGGTACTGAATTTGACTCCCGATAAACAGCATTCACCGGTAATTCAAAAGGTGATGCCCCTCATGAAAAAAGGTTCGTGCCTGGCTTATTCACACGGTTTCAATATTGTGGAAGAAGGCATGCAGATTCGCGACGACATTACCGTGATCATGGTGGCACCCAAATCGCCCGGATCGGAAGTACGGGCTGAATACCTGCGTGGTTTTGGTGTTCCTACCCTGATTGCCGTTCACCGCGAAAACGATCCCAACGGCGACGGGCTCGAAATAGCAAAAGCCTATGCTGCCGGTACCGGTGGCGATCGTGCAGGCGTGCTGCATTCATCATTTGTGGCCGAAGTAAAATCGGACCTCATGGGCGAACAAACCATTCTGTGCGGCGTATTACAAACCGGTTCCATTTTGTGTTTCGACAAGATGGTGGAGCAGGGCATTGAAGCCACTTATGCTTCCAAACTGGTACAGTACGGATGGGAAACCATTACCGAAGCCCTCAAATGGGGTGGTATCACCAACATGATGGACCGCCTCAGCAATCCCGCCAAGGTGGAAGCGTATCAGCTGGCCGATGAAATGAAAAGCATCATGCGTCCGCTGTTCGAAAAACACATGGACGACATTATGAGTGGCCATTTTTCATCGACCATGATGGAAGACTGGGCCAACGACGATAAGAACCTGCTTACCTGGCGTGCTGCAACGGCTGAAACAGCCTTTGAAAAAACAGCGGCCACCGAAGCTCCCATCAGCGAACAGGAGTATTTCGACCATGGTACTTTGATGGTGGCCTTTGTGAAAGCAGGTGTTGAGCTGGCCTTCGAAGTAATGACCGAGTCGGGAATCAAAGCCGAATCGGCTTATTACGAAAGCTTGCACGAAACTCCGTTGATTGCCAATACCATCGCCCGTAAAAAGTTGTACGAGATGAACCGTGTGATTTCTGATACCGCTGAGTATGGCTGTTATTTGTTCGATCATGCAGCCCGTCCCCTGCTGGCTGATTTCATGCAAGGGGTTTCAGTTGAGGTGATTGGAAAGAACTTCAA
This sequence comes from Roseimarinus sediminis, assembly GCF_050433125.1. Classification (NCBI taxonomy): domain Bacteria; kingdom Pseudomonadati; phylum Bacteroidota; class Bacteroidia; order Marinilabiliales; family Prolixibacteraceae; genus Roseimarinus; species Roseimarinus sediminis. Next base: position 135,106 of record NZ_JBNPXV010000003.1, on the reverse strand, counting down.
CGAAGGCAAAGATGCCCATGTCGACAATCAGGAGCTGATCGCTGTGAACAAATCACTGAGACAACATCCGGTTGAAGTGGTGGGAGCCAAGCTGCGCGGCGCCATGGCAGCCATGAAAGCCATTGTGGAATAAGCAAAATTCAAATTAAAATACAGTAAGCCCTTTCGTTTTGGAAGGGCTTTACTTTTTCAGGATAAACAGGCCAAAATCGACACCGGCCTGCTTCAGCAGGTGCGATGGCATTTGGCGGTAGCTCGTTTCGCTGTTGTTGTAAGTCCATTCGCGACGTGTAAAATCGTAGGGCAGGGCCTGCCGGCTGATGAAATACGAAGCACCGATGCGCACACCCAACTGCATGGTTGCACCATCGAGCAGGGTAAAGGCCAGTTTGAGCTCCGGATTCACCCACGGGCCAGGACTTGAACGGAGGGCATATTCTTCCGACCACAAGTAATTTCCTTCCTTTTCCTTTAAAACTACTTTCAACTGGTTCTTATTATTAAAGAAGATACCGGCATTGATGGCGGCCTGCACGCGAAGCCTTTTCCAGTCGAGTGCATAGTTGATACCGGTGTAGGGACCAAAAAGAAAAAGGTTGAACTGAAAATAACTGTAATCCAGCGAGGGATGACTGTTGATGGTATAGTTTTCGGCCAGACTGCTGTAATGGCTCTCGGCATTGTTGATGAAAAAAGGACGGTGTTCAAGCCCCAGGTTTAAACCCAGGCCGGAAGTCAGCTCCCGGGTGGCACGCAAATCAAAAATTACCGGAATCAAATCACTTTCAACACCCAGCTTAAAATCAAGCTCCCACTGGTTTTGTAGCCAAAAATGGCTTGAAAGGGCCAGGTAGGCTTCATCGACCAGGTACTCGTCGTAGGCATTCACATAGTTCATAAAATCGAGCTGATTGGAAGGGATGCGGTCGAAGGTGGTGGCGTGTCCGCCAAAAAACAAATCGACAGCATACTTTTCAATGCTTTGGGCATGCAGCTGGCCTACGGTGATGAATACCAGAAGAAAGAGAAAGAGCTTGGTTTTTTGGTACAACATGGCTCAGAAGGATTAGTTGATGGGATAAATTACCGGAGAACTGGCGGCCAAACAGGAGGCATCGTCGAATTCGAAACTGAATACCAACTGAAGACTGTCGTTGGTGGGCGCTTCCTTTAAAAAGAGATCCATTTCGGTTTCGGGCAAATCGAGCACATCGAGCTTTTGAAGCCATTCAAGCAGCTCGTCGAAAGATAAATACATTCCCTGCAGGTCGACCGGGTAATTGGGAACCAGTGCTACCAAAAGGTGGGTGAGGTCACTTCCCGCAGGATAGTCGTCCGAGAAATCATAACGGGTGCTTATACTAAGGGTTCTGATCCCGTCTTCGGCTTTGAAGTCGTACTGATTGCAAATGCATTCCTGCATGGCATAAGCTCCTTTGATAAAGGGTTGAAAATATGCCTTGTTTTGTACGAAATAATACGCTGGATTTTCGAAGTAATTGCTGTCGCACAATACAATGTTGAAGCCAATGGCTCCGGCCGGAATGCTGTCGGCCAGCTGGTGGTACCAGGTGTAACCGTCGGAATTGTCGATCCCGCTAATCAGGGCTTTGTTGTAAGTGATGTCGACTACTTCGGTTTCGGGGCAGGAACAACGGAAAATGCAGCCACTGACCAGTCGGAGCAGCGTTAATCCAATGAAGAGGAGGAAGAGATTGCGGATCAATCTGCCTGGGGTATTTTTCATTCGTTGGTGCTTTGGTTTTTACACAATACAGACGAAGCAGTGTACCCGGAAGTTGCCTGCACTTGCCGAAAAATTGAGGTTAAGGGTTAAAAGAAAACATTGTTGTACGGTAAAAATTATTTAGATTGGGCTAAAAGCCCTGCTTATAGGGTTTTCAATAGCCCCGGGCTTCAGCCCGGGGTGCCTTATATTGATCTATGAATTTGGGCTTTAGCCCAATCTGGTAATCAGTGTTTTGAGCAGGATTTTTAAAGCATTGCCAACTCTTTGTCATTTACCGAACAAAGTTGAAAAGAAAACAAGGATGCTTCATACGTGGCGATGCATCCTTGTTTCCTATAGTACTTCAATTATTTATTCAGCACCCGGGTGGCCCGACATTTTTTTACTGCGTTCGATCGATTGCAGGGCCAGGTAATTGTCACCAAATTTAGCCAGATTATCGAGTTCAACATCAAAGCGGTCGAAGTGACGTTCTTCGTCTTCGACCAGTGCTTCGAAAATCTTTTTGGTGGCCGAATCGGCATTCTGTGCACATTCATTGGCCCAAATGTTGTAATCGTTGGCACTGTCTTCTTCCATTTGGGCAGCCATTTGCAGCATGCCTTTTACGTCGTGAATTTTTTGTACCTCGCCGGCTGCGGTCATTTCAACTTCTCCTTTGAGGAAAAGAATGCGCTCGGCCAGTGATTCAATGTGGATCATTTCCTGAATGGCCGTTTGTTTGAACAGCGAGGCGAGCAGATCGTAACCCTGGTCGTCGGCGTGGAAATGGAAATACATGTACTGATGTACTGCAGCCAATTCATCAGCTACAGCCTTGTTTAATAATTCAATGCTTTTCTCTTTCATTTTGGTTTTATTTTATGTGCTTTGTAATGTGTTATAAGTCGAAATAGCCGGTTTTTTCGGTGACTTGTTTTTCCCCGTTAAGGTATTCAATCACCAGGGTACCGGTGCTTTCGGGGCCGTTTTCGAGCGATTGCGCTGCAATCCTGACTTCTTCACGCGGGCCTTTGTTTTTATGCAGGTTCCACATGTAGCCGTCGCCCACTTCCATATAAAGTCGTTTTAATTCAACATGTAATTTGTTGTTGCTGACCTTGGCCACCAGGTAATCCTGTGTATTGACAATTTCGCGTCCCCACGATGATCCGTGCACCACCTGCCAGATGCCGTCCGACTCGAGCACGGTCACATCGTGAAATTCGCCGCAAAGGTAGAGGTCAACTCCAAATTCCTTCATTAACTTATAGAATTCGTTTTGCTTGCCGTCGTGCAACATAATGCTGCTTGACGAGCGGGCCCTGATCTCGCCCCAGATGGGGACATGGCCCTGAACCACAATGAAGCGGGCATCGCTGTTTTCTTTCAGTACCTGCTTGAACCATTGCAGTTGTTCGCCGCGGACATCGGCAACCATGGTATCGCCCACTACTTCGAAGGTTTCAACGGTAATCATCAGCAGGTCACCTTCGCGTACAAAGTAGGCCAGTCCTTTTTTGTTGTCCGGTCCGTTTTGTGGCATGTTCAGCAGGCTGGCGTAGGTTTGTTCAAGGTGCGGAACCAGTTCCAGTTTTTCGGCCGGCCAGGGATCATCGCCCAACTCATGATCGCCAACCGCGGTGTAATATTTGAGCTGGTGTTTATCCATTCGGCGTTTCCAGCCCGAATAATACAGGGTGCCCATTTGTTCGACACATTGCGGGCTGTCCCACCAGTGACCGTTGACCAGGTCGCCGGCAATCATCACAAAGTCGGGCCCTTCTTCTTTTACTTTGCCAAGAAAGAAGTCGACGGCATCGTCCCAGCGGGGCCAGGGTTCTGGTACATCAAAGTTGAAGAAATCGGGAAAGCTCACAAAGGTGACCGCTTCATCGGTTTTTTGTTTGCTCCGGTCGCTGCATGCCGTCAGTAAAACGAGCGCCAGTAAAGGAATAAAGATGTTTCGCATGAATCAGGTTTTAAATTCGATCCTAAATTAACGATTTCGATGCAAAACAGCAATTGACAACAGGCCGGCTTTAGCATACAGCTTGCTTATTGGCTAAAATCGGCCCGGTGTATTGCCTTACTGCATCAGTTCTTCCCAGTATTCTACCGCCCGGCGGGTATGTGGAATAACAATCGTTCCGCCAACCAGGTTGGCTACGCCGAATATTTCGAATACTTCTTCGGTCGTGACGCCCTGTTCGTGGCATTTCTCCAAATGGTATTTTATGCAGTCGTCGCAGCGCAGTACCATCGAGGTGGCCAGACCCAGCATTTCCTTAACCCTGGTTGAAAGTGCTCCTTCCTGGTAGGTGAGGGTGTCGAGACTGTAAATGCGTTTCATGACCTTGTTGTCGGAGGCCAGTATTTTTTCGTTCATCTTCGAACGGTAAGCATTGAATTCTTCTACGAGTTGTCCCATGATCTTTTTTTTCGCAAAGATAAGCAAGCTGCTTTATATTTATCCTGCTCTTCGGGATTTGCAATCCCGAAGCAAAGCAAGCAATCATTTAAACAGGATTGCAAATCCTGAATCTGAAAGGCGGTGATTGCAAATCACCACCAGCTGCTGCAAACTTTACGCATATCCCGACTAGCACGGGGTTCCTTCATCGCACATTATCCTTAAAAACCTTATTTTTGTTTTTTCACCTTAGTAGCCAGAGGAATAGTGTATGTTTTAACCTTATTTGATCAGGCGATAAGAATTGAATGTAGCAATCACAATAAGGTGAATAAGCTTGGATTGTATCGTCATGTTGCCGGCTACTAAGGTTGACACAAAAAATAAGGTTGAATGGGGCGGAATTATGCTTCAATGATGAATTAGCAAATAAATTGATGGTTGGCACATTGTAGTTCCGGATCGGTCATTCACAGCATTCGTTCACCAATGACCTTTTTCTAAGTTCTATTGAAGGATTCCTTCATCGCACATTATCCTTAAAAACCTTATTTTTGTTTTTTCACCTTAGTAGCCAGAGGAATAGTATCTGATTTAACCTTATTTGATCAGGCGATAAGAATTGAATGTAGCAATCACAATAAGGTGAATAAGCTTGGATTGTATCGTCATGTTGCCGGCTACTAAGGTTGACACAAAAAATAAGGTTGAATGGGGCGGAATTATGCTTCAATGATGAATTAGCAAATAAATTGATGGTTGGCACATTGTAGTTCCGGATCGGTCATTCACAGCATTCGTTCACCAATGACCTTTTTCTAAGTTCTATTGAAGGATTCCTTCATCGCACATTATCCTTAAAAACCTTATTTTTGTTTTTTTCACCTTAGTAGCCAGAGGAATAGTGTTTGATTTAACCTTATTTGATCTGGCGATGAGAATTGAATGTAGCAATCACAATAAGGTGAATAAGGTTGGATTGTATCGTCATGTTACCGGCTACTAAGGTTGACACAAAAAATAAGGTTGGATGGGTCGGAACCTTGCTTCAATGATGAATTGGCAGATGAATTAATAATTGGCACATTGTAGTTCCCGATCGGTCATTCACAGCATTCGTTCACCAATGACCTTTTTCTAAGTTCTATTGAAGGATTCCTTCATCGCACATTATCCTTAAAAACCTTATTTTTGTTTTTTTCACCTTAGTAGCCAGAGGAATAGTGTTTGATTTAACCTTATTTGATCTGGCGATGAGAATTGAATGTAGCAATCACAATAAGGTGAATAAGGTTGGATTGTATCGTCATGTTACCGGCTACTAAGGTTGACACAAAAAATAAGCTTGGATGGGTCGGAACCTTGCTTCAATGATGAATTGGCAGATGAATTGATAGTTGGCACATTGTAGTTCCGGATCGGTCATTCACAGCATTCGTTCACCAATGACCTTTTTCTAAGTTCTATTGAAGGATTCCTTCATCGCACATTATCCTTAAAAACCTTATTTTTGTTTTTTTCACCTTAGTAGCCAGAGGAATAGTGTTTGATTTAACCTTATTTGATCTGGCGATGAGAATTGAATGTAGCAATCACAATAAGGTGAATAAGGTTGGATTGTATCGTCATGTTACCGGCTACTAAGGTTGACACAAAAAATAAGGTTGGATGGGTCGGAACCTTGCTTCAATGATGAATTGGCAGATGAATTGATAGTTGGCACATTATAGTCCCCGGCTCTTCGGGATTTGCAATCCCGAAGCAAATCAAGCAATCATTTAAACAGGATTGCAAATCCTGAATCTGAAAGGCGGTGATTGCAAATCACCACCAGCTGCTGCAAACTTTACGCATATCCCGACTAGAACTGGTTCAAATGCTGAAAATTACATTCTCAAATTTAATCATACGAATCAAATAATCAAGAAAATCATAGCCTGCCCCGTTTTTTCGGGGTCGGACAATTTAAACCAGCCCCGCTTTTAGGGCGGGGCTGGTTGGTATTTACTTGTTCTGTTTTTTGCGTTTTTCCTCAAACTCCTTTACGTACCGTTTAAAATCGGTGCTGTCTTTTATCGGACATTCAAAGAATATCATGCTACCGTCATTATCATACAATACCAAGAATTGATCACCTTCGAATATGGTTTTACGTTTTTCTTTATCAGGAAAAATATTAGAATTTGAACCATTTTCATATTTTCCTACATTATCATAATAAAAATATTCCAAACTCCTGCCTCCAGCATGTCCAAAGGACATCGAAAATTCTTTAAAAGTACCTATTGCGTATTTTCCATTTTGTTTTATCTCATCATCAATACTTTGGCTTGATTTGTTGATAAAATAACCAACGATAATAATACCAATAAATACCAATATCTTATAATTCGATTTAATAAACCCTTTTTTTTTCATTTGCTTATTGTTAATCATTAAAATTTGGTAGCCAAATAGGTTTAGGTGCTGGAGGTGTGATTAAGGGATAAGGTGTTATTAATGGGTTGTATGAGTTATTCATATTGTTCCATACTTGTGTTTTTTTAACACTTAAAAATCCATTAAAATTTTCTAATTCGGGCTTTGCCCATTTCTCAACAAGGTAAGTGTTGGCAAATCCAACAACTAAGCCAGAACCAAATCCAATTCCCAATTGCCCAAAAGCTTCTTTTGAATACATTTTATTTCCGTCAATCCAGGTAGAATTTGCATAGAATTCTAATGACATACCGATACTCATAGAGCTCATACTTTTAGTTGCGTTCTGCCAAAAAGTTGTTTTAATACCAAACTTGTTAATTAATCCATTTGATAATTTGTCTCCTGCCCAACCTCCGATTAAACCTGCACCTGCACCAATAACTGTACTTTTTCCAATAGTTCCCCATTCTTTGTTATTAATGCTTTTTAAGCTGAAGTTATTCTCCTCTGTCAAAAAATTAGTCTCTAACATGGAATTTCCAAAACTTGCAATTGCAGCACCAGCAGGGGCTGCTAAACCAAAACTTTGTATTGCAACCCATGCGCCAGCTCCACCTGATGCAAAGTAGCCTAAACCTTCCCAAAAATTATCAACTTTATCTGCATTCATAAGAAGATTAATTGTACCGCCAATTACAAATTCTGCAGCGTCATCAATGAGAAACCAATCCCCATCCGGGTCAGTATATCTCAGCGGGTTGTTCAAACAATACCCATACCGGTTAAAGTTCTGGGTAAAATCAGGACTTTGGACATAATTGTCTGGCGAGAGGAACCTGCCAACAAGTGGGTCATAAAGCCTTCCGTTCATGTTAATCAGGCCAAACTCTGTCAGGTGTTCGTGGCCGGTAAAGCCGCGGTTGGCAAACAGGGCGGGTTCGCCGCTAAGGGTGTAGCTCCAGTTGTCTTTGTCACGGCGCCGGCCCCAGGCATCAAAACTGTACTCGTAAATGGTACTGCCGTTTTTCAAATGGGTAATGGTACCTAAATGATCCCGAAATATAGCCCATACCTGAGGGGTACCGCCATTTACAATTTTAGCTACCGCTACAGCAGTATAAGGGCTGCCGCCTATCCATATATACTCGGTGGTCGTATATGCCTCAACTACTTTTTCGTAGCTGCTGCCAAAGTAGTACTTTGTCCAAAAACCTGGTCCACTGGTAGTGAACGACATCTTAACCCGCTGTTTATCCGAATTATATTTAAATGTTGCACTATTGACCCCTTCAGAAATTGAACTTATTTTTCCGAAGGCAGTATAGTTTATATTTTGCGGAATTTCGGGAAAATTAGCAGGAGGAATCACATTGGATAGCTGGTAAGGCTTTCCATTATCGTAAAAGAAAGAGCCTGCATCACTTTTATAAATGAGATTGCTTATGCTGTCGTACCCAATATTGAGGCTGCCGCCCGGACCTGAAACCGATCCCAAGCGGTCAAGGTTATCATAATAAAAGGTTTCCGATAAAGATTTTAAAGAGTTGGTCCGACTGGTCATGTTACCTGTCGTTGTGTTTGGGGAATAACTATAGCCCTGCACCCCCGAAGCTGCCGATGAGGTAAGCTGCCCGTAGGCGTTGTAACCCCAGCTAGCCGATGTGCCGCCTATGCTGGCCGCCGTTGTTTGCCCCCTTGTGTTCATTGTGCTAACATCGTATACCACTGTGCCGTTAAAAGTAACCTGGTCGAGATAGCCATAGCTGTTGTACACATACCCCTCGGTATAGGTATTGTTATACGTTTTACTGCTCACACGGCCATAACTGTCGTATACAAAAGTAACCTTATTTGTTTGACCTGTTTCAATTGTTTCGGAAATTTCGTCAACTTTTCCGTTCGGATAGTAGATATAATTTCGTGATACTCCTTCCGGCGAAGTGATGGTAGAACCAGGTAGCAGGCTGGTCGATGCGCGAATTCATCAGCACGCAGAAACACAAGTTTTGGAGGAGGTGAAAGCATATAGCGTTACGCTTGATACGGGAGTTTAGGTGCTTGGGGAATCAGCGTTGATGTAGCGCTGGTATCGGCGTTTAGGTACGCCGGTATCAGAGTTAATGCAGCGCTGGTATCAGCGTTTAGGTACGCCGGTATCGGAGTTAGTGTAGCGCTGGTGTCAGCGTTGATGTACGCCGGTATCGGAGTTAGAGTAGCTCCGGTATCGGCGTTTAGGTACGCCGCTTATTGGCGTCGATGTATGCAGGGTACGGGAGCAGTGCCTGCCCGGAGGAAGTGTTGTATTGCTTCATCGGTGCGGAACCGCAGAACGGCTGCCTTGCACTTGCTTAGCTGCTTATGCTGTTACTGTAAGTCGCTTATGCAGAATGGCCTGGCGAAGCTGTTTGCTGTCTTTGAATTTCACCCTCAGTACCAGTTCATATTCACCGGCAGCCAGGGGTGGAATCATGAAAATTAGTTTCGAAGGTTTGTTCAGCACAACAGTGCTTACCCTGGTTTCGCTGCCATCCTCCGCCAAAAAGCGGATGCCCTGTTCCGGATCATTGGCATCGAATTTAAGAAGGCTGCCCTGCAATTCGCCAATGCCCCCGGGACTGATAAAATGGTCGGCAGTTTGGCTGTTTACATCCTTAAATTGCCCGATATGGGGCATTTTTTTGTCAGCAACGGTCTTCTCTGTTTTGATTTTTTTAAGGGCTTCGAGCACCAGTGCTCCGGGTTGCAGCTTGTATTTTACCTGGTGACGTTTTGAATCGAAGGCATCGTCGGGACTGTCGAAAATCCCGCTGATGGATGGTGCCCCTTTGCATAATGACAGCTTAAATGGTAAACCTTCGGCTATCAGTTCGCTTAGCACCTGATCGAGCAGGGTCAGTACGGCGTTAATGTCGGTCATGGTGAGCGAGGTGCCGCGTTTGAGCATTTCGGCTTTTACCTCTTCCATTGTATAAGTCCGGCTAAGTTCTACCCGTGCTCTGTAATCCGATGGATCGGGGGTAAGCAGGTTTTCTGTTAAATAATATTTCAAAGTCTTCATGGTTTTGCTGTTTTGATTCATTGTTTTTTAAATTAAGCGCCTGAACCGAAAATGAGTGGCAATTACACTGCCTTTGCGAAAACAGATAATGCTTAGTTGCCTGGTAGTGTATGGCTTACCGACAAACAAAGTAAGGGATATTTTACGAAAAAGTCCAGTAGCCTGCTACTAAGGTTGACACAAAAAATAAGGTTGGATGGGGCGGAATTATGTTTCAATGATGAATTGTTCACCAATGACCTTTTTCTAAGTTCTATTGAAGGATTCCTTCATCGCACATTATCCTTAAAAACCTTATTTTTGTTTTTTCACCTTAGTAGCCAGAGGAATAGTGTATGTTTTAACCTTATTTGATCAGGCGATGAGAATTGAATGTAGCAATCACAATAAGGTGAATAAGGTTGGATTGTATCGTCATGTTGCCGGCTACTAAGGTTGACACAAAAAATAAGGTTGGATGGGGCGGAATTATGTTTCAATGATGAATTGTTCACCAATGACCTTTTTCTAAGTTCTATTGAAGGATTGATTCATCGCACATTATCCTTAAAAACCTTATTTTTGTTTTTTCACCTTAGTAGCCAGAGGAATAGTGTATGTTTTAACCTTATTTGATCAGGCGATGAGAATTGAATGTAGCAATCACAATAAGGTGAATAAGGTTGAATGGGGCGGACAAAAGCCCAATTACTATACTTTTAACCAATGCCCCTTTCCTTTTTCTAATGACCAATGACTTTTTCCTACTGACTTCTGACTTTTCCCAATGACTACTGACTCTTTCCTATCAAGGTCGTTTGTGTGCAGCGTTCAATTTTCACCATTACCCGGTCGCCTTTCTGGTGTTTCAATGCAGGAAAAACCACCACCTTGTTTTGCGGAGTTCGTCCAACCAGTTCGCTTTTCGATTTTTTCGAGGTCCCTTCCACCAGTACTTCTACTACTTTGCCAATGTCGTGCTGGTTGCTCTCGAGTGAGAGGCGGTTTTGCAGCGTAATCATGCGGGAAAGCCGTTCCGACTTGATTTCCTCCGGCACATCGTCGGGCAGGTTCTTGGCAGCATAGGTTCCCGGTCGTTCGGAATACTTGAACATGAAGGAGGTATCGAAACGGGCCCATTCCATCAGGCTCAGGGTTTCCTGAAAATCTTCTTCGCTTTCGCCACTAAAACCGCAGAATACGTCGGTGCTGATGCCGCAATCGGGCAATATTTCCCTGATGGCTTCAATGCGGCGCATGTACCATTCGCGGTCGTATTTGCGGTTCATGCTTTTCAGTACTTTGGAACTTCCGCTTTGAACGGGCAGATGAATGTGGTGGCAGATGTTGGGAACAGTTGCCATGGTTTTCAACAGGCGTTCCGACAGGTCTTTGGGGTGTGAAGTGGTAAAACGTACGCGCATGTCAGGCTGGCTTTCGGCCACCAGCTTTAACAGGTCGGGGAAGCGAAGGGGGCGGCTTTCTCCCTCGGGCTGCCATTTGTAGGAATTGACATTCTGGCCCAGCAGGGTCACCTCTTTATAGCCGCTGGCAGCCAGATTGGCCACTTCGTTGAGCAGGTCGTGCGGATCGCGGCTGCGCTCACGTCCGCGGGTATAGGGCACAATGCAATAGGTGCAGAAATTATTGCATCCGCGGGTAATGGACACAAAACCCGAAATGGAAGCATGATCGAGCCTTTGGGGAACCAGGCTGTCGTAGGTTTCAACGGTGCTGAGTTCCACGTTGATGGCTGCTTCGCCTTCGCGGGCTTTGTCGATCAGGTAGGGGAGGTCGCGGTAGGCATCGGGACCAGCTACCAGGTCCACCACTTTTTGTTCGAGTAGCTCATCGGCCAGGCGCTCGGCCATGCAGCCAATCATACCCACCAGCAGGTCTTTTTTCTTCTTTTTATAAGAATTGAAAAGTCTGAGACGGCCCCAAATGCGTTGTTCGGCATTGTCGCGTACCGAGCAGGTATTAATGAAAATGGCATCGGCTTCGTTTTGATCGTCGGTAATGGTATAACCCTTTTCCGCCATCACGGCAGCCACTACTTCACTGTCGGCCACATTCATCTGGCAGCCATAGGTTTCGATGTATAATTTCTTCTCCATTGGTTTTTTATCCCCTGTTTCAGGCTGCAAATTTAACTTCTATTTTTTAAAAGCCTCAAAAAAATGCCCGCAGTATCTTGGATCAAATTAAGATTAGGGTGGATGAACTTATTTTTATAAATTATCAAACACAAAAAATGAGTTTAAAGCCACGAATACACGAATATGAATGACTCGTATAATTTATAAAACTGATAGCTATAAGATCATTGGAGTCTGCATGGAGGCACATAACAAACCTGGGTCTCGATTCCTGGACGTTTTGTAGAGCTACTACTTAGTTACAAATGAATAATAAAATAAACACGAATGCATTCCGATGGTAATCGGAATAGGATTCGGGCATGCGTGGCATTTTTTTAATAAATACAGCTTAATTTGGCCAGTTGTGTATGTGATGGAACGAGCATAATCAGCATGCTATTTAGCAAAGATATTTAGCTTTGTTTACATTGTAGTTGAGTTCCCTCGAATCAATAGTTATAAGATATTAACCATTCTAAAAAAGTGTAATGGATGAATAGAAATGCATGGTGTTCACCAAAAATATGAAGTGATCCGGTATTCTCTGGCCTGCTAAGTTCAGCTTTGAATAAACATTGATGATTTTAATAGGTTAATTGTTTGATTAAGTGGCTGACATAGAAAAAAATAATATTTTTGGTATTGTTAAAACACGAAAGCATGATACGACTGATCGTTTATTTCGGAATGTGCCTTATGTTTTTGGGTACTGTAAGTGCTCAAAACTATGACAAAAACTGGGGTTTAAACATCGATTATGGATCCATAGAGTACCGTGGTGAACTGGGTGATCAGTTCGGCGATTTCTCTCAATGGCAGGGAGGCTATGGAATCAATGTCAGTCGTTATCTTTCACCCCTGGCCAATTTTGGTGTACGTGGAGCTTACAATTACCTGCACGTTTTTGGTCCCGAAGAAGAATTGTACAGCATGCAGGGCGATATGCTTACCATTATGGGTTTGCTTGAATTAAAAGTGGCCAACGGAGTTACCCTGCGTGAAGATGCTGCACTCAAACCTTATTTCAAATTGGGAGCCGGAAAGATGTTTGGCAAAACCTGGGGACTGAGCATGAACAGCAACGAGAATTATGAGCAGCCTCTTAACGACTGGATTTATTCGGTGGGCGGAGGCTTCAGACTTCGTTTAAGCGATCACATTGATGCCTTTGCCGATGTGAGTAACCTGTGGGTGACTGCGGTAGGCATGGACGGATCGACGCTGGATGCGGCAAAAGACCAGTTCATTCAGATGAATATTGGTTTGTCGTTTGCCCTGGGAAGTTTTAAAGACAGCGATCGCGACGGGGTGGGCGACAAACAGGACCTGTGTCCCGATACGCCAGCCAATGTTGAAGTGGATGTAAGCGGCTGTCCCCTTGACGGCGATGGCGACGGGATTCCTGATTTTCAGGATCAGTGCCCCGATGAAGCCGGAGGTACTGCCACCAAGGGTTGCCCCGACAGGGATAACGATGGATTGGCCGATCAGAACGATCGTTGTCCCGACGAGGCTGGTCCCAAATCGAACGGAGGCTGCCCATTGGCTGAAAAGCAGCATGAAGAGGCAGCGGCTCCGGCGAATCAGGCTTTGCCTGCGGGTGGAGTAAATATTTTCTTTGTTTATCCGGGTGAAGGACAGGGTGCGCCACAGATTTATTCCATCGCTCCCGGACAAAGCATGGCTTTCGACTCCGATGGCGACGGCATTGCCAACAACATCGATCGTTGCCCCGATGAACCTGGGCCGGTCGATCATTTTGGTTGTCCGGAAGCACCTTCAGTGAATCAGGCGACGGGCAGTGCTGTTGTTAATCCGCTGGCCCTCAGTCCGGGTTGTCCTTCCGATCGCGACTGTGACGGCATTTCAGATGCCTTCGACGAGTGTCCTGATGAGCCGGGAGCCATTAGAAACAAGGGCTGACCGGTTGAGCACCTGAGCCCTGAATGGAGGCGTGAATTCAACGTGGCGCCGGTTCATTTTGTAAGCGGTGGAAGCTATCTTACCGATTATTCGCGTCGCCATGTCGATGAGTTGATTGCTATGCTGAAAGCACATCCCGAATTGAATGTGTGGCTCTTTGGTCATACCGATCCCAGGGGATCCGAAGAACTGAACGCCGAGCTTTCGGAAGCCCGTTTGCGCACCATTGTTGATTACATCGTGTCGAAAGGGATCGGGAAGGAACGCATTTATACCATGGCCTTCGGAGAATCATTTCCGGCTGCCCTGGGGCAAAGCAGCAGCGAGCTGAAAAGAAACCGGCGTGTCGAATTTTATCTCTTCGAATTTAAGTAGAAAGCAAAACAAGTTACTGAAAGCAAAAATGACCACCAGGGAAGTGATCATTTTTTAAAGGGTGATATTGTAAAACAGGGGAGAGGAGAAATTTTACAATCAGCTGCTAAGGTACAAAACATGTTTGGTTATCTGAAGCAAGTAATGACCGGCATGGGCTTGATTTCTTTCAGTAGTCGATTATTTATGACAAACAGCAAGTCTGTTGTGATAAAATAATGCATTCTATTGATGAGTGAGTTTTATTAGTGTGAAGGGTACAGTAGCTGATTGGGAGTTCCTTAATTACAAAGCACAAACAGCTCTTGTTGCGGATTGATGAGCAATACGGCCGATGTTGCCTTTTTTACGATTCGTTTTTCGAAAGGCCCGATGAGGCGGTCAGGCAGGCTCACATTTCTGCTTCCGGTAAAAATCAGCAGCTCATCGGGTTTAGTTTTTTCCATGGCTTCGCGATGAATGCCCCAGCTGTTTTTGTTGCCTGTTTCAAAGCAGAAGCCGAAGTTGAACTGACGGTAGAAGCGCTGAACAAAAGCCACAATTCGGTCTACTCTTTGTTGTTGTTCGGGAGCTTTCGTGTCGTTGGCCACATACAGGCTGATGTCTGATTGGTTAAATCGTCCCATGTAGCTTCCCCACAAGGTAGCATCCTTGGTGCTGTTTCTGAAATCGATCGGAATCACCACTTTTTTAAAGCGCTGCCCGGCAGTATGGTGCTGTTTGGAAAAGAAAAACGGAAAACCCGAACGGTAAAAAGCCTTTAAAAGTTCGCGATCAAACAGGGTGCCACTGCAGAACAGAATGGTATTGTAATTCTCTCCGAGTTCTTTTACCAGGTTAGCGAGTTGGCCTTTGAGCAATAAGCTTGAAATTTCGAGTTGGGGAAGATCCTTTTTGATAACCCTGGCATAGCTTGAAATGCGTTGTTGCAGTCTGTTTTTCTGTTTCCTGTTCTGGTAGTTGCCGAAGAGACAAAGTTCCTTTTCGAGCTGAATGGACAGGTGCACCGCATCGAGCAGGGCAGCTTGCAGCATGGTGTCGTGTTTACACCACACCACGATTCTTTGATCTTCAATTTGGCTCATTGGCAGTTTCGTATCGAAGTACAAATTGCATCACCTGTTAAATGTCATCAGCACCTCGGTTGAAAATGGTTATTTTCGGTAAAAAATTAGACAGAAATGATCAACGATCAACTTTTTTATCCCGACCGCATTGTTGTTGTTGGTGGATCGAACAACATTGAAAAACCCGGCGGTAAAATTATAAAAAACCTGCTCGATACCAATTTTGATGGCGAACTGATGGTGGTAAACCCCAAATCGGAACTGGTTCAGGGCCTTGTGAGCTATCAAAGTGTGGAGGATGTGCCGGGAGCCGATCTGGCCATCCTGGCCATTCCGTCAGCCTATTGCCCGCAGGCCATGAAGGTGTTGGCAGAAGAAAAAAATATCAAGGCTTTCATCGTTATTTCTGCTGGCTTTAGCGAAGAAGGAGCCAGGGGCGAAGCACTTGAAAAAGCCATGGTTGAGATTGCCGATGCCAACGAGGCCTGCCTGATAGGGCCCAATTGCATTGGCGTACTGGCACCAAAACATGCCAGTGTATTTACAACGCCGGTACCATCGTTGAGTCAGGAAGGTGTTGATTTCATTTCGGGTTCAGGAGCCACTGCCGTATTTATTATGGAATCGGCCATACCCAAGGGCTTGCAGTTTCACTCAGTGATTTCGGTGGGTAATTCGGCCCAGCATGGCATTGAAGATGTGCTGGCCTATCTCGATGAAACCTTCGATCCTGCTGAATCATCCAAAATAAAGCTACTGTACATCGAAAATATCAGCAATCCCGATCGTTTGCTGTTTCATGCCCGCTCGCTCATCCGAAAAGGCTGTCGCATTGCGGCCATCAAAGCCGGATCGTCGGAAGCAGGCAGCCGGGCTGCTTCGTCGCATACCGGTGCAATGGCCAGCTCCGACCTGGCGGTTGAGGCCCTTTTCCGTAAAGCCGGCATTGTTCGTTGCTACGGAAGGGAAGAACTCACCACCGTCGCCTGTATTTTCAGTCTTAAATTATTGCAGGGTCGTAACATCGCCATTATCACCCATGCAGGGGGACCGGCCGTGATGCTGACCGATGCTTTGGAAGACGGAGGCTTGCATATTCCGCCTATTCCTGATTCAGCTGCCAAGGACAAGTTAAAGCAGCAACTCTTTCCCGGCTCTTCGGTCGAGAATCCCATCGACTTTCTGGCCACGGGCAATGCCGAACAACTCGAAACCATCATCGATGCCTGTGAAAACGATTTTGACAACATCGACGCCATGGCTGTTATTTATGGCAGCCCCGGGCTTTTCCCGGTTCGGGAGGTGTACAATACCCTCGATAAGAAAATGAAAACCTGCCGTAAACCCATCTATCCCATTCTGCCTTCGGTGGTGAATGTACAGGAAGATGTGGCCTATTTTATTTCGCATGGTAATGTAAATTTTCCCGATGAAGTTTTGCTGGGCAGAGCACTTACAAAGGTTTATCAAACAGCGCCTCCGTCGCCACCTTCCGAATTTTTAAAAGAAGTGGATGTGGAAGCAGTGAGAAAGATCATCGACCATACCCGTGATGGCTATCAGCCACCCGAAGTTGTTCAGCTTCTGCTGAAAACAGCCGGAATACCTGTTGCCCGCGAGTTGGAGGTGAAAACAGAGGAAGAAGCGGTACAGGCGGCTTCGAAACTTGGATTTCCTTTGGTGATGAAAGTAATTGGCCCGGTACATAAAAGCGACGTTGGCGGGGTGAGTTTGAACATTAAATCGCTTGAAACTGTTCGAAGTGAATTGAGGCGACTGATGAAAATAGAGGGCTGCACTTCGGTTTTAATGGCCGAAATGCTATCGGGTACCGAGCTTTTTATCGGCGCCAAATATGAACCCACCTTCGGCCACATTATGCTTTGTGGCCTGGGAGGCATTTTTGTTGAAGCCCTGCGGGATGTTACATCGGGCCTGGCACCGCTCAGTATGGACGAGGCCATGTCGATGATTAAAAACCTGAGAGCTAGGCGTATTCTCGACGGTTTTAGAGGCACCGAGGCGGTAAGTAAAACGGTATATGCCGAACTGCTGGTGAGGCTGTCGGGCATGCTCCGCTTTGCAACCGAGATCAGGGAAATGGATATCAACCCGCTTTTGGCCAAAGGCGACTCGATTGTGGCGGTTGATGCACGCATTCGCATCGAACATGATAAAAAGGGAAGAAAGACACAATGTTCATAGCCTTAGCAAACGATGAATATTAACTTTGGTAAAAAACAATAAATTTGTCTGGCTTTTATGCTCAATAGTGAATAACCAAAAAAGATATACGCTGATGAAACGAAGTGGCCTTTATTTGTTAATCTCATTTTTTATTATGCTAACATCATGTGAACAGCCTGCTGAGGCTGAAAAGGGCTATACGCCCGAAGTACCGCAACTCGGGAGTAAAAGGCTTACACCCGACCTGCTCTGGAAGCTTGGACGCATTGGGGGTGAAACCGTATCGCCTGACCAGTCGAAGGTGCTGTATGCAGTGACTTATTATAAAGTGGAAGAAGATAAAGGCTACAAGGACCTTTATATTTACGACCTGAATAAGGGCGAAACAAGCCGGATCACCAATACCGCCATCAATGAAAACGGAGCTGTTTGGCGCCCCGATGGTAAAAAAATTGCTTTTCTGAGCGACGAGTCGGGTAGCAGTCAGTTGTGGGAAATGGAACCCGATGGAAGCCAACGTAAACAAATCAGTTTCATCGAAGACGGCATCAACGGTTTTAAGTATTCACCCGATGGCGCGAAGGTGGTTTTCAGTAAAAAAGTGAAACTGGACCAAACAGTGAACGATTTGTATCCCGATTTGCCCAAGGCCAATGCACGACTCGAAAGCGATTTGATGTACCGGCACTGGGACAGCTGGGACGATTACAAGTACAATCACCTGTTTGTTGCCGATTATTCCGAAAGCGGAATCCATAATGCGAGCGACATCATGCCCGGAGAACGCTTCGATAGCCCAACCGAACCTTTTGGCGGAATGGAACAATTGGCATGGAGTCCCGATGGAACCATCATTGCCTATACCTGTAAGAAGAAAACCGGGAAGGACTATGCCTTTTCAACCAATTCGGATATTTGGTTCTATCATGTGAAAAGCGGTGAAACCAGCAATTTCACCGAAGGCATAATGGGCTATGATATGCATCCTGTTTTTTCACCCGATGGCAGTATGCTGGCATGGGAAAGCATGGCCCGCGACGGCTATGAATCGGACCAGGCACGACTGATGATTGCCGATGTTGAAAGCGGCGAACGTACGAATCTTTTTGAGCATTTCGAAGAGAGTGCAGCCAGCATTACCTGGGCACCCGATGGGAAAAGCATTTATTTTATCAGCGACATCAAGGCAACCGACGAAATCTGGCGTGTTGAGTTAAGCAATTCAAACATCACACGCATTACCGATGGCATTCACAATTACAAATCGATTCAACTGGCAGGCGAAGGTTTGTTGGCCCGCAAACAATCGATGTCGCACCCCGATGAGCTTTATCTGGTTGACATTCGGCAGGGGACCGATGAGGCCGTAACGCAGGTAAACCAGGCTATATTCGATCAGCTCGAAACCGGTGAAGTTCAAAAGCGCTGGGTAAAAACCACCGATGGAAAGGACATGCTGGTTTGGGTCATTTTGCCTCCCGGCTTTGACGAGAACAAGCAATATCCTGCCTTGCTGTATTGCCAGGGCGGGCCTCAGGGTACCGTCAGTCAGTTTTGGTCGTACCGCTGGAATTTTCAGCTGATGGCTGCCAACGATTACATCATTGTGGCCCCCAATCGCCGGGGTCTGCCCGGTTTTGGTATGGAGTGGCTTGAGCAAATCAGTACGGACTACGGTGGTCAGAACATCCGCGATTACCTGAGTGCCATCGACGCAGTAGCCGAAGAACCTTATGTTGATCAGAGCCGACTGGGAGCCATTGGAGCAAGTTATGGCGGCTTTTCGGTATTCTATCTGGCCGGCCATCACGAAAAGCGTTTCAAAGCCTTTGTTTCGCATGCCGGCATATTCAATTTCGAACAGATGTATTCAACGACCGAAGAAATGTGGTTTGTGAACTGGGATTTGGGCGGTGCCTATTGGGACAAGGAAAATAAAACAGCACAGCGTTCGTATGAGTTTTCACCTCACCGCTTTGTAGAACAGTGGGATACGCCTATTCTGGTTATTCATGGTGCCAACGATTACCGCATTCCTTACACCCAGGGAATGGCTGCCTATAACAGTGCCATCATGAAAGGAATTCCGGCTGAATTTCTGTTCTATCACGATGAGAATCACTGGATATTGAAGCCCCAGAACGGTTTGCTCTGGCATCGGACCTTCTTTAACTGGCTCGATCGCTGGTTGAAATAGCAGAAGCAAAAACGATGGGTAACATGCCTCTCTTAGTTGATGAACCTATCTTTTTTATTGACGAACTGCTACATTTTTTTGACGAGACATGTAAATAGATAGATAAAAGCTTGTATAAATATTTTATATTTTCTATCTTCACGTCAGTTATTCGATTAAAACAAGAAAAATATAAAGACTTTTAGTGGTGTTTTAGTTTAAGAGGGGAAATGAATTAGCTCTGTCGTTAGATGGGGCTTTTTCTTTTTATAAGTAAAACAGCTCATTTACAACAAAAAAGGATGATCATCTCATCCTTTTTTGTTACTGTAACTGAGAAGGCGTTATTTTTTGTTTTCAGTGGCACTGATCAGTTTTTCCTGCTCTGATTTCTTATGTGAAAACAGCCGTTTTTGACTTTTGGCCTGTGCAGGTTTCAGAGCGACCGACTGTGACAAATCGTCGTGCAGTTGAATGCTGATTACTTCTTTCACATAACCGTTGCCTGAAAAGGAGATTTCGTATTCGCCTTCGTTGAGATACAACAGGTAGGCGCCCCTGTAATTACTAATGGTTCCGGTAAGGCGATCCTTTACAAAAATATCAATTCCTTTCAGTGTTTCACCCGAAACGGAATCGCTGACGATTCCGCTCAGTGTGAATTGGTTCTGACTGAATACACTACCCGAAATCAGGAGTGCAAGCACGATAAAGAGGTGTTTTAGTTTCATGGTAATAATTGTTTGAATGTTTAACATGGCTGTTATAATGACAACTATTACCCACAAAGGGTTGCCTCAAAAAAGTACTTTTAACAAAAATTTAAATATTTTGATAGATTTTTCGAATTTGCATTAAAAGGAGTAGGCGTATTTGGCTCCTATCACATGCGAATCGACCGGAGCAACTACATTGAATTCATTTTCGAACAGGTAAAACAAATCAAGCGATGAGGCTTTTGAAAGTTTAACTGATGTTCCCATTTTAAGTCTCCACTGATTGACAATGGCTCCATTGGGATGATTGGTATGAACGAAGAATTCGTATTCGACAAAAGGAGTATAGGGTTGCCCAAACCAGTTGTATTCAATTTCTACAGCATTGCGGTGGATGAGTTTTTGTTCACGGCTAAATACGGAGTTGGTGAGATCGTCGAAGCCGTATTGCAAGGTGGTGGTCAACTTTAATTCAAAATCATCGATATCGATGCCATAGCGAAGATAGGCCGAGATGCGCTGACGTAGTTCCCGCTCGCGGCTTCGGTTTTGATCGTACATGATGCGGTATTTGGCACCTATCCTGAAATCGTTGGGGAGATCGTACGATAACTTGGGCTCAAAAAAGGCCTTGTCGAAGGTGCTCAGATTTTGATCGAAACGGTGTTCGTATTCAAGGCTTCCTTTCAGGTCGTTGAGCAGCTCTGTTTCGATTTCACCCGATAACCTTAGTCTGAAATCATTGCGCTGAGCAAATCCTCCTGAGACCATTGTTGTGAGTAAAAGTAATATGAACAGGAAGCGCCAAAAGGGCCTAATCATCATCTTCGTCATTATTGGCCGAATCATCGTCGTCGGCCAGATTCTCGTCTTCGTAATAGTAAATATTTACCCGGGCAGTATCTCTTAAGAAGTCGATTTTTCCTACTTCAACCCGGTTAATGGTGAGCCCTGTGCGTTCTTCCAGATCGAGTTTCATTTCCGATCGTTTCTCCGGTTTTATCAATTCAATCTTTTCGTAGATGATCGACTTGCGCGATTCATGCTTAAGCATCATCATGCGCTCCAGTCCATAGGTTACAATGAGCATTAGCGCATTGGTGGTAAGCAATTCGGCATAACTTACTTTTTTATTCGACAGGGCATTGATGACTGAAATTCCTATTACCAGAAAGAGATAGGTCATTTCCTTGATCGGAATTTGCTGCGTCCGGTACCTGATGATGCCAAAGATGGCAAACAGTCCTAAAGCAAAACCCAGCTCCAATTTGACATTCTCGAGCAAAAAGCAAAGCAGAAAGACCACGGTAGCGATCAGAATGTAGGTAAACAGGTAGTCGCGCCGCCGCCGTACCTTGTAGTAAAGAAAGCGAACCGCAACAAAAACTACAATGAAGTTAAGCAGAAAACGTATAATCAGTTCGGTAAAGTCTTCTATGTCGATGATTTCAATGTTAAATAGTTCCATGTTAATTGTTTGCTGGTTGTTATACTTTGACGATCGATCTGATTTTTTGTTTAAAGAGGTTATTTTTTACCTCAGGATTGAGCATGGCAAGGCCCATACAATATTTACTGAATCCCATTGAGTTGATACCCATTTGTCGCAATATGTGAATAAAGGGTGAGGTCTTGTTGTATCGGCCCTTTTTGATTTCAGCAATGCATATTTCAGAAGGAGCTGACTGGTTATTGTATTTTAAATCGGTAAAGCTTAGCTGATAATCGAGCGTTATGCGTTCGCTGAAGTCTTTGTTTACCAGGGTCAGTCTGATGAAGTTGTTCCCCAAAGTGGGAGCGAGTGCATGCGACTGGTAGGGTGAATTATTTTCGATGAAACGCCCCTTGTCAACAATCCCAGGTACCTGGCCCGGGTGGGCATGTTCTATTCGGGTTTTTACCGTTTCACCCTTGTTGTTTTTTCGTTTGATCTCCAGAAATTCCTGTTGGGTATACAGGTATTTTCTGATGCGTACCTTGTGCCGGTTCAGTTTGCCGTTATGGTGCAGCTGGTACATGTCGTAATTTGAAGTGTCGAAATAGGTGGTATGGTAAATTTGTTCCCTTTCACCGGCAATTTCGACCATCATATAGCGATCGGCAGCTTTGCCAAGCAAATGAGGCAGGTATTTCAGGTTGAATACAAATTTTGTATCGGTACGGCGCATCAGCCTTACCTGATCCATTTCTTCCAAAGAAATTGGATCATACTGACTGATCACACTTTTTATCCTATCTTCTAAATTCATATTCATATTTCCTTCTTTGTCTTAAGCGGTCTTTCTCATCATAATAAAGTTTCTCAATCCTGAGCCCTTTTTCATAGCGATAAACAATGCGCTCTTTTTGATTTCCTTTTGCGTCCAGTTCAAGTTCCTCAATCAGTTGGCCTATTTCATCGTATTGGTATTTGAACCAGATGTCGACGTCCTTGCCCTTGTTGTTGAATTCTTTTAGTTCTACTATTTCGCCCTTGAAATTGAAATGCTCTTCTTTAAAAAGATAGTAATCGCTGTCGCCATCTTCGAGCTCCTGTTCGTAGTAGCGCTTCACTTCAATTCCTTTTTTTATGATCTCATCCCTGTCTTGTGCATTTACTGCAAAGCAAAGTGATATCAATAGCAGGCTGATCAGGTATTTCATGGTTTAAAATTTTTCGATTGTTAATTCATCCATTGTAATATGCTGAAAGGTGTCAGTAATCTCAAGTTCGCTAATCACCGGAATTAAGGCTTTCTTGTCGGTCTCCTGAACATTTTCGCTGTAAACGACGATCTTGTAATGACCTTTCAGTAAGTTATTGAAAACAAACTGGCCGTTTTCATCGGTGCGTATGCGTTCCTGATAAAAATCGGCGTGGTTGTAAGTCAGATAGATTTCCTGCTCCTGCGCCGGATAGGTGTCTTTTACTACCAGGTTGGGATATATCGACTCGTTCACATAGTCGATCATTTTCACCGATCCTTTGATGCTGGCGTGTCCTTCATCCCAGTCGAGCGCTTTATAGGTGTACAGGGTGTCGAGGCTAAGAGTTTCGTTTTTTGCCAGATTGAAGTTAAGCGAAAGGCTTATTTCGTCCCACGATTTACTCAGGGTGTCGTCCGACATATAGTAAAGCTGGTAGCTGCCGGGCCATAAATAACTGAATTCGAACTGCCCGTAATTGCTTACGGCAACGTCTTCACCAACCGTCATGTTTTCGCCAAAAAGAAGAAAAACATCCTGGTCAATGGCAGGAGCTTCTCCTTGATATACAGAAAAATCGCTATTGTAAAATTTAGTGATGAGTGTGCCGTTTATATGACTGTTGCCTCCAAAACCTTCTTCCTGGCTGCACGAAATATTGAGTAAGCTGAAAAGGATGAACAGGCTGGCTGCACTCAGTTTAAAAATCTTAATTGGTCGTATCATGGGCTCTTCGGTCTCCTACTATTTATTATACGCATAACATAAAAAACATATTGCGTGTATGTTATTGCATGATTTTACAAAAACCCTGTCTTTTCTTTGAAAATGGTTAAGGGGATGTAAAGTTAATATGAATATTCAATGCCCGAAAATAATCTTTTTTTAATTGAATCAGCAGGGAGGCTGTGAAATAATTTTTTAAAGAAGAAAATACTATTCATTGCGCATTTGGTCTACCAGTAGCCTGATTTGTTCCAGCTCGCTGATGATGGTGCCCAGGGAGTCATCGTTGGTAAATCGTATAAAGAATTCCTGATTTTCGGTTTCAAATCGAAGTTGTTCGTCACAGCCATCAACGCAAACTCCGCATTCGTCAAGATTCATGGATTGAAGCTGATGAAAAAGATAAGAAAGATTCAAGGCTTCGAGCTGTTCAGTGCTTAATTCGAGCTCACTGCTTTTTGATGGATTGTCGCAGACTGCATGGTATTGATAGCTGGCTTCATTCCCCCTGATATTCAGTTCCTCGCTGCCGGCACACCAGCCACAGGCGCTGATATAGGTAAACAGAACATCTTCGTTCACTGCATCTTCTATTTCACTATGTTCGCACGAGTGGAACAAAACCGGGAAAAACAGGGCGATGAGCAACATTGAGAGTGCAAAAATTGAAAGCTTCTTCATTCTTTTTTCTAATTTGATTAGACAGATGACTGAAGTATCAAAAAGGTTGCCTGTAGAAATATTTTGTTCAGTATGATGGAAAACCTTTGCCGTGCGCCTGCTTTTTTATAAATTGTCGCATACAATTCACCACAAGGCCTGAGCCTTTAATATTCAATGGAATAAATCGATACTTATGATTCGGAGAAAGATTCACTTGCTGTTTGTTGCCATGTTAATGATCCTTTTCCTTCATCCGGCTAACGGATTTGGGAAAAAAGTTGAAAATGAAGCCGACACTTTATTAAATAGTTCGCTAATCGGTGGATTAAAATTCAGGAGCATAGGTCCGGCCTGGGCCTCAGGAAGAATTGCCGACTTTGCCGTTCATCCCGAAAATCCTGCAATCTATTATGTTGGCGTGGCGTCGGGTAATGTTTGGAAAACTGTTAATAATGGTACCACCTGGGAGCCAATTTTCGATCAATACGGAAGTTATTCAATTGGCGATGTGGAGCTTGATCCGCAAAATCCCAATGTTGTTTGGGTCGGAACCGGTGAGAACAACCACCAGCGGGCACTGGGCTACGGCGATGGTATTTACAAGTCGCTCGACGGTGGAAAGTCGTTCAAAAATATGGGTTTGAAAGACTCCCGTCAGATTGGCGGCATCGTCATCGATCCCCGTAACAGCAATGTGGTTTATGTGGCCTGCGAAGGATCGGCCTGGGGACCGGGAGGTGATCGCGGACTCTTCAAAACCACCGATGGCGGTGAAAGCTGGAACAAAGTGCTCGAAATTAGTGAGCATACCGGAGTGAACAACGTAGTAATCGATCCGTCGAATCCCGATGTGCTGTATGCCACCTCGGAACAAAGGCGCCGGACCCATTTTGGGAAAATCGGGGGAGGTCCCGAATCGGCTGTATATAAAAGTACTGATGGCGGTGTGAACTGGCGAAAAATAACCAAGGGGCTGCCCGATGTTCATATAGGCGGGATGGGGCTGGCCATTTCGCCCGTCAATCCCGATGTGTTGTATCTGATTGTTGAGGCACAATACGAAAAGGGAGGTTTTTTCAGAAGTACCAACCGTGGTGAAAGCTGGGAGCGCATGAGCGATCATGCCAGCAGTGGGCAGTACTACAACGAAATCTTCTGCGATCCGAAGGATGTTGACAAGGTGTACTCGGTCGAAACCTTTACCCATTTTACCACCGATGCCGGAAAAACATGGCAACGACTGGGCAGCAGCAACCGCCATGTCGACGATCATGCACTGTGGATCAATCCCGCCAATACTGCTCATTTGCTTATTGGTGGTGATGGTGGAATCTATGAAAGTTACGATGGAGGAAATAACTGGGACTTCAAGGAGAATTTGCCGATTACCCAGTTTTACAGGGTGGCCGTTGATAACGATGTTCCTTTTTACAACATTTATGGAGGAACCCAGGACAACAATTCGATGGGGGGACCTTCGCAAAACCTCACACAAAAGGGGGTAAGCAACGATGAATGGATAGAAACCCTGGGAGGCGACGGTTTTTGGCAGGCCATCGATCCTGTCGATCCCAACATTGTTTACAGCGAATATCAGTATGGTAATGTTGCCCGTTATGATAAGAAAAGTGGTGAACGAACCTACATCAAACCCCGCGAGCGACAAGGCGAGGAAGCTTATAAATGGAACTGGAATGCTCCGATGTTTCTTAGTCCGCATCAACACACCCGGCTTTACATGGCTGCCAACAAGGTATTCCGAAGCGACGACCGCGGGCAGTCGTGGCAGGTAATCAGTGATGATCTGACAGCACAAATTAGTCGCGACACACTGCCCATGATGGATAAATACTGGAGTGCCGAAGCCGTGGTGAAACACGTTTCTACCTCACAGTGGGGAACCATTGTAGCGCTCGATGAATCGCGTGTAAAAGAAGGCCTGTTGTATGCCGGCACCGACGATGGTGTGGTGTCAGTGAGCGAAAACAACGGCGAGGACTGGTATCAGGTAAAATCATTTCCAGGTGTGCCGCAGTACACTTATTGCAGCGATTTGCAAGCCGACAAGTTTGATGCATCGACAGTATATGCGGCTTTCGATAACCTGAAACGCGACGACTTTACACCTTATTTGCTGAGAAGTACCGATAAGGGACGTACCTGGACCTCGATTGCAGGTAATTTGCCCGAAAACCAAACCGTCCATTCCATTCAGCAGGATCATGTAAATCCTCAGTTGCTTTTTGTAGGGACTGAGTTCGGCATCTTTTTCACTGTTGACGGAGGAGAACGCTGGGTGCAGCTTAAGGCGGGCATCCCCACCATTGCCGTACGCGATATTGCCATCCAGGAGCGCGAGAACGATTTGGTACTTGCCACTTTTGGGCGCGGTTTTTATGTGCTCGACAATTATGAGCCACTGCGCAGTATCAGTGAGTCGTTATTACAAAAGGATGCCCATTTGTTTCCCGTTAAAAAGGCCCTGATGTACATGCCAAAGAGCAGTCGCGACAATCAGGGGGCCACTTATTTCTATGCTCCCAACCCGGAATATGGTGCAAGCTTTACCTGGTATTTAAAAGAAGTTCCTCAATCGAAACAGGAAAAGCGACGTGAAAAAGAGAAGGAACTGTTCGAAGAGGGAGCCTACATACCACAACCGTCGTGGCGAACACTACAATTGGAAGGCAGGGAAGAAGCAGCCCACCTGATCTTTACCATTTCGGACCTGAAAGGAAATATTATTAACAAGCTGGTTACAGCACCTAAAAAAGGAGTGAACCGCCTGACATGGAACCTGCGCTATCCTTCGCCTTATCCTGTGAGTGCCGATCGTTTCGACCCCTTGAAAACCGGACGTCAGAATGGCCGTCATGTTATGCCGGGTACCTATCAGGTAGCCATCGATCTGAAAGATGGCGACAGTTTGGTGAAGCTGGTTGATCCTGTTCAGTTTAAGGTTGAAAAGCTACAGCTGCTGACACTTCCTGCCAGTGACATGGCCAAGGTGGATGCCTTTAACGAAAAAATTGCCAATATGCTGGTGGCAGCCGAAGGGGCCGAACGCTTAAGTGCCGAGTTGACAAAAAAAGTGGAAACCTACAGACAAACGCTGTATGCCATGGCCAATGCGCCGCAGGGTTTGCTCGATAAAACCCGCGAGCTGGCTACCGAGCTTGAACAACTTGATTTTGTTTTACACGGTGTGCCTGCAAAGGCAAGCTGGGAAGAAATTCCACCAGCACAAATTCCGGTTTCGAAGCGTGTAAGCGAAATTGTTTATACCCGTTACAATTCGACGGGACCTCTCACACAAACCGAGCAGCGCTCTTATGAAATTGTAAAGGAAGAATTAACGCCTGTACTTGAAATACTGAAGCGCATATTGGAGAATGATGTGCCGCAAATTGAAACATGGCTCAATGAGCTGAATGCTCCCTGGACTCCCGGTCGGCTTCCTGATTGGAAAGACTAAGTGTGTTTTTGCGAATTGATAAAAAAGCCCTTTCTGATTTTAAAAGTCAGGCAGGGCTTTTTTTTGAAAGTTTTGTTAATTTTAAAAGCATTTATAAAACAGAAACAATGATTCGATTGCTTTACCTGCTGATCCTGTTTATTCTTTCGGTATTGGTTTTACCAGCCCAGAATTCACAAATGATTATTCCTCCTTTCACCATAGAGAGTGCCGCCAAGTTTTCATCGCTGGCTTTCTCGTGCATCGAAACGGAGTATCCCAATAAGCTGTCGCATGTATTGCAGTCGGATAATGATGTGGCTTCTCCTGCGGAACTGCATCCGGCGTTTTATGGCTGTTTCGACTGGCATTCTTCGGTACATGGTCATTGGTTGCTGGTGAAAATGTTGCAGCAATTTCCCAATATGCCTGAAAGCGATCAGATCATCGAGGCCATCGACCGTAATTTAAGTGCAGTGAACATTGCGGCCGAAATTGAATACTTCAAAACCGGGGGGCGCAGCAGTTTTGAGCGTCCGTATGGATGGGCCTGGTTGCTTCAACTAACTGCAGAGCTGGCCAATGGAAGCAGCAGCCATGAGAAACGCTGGCTGAACAATTTGCTGCCACTGGCCGAAGTAATCAGAGACCAATATTATAGTTATTTGCCGGGTTTATATTACCCGGTACGACGGGGTGTGCATGAAAACACGGCTTTCGGAATTGCCTTTGCCATCGACTTTGCCCGGGCTACCGGGGATGTTGAATTTGAAGCCTTTCTGATTGAGAGGGCCCGGTTTTATTACCTGAACGACCGGAATATCCCGGCTTCGTGGGAGCCCGAGGGCGATGATTTCTTTTCTCCTTCGCTCATTGAAGCCGACCTGATGCGACGTGTTTTAAACCGTGAGGACTTTGTACGCTGGTTCAGGAACTTCCTGCCTGAACTTCCTTATGCCATTACCTACCCGGCAGTTGTTGCCGACCGCAACGATCCCAAGGGGGTGCATCTCGACGGATTGAACCTGAGCCGTGCCTGGTGTCTGTTTGAGCTGGCAAAGGCCCTTCCCGACGATTCGAAAACGCACAGTGATTTGTGGCAGGCGGGTTACCGCCATGCAGCCGAAGCCCTTCCCAATGTTATTTCCGATAACTATGCAGGTACTCACTGGCTGGCTACTTTTGCCGTTTACATGTATATGTCGCTTGCCGATATTGAACAATAGTCTGACATTGTTACAGAAATTATTCAGGCCGTTAACCGGTAAAAGCTTTCTTTAAAATTTTTAGCAAGCCTGTTATATGATGATTCTGTGGGAGCTAAGTTGTAGTATCTGAAATTTACATTAAGACCGGGTACTTTTTTTTCCCTTTTTCTATTTTGACGGCATCTTTTTTGCTGTTCATCTACGCGTCTGGTATTTTTGTAAAAAAAAGAGAAGTGTACTCCAGAGAGGAAAAGAAGCAGTTAATCATTAATTTTTGGTCAGGATTCAGCTTATTTTGCAGCAGAATGCCTTTTTTGAAGGGTAAACGAAAAAAATGGCTCTTGCATCGAACAGGAGTGAACCATGTTCACATGAAGTTTGATGTTGGCCGCAGTGGTGTCAAAGTAGTGCTTGAGTTGTTGCATCGAAGTGAAGATGAACGGCTGGCCATGTTTGAAAAGTTAACACAGTTTAAAGCTTTACTGGAAGAAGGATTTGAAGGTGGACTGGTTTGGGACTATGCTTATACCCGGGAGTCGGGGCAGGAGGTAGCACGTATTTACACTGAACTCGAAGGAGTAGATGTTCATCGGCAGGGTGACTGGGAAGAAATGTATGAATTTATGGCGCGTAAGATGCACCAGCTTGAAACAAATCTGTTGGAAATACGCGATCTGATAAAAAACTGAAATGGCAAAAGAGATTGAAAGAAAGTTCTTAATCGATGTGAAAGACTGGAATTTTGAGGGAACTCCGGTTAAAATGAAACAAGCCTATTTGTCGGTTGATCCCGGAAAAGTGATTCGCGTGCGTATGGCCGGAAACCGGGCCATGCTTACCATTAAAGGAAATCTGCACGGCATAAGTCGCGATGAATTTGAATATGAGATTCCCTTCGATGATGTGGTGCAATTGATGGAACTTAGGGAAGGGGCCGTGGTTGAGAAAACCCGTTACCTGCTCGATTTGAATGGAAAAACCTGGGAAATTGATGTTTTTGAGGGTGAAAATGCCGGTTTGGTAGTCGCTGAAATTGAACTTGAAAGCGAAATGGAAGCTTTTGAAAAGCCAGGCTGGATTGGAGACGAAGTAAGTACTGATGTACGTTACTATAATTTCAGTCTGTCAAAAAATCCTTTCTCTAAGTGGCAATAAACAGCTTGTTGTTAAGTTTTCTGTTATAAAGTCTCGTTAATCAATATGAAGTCAATTATTATTGTTTTTTTACTTTTCATCGCTTTCTTTTTTAATGGTTTAAACACACATGCCGCAAAGCGGATTGTGGCTGATACCGTACAGGCTGACTTACAGCAGGTGAAGTCGATTCTTTATTCGAAGGAATGGAAGCCGGTCGATGCTGATTCGTATCGCAAAATGCTTGAACTGATCCAATACATTGAAAATGCACCTGTCGACACTGTGCTGGTTGAACTGAACAAAGCAAGCGACAGCCTTGATCATTTTTGGCTAAGGGAAATTGACGATATTCCTGATAAACAGAATATACCGGGTTACATCGATTCAATTCAGATAGCCAAAGGGATATCCGGTATCGGGAAACAGGTTGATCACGATTTGCCCTTGCACTCGATTGTCGTTCCTGAAGAACAATTCCTGGGCATTTATTCCAAACTTCCACTTATAAGTTCGGGCAATAAGGAACAACTTATTACCGAGTCGATTGTATCTTATCCCGATTCAATACAAGAAATCATCGATGAGGCAGCACACACGCGCAATCAGCGCAAGGTAAAACATGCCGATAGTTTGGTCGCTGCTTTTCTCGATCATGCCAGAATGCAGTATAACGATTCGCTGATTACTGCATTTCGTGATTCGGTAACACAGCAGTACCGCATTGAAAGGCAAAATGAATATGCCGATTCACTGAAGCAGATTTATTTCGATGCTGTGAACCGGAAAAACAAGCAGGTACTTACGCATTTCAACGATTCTGTAACGAAGGCCATGAATTTAGAATTCAAAAGAAAGCTGAATTCGCTGGTTACTTATGTGCATCGCATGCCCAACCAACTCACTGTTTACAATTTATACGATGAAGCGACCACGCTGCATTTGCAAAACGATGGGGTATGGTTTGAATGGATCTATTTAAAGAATGCACAAAACGACTCCATTGGTATCAGGGTTGAAAACCTCGACAAGCATACACTGCGCCTGCTGGTCGACGAAGCGGTGAATTTGTCACGTTTAACCCACCGCGAAACGCTCGAAGTAAACAAATTGAGTTCGTCGCAGGTGTTTGAATCTGGCTTGCGCAAGGTGCATACCCGCAAACCGGTTTTAAGTCCATGGTCTTTGGGAGGCCGTGCTTATTCAGGCTTTACCCAGACCTTCATCAATCAGTACTGGTCAAAAGGGGGAACCAGTTCAGCCAGTACACTTTCAACCTTTAATTATTTTGCGAATCTCTCGAAAAAGAAAGTGAAATGGGAAAATGGGGTCGATGCCAAACTGGGCTTTATTTATTACATGGAAGAGAACGACGATGCCCTCCGTTCGTGGCATAAAAACTCCGACAACATTGAATTTAACTCCCGTTTTGGTCTTTCGGCAATTAATAAGTGGTACTATTCAGCCGAAGCCAACTTTAAAACCCAGCTTTTTCTGGGCTATAAAAACAATCGGGAAGAAAACCCCAATTCCGGCTTTTTTGCACCGGCCTATTTAACCTTTTCAGGAGGGTTCGATTACAAGCCCAACAAGCAGTTTTCTGCTTTCTTGTCTCCCCTTTCGGTGAAAACAACCTTTGTAACTCACCCCCGGGTTGATGAAACAAAGTTTGGTATCAAGGAAGGTGAAACACGCAACAGCCGTATTGGTATGACCGGAAGAATTAATTTTTCGAAGGAGATCATGGAGAATATAAGCCTGTCGACAAAGAACAGCTTGTTCTTTAATTTTGGTTTTGTCGATGATGAATGGCAGTTTGTGAAGTTGCCCGACTTTGATACGGAGACTTCGATTAATTTCAAGGTAAATCAGTACATTACCACTCAAATCAACTTTCATTTTATTTATGATAAGTCGATTAAATCGGAGTGGACCGACGATGAAGGGGTGGCTCAAAGTGGAACCCGCTTACAGCTTAAAGAGTTCATAACACTCGGCGCGGCATATAAGTTTTAGTCTTGTAAGCGGAAAATAAAAACCGTAAATTGAAAGAAAAATTACCAGAATGCAATCGATAAAAAAGTATTACAAGCTTTTCGCTTCACCAGCCGATGTTTACAATGCCCTGACCAATCCCGTGATGATTGAAATCTGGACGGGCGAAAAAACCGTTTTTAAGGCCGAACCCGACACCGAGTTTTCGATGTGGGACGGTGCCATTTCGGGACGTAATGTGCGCTTTGAAAAAGATCGGCTGATTGAGCAAATTTGGTATTTCGATGAGTTGGAGTCGAAGGTACTTATCAGACTTCACCCCGAGAAAAACTATACCAACATAGAACTCAGGCACAGCAATATTCCCGATGAGGCTTTTGATAATATTTCGGTCGGTTGGGACGAAGATTATTTTGGTGCGCTCGAAGAGCTTTTTAATGAGTAAGCAGTCGGGAGTACAGCTGATAGTTCTCCTCGTCGAAGGTACACAGTATGACCTTGTCGATTTGCTTGTTACTGCGCAGAAAGTCCTGGATGGTTTCAAGCGCTATGATGGCTGCTTTTTCCTTGGGAAAACGGTAAACGCCCGTACTGATGCAGGGAAAGGCGATACTTTGAAGACCTTGTTTTACAGCTATTTTCAGACTTCTATTGTAGCACGACATCAGCAGTTGTGCTTCGTCGTGTAAACCATCGGTCCACACCGGACCAACAGCATGAATTACATATTTTGAGGGGAGCATCCAGGCTTTGGTAATTTTGGCATCGCCGGTAGCACAACCTTTTAGTTCCCGGCATTCGTCAAGCAATTTTGGTCCGGCTGCACGGTGAATGGCTCCGTCGACACCTCCGCCTCCCAACAGACTGGTGTTGGCTGCATTGACAATGGCATCAACTTCCAGTTTTGTAATATCACCAATGATCAATTCAATCCGCTTCATTGTTTTTTCTGTAAGTTATGAAGTTTCAGCGTTGAATGAAATATATCCGAAAGAAAAGAACTCATAGGATGATCAGTTGTTTTGAAAATGATCGTGTAGATAGTCTGCTACATTTTCCATGAGCCATTGCGGTGTAGAGGTGGCGCCACATATCCCAATGCTTTGTGCTTCAGCAAACCAGGTAGTGTCGATTTCCCCGGAACTGGAGATGAAATGAGTATGGAGATTTTCATTTTTACAAACTTGGTAAAGCAGCTTCCCGTTGGAGCTTTTTTTTCCGCTTACAAACAGTATTACATCGTACTGCTTTGCGAATACTTTTAAATGAGGCACACGGTTGGCTACCTGCCGGCAAATGGTGTCATGAATGATGACCTGATTCATGGCACGTTTTTCAATTTCATTTTTTATTTCATCAAAGCCATCGAGCGGCATGGTGGTCTGTGAATACAGTTCTACAGGTCGTGAATAATCTACTTGATTGAGGTCGTCAATGCTGCTTATAACAAGGGCTTTATTGCCTGTTTGTCCGTTCAGCCCTTCAACTTCGGGGTGACCTTTTTTTCCAAAGATGAGTAACTGACCGTTCTGTTCTGCCATCTGATGATAGCTCTTTTCAACCCTCTTTTGCAGTTTGAGTACCACCGGGCAGGTGGCATCAATAATGCGGTTGTTGTTCTGTTTGAGTGTTTGGTAGGTCGATGGTGGCTCGCCATGAGAGCGAAGTAGTACTGTCTGATTTTCGATCTTGTCGAGCGCTTCCTTGTCGATAGTGTTCATGCCCATGTCGGAAAGCCGGTCCACTTCTTCGTGATTGTGAACGATATCGCCCAGACAGTTCAGGTTTTCCCCTTTGCCAAGCTCTTCTTCAGCTTGCTGAATTGCACGACGCACGCCAAAGCAAAATCCCGAACCTTTATCAATTTCAATCTTCACGCCTCTTTATTTTTTGATGCTTCAGTTTTTATGAACTTTGCACGTTCATAGCTTAAGTGAATTTAAGCGTCATAACTTCTTCTGCCTTTTCAAGCACCCATTGCAGTTGTTCTTCGCGACTCATGTGGCTGTTGTCGAGCACCAGTGCATCGGCTGCCTTTCGAAGCGGACTCTCTCTGCGGTTGGAATCGATGTGATCGCGTTCTTCAATGTTCTTTAAAACTTCATCAAATGAAACATCTTGTCCTTTTTGAATCAGTTCGTCGTACCTGCGTCGGGCCCTCACTTCGGGCGAAGCGGTCATGAAAAGTTTCAGTTCGGCATTGGGAAAAACCACGGTGCCTATATCGCGTCCGTCCATTACAATGCCTTTTTGCTCTCCCATGAGCTGTTGTTGTTGTACCATGGATTGACGTACTTCCTTAATTGTGGCTACCGGACTTACATAGGCCGAAACCCCCAATTCCCTGATTTTATTTTCAACATTTTCACCATTCAGGCAGGTATCGCTTTTCTGCTCCTTTGCATTGAACTCGAAAGAGATATGAATGTCGGGCAGGGCTGCAACAAGCGCTTTCTCATCAACTTGACCCTTGGCTGCCAGTTGGTGTCGCATGGCATAAAGTGTTACTGCCCGGTACATGGCTCCGGTATCGATGTAGTTGTATTTCAGTTTGCGGGCCAGTGCTTTCGACAAGGTGCTTTTTCCGCACGATGAATGTCCATCGACTGCTATGATAATTTTTTGATGATGCATGTGCTAAAATTTGTGCAAAGATAATGCTTTCGTTCAATTGTACCGATTTCAGTCACGCTGTAAACTGTCAGCAGTTCAAGTGCTGAACCATCTTAGTCGGTAAATTCGTTGAGGTTGGTACTGACAGAAAAGATGTTGGAGGTACCACTCAGGTGGTAGCTGGCAATGGCATACGAAACCCTGAATTTAGATACTTTAACGGTAAATCCTCCCGATAAGCCGATGGCGCCGGGGGTATCTCCATATTTTAATTCTTCACGGCGTTGGTAATTATAGCCGATACCAATTAAAAAATTCTCGGATGGAATAAATTCAACACCAAAAATTACATGGCGCATGAACTGTTTGATCATGTCGTCGGAACGTCCGATAACGAATTCATTTTCCTGCTTGTGATCGAAATCCCAGGTTGCCTTGTCGCTCAATTCCCAATTGATTAAATTATGTAAGGTAACACTGAAGCGAAAGGGGGCGTGGGCAAGCCTTTGGGAAAAGCCGGCCTGAAGATCAAAGGGCAGGGGTTCCTTTTCGGGGCCATAGGTTGTAATTTGTGTTCCAAAATTTTTGGCTACAATTCCGGCATTGAAGTTCCCTGATGAATCGGAATAGGACAGGCCAAAATCAGCCCCCAGTCCGAATGAATTATAAGCATCGTAAGTCGAATAAATTGGTTTCAGGTTGAGGCCGGCTGTGATGTTGTTCCAGATATGACGGGCGTAGGTAATGTTAAGGGCATAATCGCCGGCTGTAAAGGTGCCGTTAAGTGTACCGTTTTCGTCGGCACGTTTAAAAACTCCATAGTTGATGTACTGAATTCCGGTGGCAAAGGTACCGGCTTTATCAAAGTGGCGCGCATAGGCTGCATAACCAATTTTTACATCGGCAATGTAATCGATGTAATTCATCGAAATGCTGTTGTGCATTTGAGGCATCAGGCTTGCCGGGTTGTAATAAGTAAAACTCAGCTCATCTTCATCGATCATTCCTACCTGGTTTCCTCCAAGGGCATTGATGCGTGCCGAAGAAGTGAGGTTCAGAAAATCGTAGGTTGAAGCACCTCCAAACTGGGCCATTCCTTGCTGAAAACCAAAAATCAATACAAGCAATATTAGAAAATACTTCATTTTTGCGGCTTATAAATACATCGGTCGTCGATGTTTACATTCGATCAAAACTTAGTTTAAACCAACACCAAACCAACTAAACGATGCAGGGGTGCTTCTGTATTCAGGGTGCTATTGTTGTTGAATTACCTGTCTGCAGGTCATAGTACCAATAACGCCAAAGATAAATTTTTATTATGAGGAGTAAAATGAAAAATTAAAAACACTGGCATAAAACAGAATGAGATGGTCGCTTTGTTTTTCCCGGCCATCTCATTCATTCAGTAAAAAGCTTTAAAAAGAATTGATTATACATAAGTTAATGATCAATTCTGAATTGGAAGCATATGATCACTTAATGTCTTTATTTCGCGCACTAAGCAGGTATTCACTAATGAAAACCTTTTGTAGCCTGCCATAATATTGTAAAAATTTTTTCTTCTGATACACTATTCTGTATTTCGCTTTGAATTCATAACTGTAATTCACAAATACAAGAAAAACAGAATTTGGATTGGAAATCAGCTTAATGGGAATCGATCGTTCGGTGTGGCCCGGTACCTTTGCAGTTAACGGGGCCAGTCCCTCGTGCTTGCTTACTTCTGATACCAGCTGAGTCGAATTTTCCTGTTCGTTTTGCTTGTCGCTTCCCATCTGGCTATTGAGTAGTACCATCAAGCCCAGCAGGGTGAAAAAACCCAGCACCTTCAGATAGTTGGTATGTTTGCGACTGATTCTCATTGCAGGCAAATCTATAAAAAAAGTTGGAACCGACAAGCATTCAGCTCGCTTCAATGAATGGTCATTCAAAGTATTTTTGCTTTTTATGTGAAGTAAGTTAATTTTGCACAAATATTTTCACACGCATGGATTCAACAGATATCCTTATTAATATTCGAAAAATCGTTCGTTCAATCAATCTTGAATCGAAACGTATTCAAAAGGACTATGGAGTTAGTATTCCTCAGGTTTTGTGTCTGAATTATCTCAGCAACTGCCCCAATCAGCAGTCAACACAAAGCGAAATCAAATCATTTCTGAATCTAAACTCGAGTACGGCCAGTGGCATTGTGCAGCGGCTTGAAAAGAAGGGACTTATTGCAAAATTGCCAAAATCGGGCGATAAGCGTGTTACCAAATTAATTCTGACTGCCTATGGCGATCAGTTGCTTAAGCGTATTCCGCCACTGATGCACGACCGCATGAATACCAAACTTCAAAAGATGAATCCTTCGGAAGTGAGCGAAATTGTAGAATTGCTCGAAAAACTTGTGCTGCTGCTTCAAATCTCTGAACTGGATGCTTCGGAAGCGATGACCGACGAACTGGTAATTTGAATTCAAAAAGATCAAATGCTTTCTTTGGATCGAAACAGGTTCTATAGAATCGTTTCCTTAAAAGTCAATTTATTTTGAACCATAAATGGTGTTCAAGTTGTTGTAGTTTAGGTTTGTTTCAGTGTTTTTGAAGTTGAATAAGATCTTTATTGACCTTAAGAATTCCTGCTGCTTATCCTGCCATCCATTCATCTGTGCAGGAATCCTGCTTATTCATAGCCTTTTTTTAACATCATTGATGCAAGGGTTGATATGTCTGATATACAGTGCATATTTTCTTTGTTGTTAGAATGAAATTTATCGCGGTATGCGGCTGTATCAAAGTTTTATTTTATGAGTTAAATATCTTTTTGTATTTTTGTTCGCATAGAAACTAATTTTATCAATATGCAAATTTTCACTGAAAATCAGCAGAGCATTGCTCGGCGAATTGAGGAAGAGACAACATTAAAAAACTGGAAGGACTGGAAATGGCAATTAAAGCATTCTATTCAAACAATAGAACAATTTGAGAAAGTAACGGGAATCAAGTTTAGCGATGATGAAAGAAATAATTTAAACACAACGCTTGAAAAATTCCCATTATCAATCACTCCCTATTATTTGTCCTTAATTGATGTTGACAACTATCAGCACGACCCTGTATTTAAGCAATCGTTTGCCGATGTCCGTGAAATGACCATTGATAAGTCGGAATATTCCGATCCGCTGGCCGAAGACAAGGACAGTCCGGTTGAGGGGATTACACATCGTTATCCCGACCGGGTATTGTTTCATGTGAGCAATGTATGCTCGATGTATTGCAGGCATTGCACGCGCAAACGCAAAGTGGGAGATATTGACTTCATTCCTTCAAAGGCCCAAATGATAAAGGGTATCGAATACATTAAATCGCAGCCGCAGGTTCGCGACGTATTGCTTTCGGGAGGAGACCCTTTTATGCTATCGGACAGCATGATCGACTGGTTGTTGTCGGAGCTGACAAAAATTGAACATGTCGAGGTGATCAGAATTGGTACCCGTATGCCGGTGGTATTGCCCTACCGTATTACCGATGGTTTGCTCGATGTGCTTAAAAAATACCATCCTATTTGGATCAATACCCATTTCAATCACCCGCGTGAACTCAGCGCCTCGGCGCGTGAATCGCTTGCCAAATTGGCCAATGCCGGCATTCCTCTTGGTAATCAGTCAGTATTGCTGGCCGATATCAACGATTGTCCGAGGATTATGAAAAAGCTCGTTCAAACCTTGGTGAAAAACCGCGTCAGACCTTATTACCTGTATCAGTGTGACCTGTCGGAGGGACTGTCTCATTTCAGAACACCGGTAGGCAAGGGAATCGAAATAATGGAAAGCCTTATTGGTCATACCAGTGGTTTTGCCGTACCAACCTATGTTATTGATGCCCCTGGCGGCGGTGGTAAAATTCCTATCATGCCCAACTACATTATTTCGTGGAGTACCAACAAAGTGGTATTGAGAAATTATGAAGGAGTGATAACCACTTACAAGGAACCTGATTCCTACGAACCTCGTTATTGTGACAGGAATTGTGAAGCATGCGATCTGGAACTAAATCTCGATGCTTCGGAAGAATATGCATCAACTGGAATCGAGAAATTGTTAAGCGATTCCGATGATTCAATTTCATTAATACCTAACGGAAATGAAAGAATGGAAAGGAGAACAGATGGATAAAACAGAAGTATACCCAACTGAAGTGAAAGAATTGAAAAAAGAACAGATGGATAAAGTAGAAATATTTAAAGAAGCAACCATACATCACGGCAAGTTTAACGATCGGCTTTACATCATGAAGTTTCCCGAGCAGGGAGGCATCGATCTGGTCGATGAAATAACCCGGAAAGCAATGAGCTGTGGTTATACCAAGGTAATCGGAAAGGCCCCTAAAAAACTACTTCCTGTATTTTTAAGCAGTGGTTATAAGGTAGAATGTACCGTTCCGCGATTTTTTAAAGGAGAAGAAGATTGTTGCTTCGTTTCCCGCTTTTTGAGTGTCGACCGGGCGATTTTTGATCCCGAACCACTCGAGAAATTCAACGAAGTGCTCGATAATTATGAGCCATCGGAGAAAAAGCAGCTCAGTGTTAAAGAAGCGAAGTACGATATCAGGGAGCTGAATCATGGAGATGCTGAAGAAATGACAGCCATCTTTAAGGAAGTCTTTTCAACTTACCCTTTTCCGGTACACAATGCCGGCTATATTAAGCAAACCATGGATGAACATATCTGCTACTATGGCGTGTTCATCGATGGAAAACTGAAAAGTATCTCTTCGGCTGAAATGGACAGGGAAAATCAAAATGCTGAAATGACCGACTTTGCGGTGTTGCCATCGGCACGGGGTTTAGGACTTTCGAAACTGCTGCTGCATTTTATGGAAGATGATATGCGGAAAAAGAATTTCAAAACGCTCTTTACCCTGGCCAGACTGCATTCAATCCCAATGAATAAAACTTTCCTGGGTGCCGGATACAGCTATGCCGGAACCCTTATCAACAATACAAACATTGCAGGTGGTATCGAAAGTATGAATATTCTGTATAAATACATTTAATAATATGAATGACCGAAGTATGGGACGAAGATGTAAGTTCGCCAGTCAATGTCATATTTACCAGGGGCTTGTTCAATTGAAACAACCCCTGTTTCTTGTAAAAAATATTTATTGCAACAACGGCCCGCGCTGGTGGCAAAAATGTGCTGTTTATGATAAATTTTCACGAGGTGAAGAGATTTCCGAATCAATGATTCCTGCTGAAGACCTGCGACAGGATTAAAGTTTTCTTTTATGCATTTGATAGACTATTTGATTTTTGGAGTTTACCTCGTGTTAATGTTGTGGTTTGGCTTTTACTTCATGCGCCGAAATAAAACGGTTGATGATTATTTTGTAGGAAGTCGTAACATGAATCATTGGCACATCGGTTTGTCGGTGGTGGCCACCGATGT
The DNA here is from genome assembly GCF_050433125.1 of Roseimarinus sediminis. NCBI lineage: Bacteria > Pseudomonadati > Bacteroidota > Bacteroidia > Marinilabiliales > Prolixibacteraceae > Roseimarinus > Roseimarinus sediminis. Next base: position 95,006 of record NZ_JBNPXV010000003.1, on the reverse strand, counting down.
GGGAGGAGGTTTTTCCATCGGTCTGGGAGGTCTTGGTTTCATCATGGGCTTGTCGGGGTCGTGGCTGCTTTTTACCGGACTGGTTGGTGCCTGGCTTAGCGGAGTGATTATGGTTCCCGTTATTGCCCGCTACACCAAAAAACACAAATTGCACAGCTTTCCCCAATTTCTCGAATTGAGGTACAATAAACGGGTAAGTTTTATTGCCGGCGTGGTTTCGGCAGTTGGTTACCTGGGCTTTACCAGTTCCCAGCTGCTGGCCGGGGCCAAGCTGGCATCGACAACCATCAATGGTCTTAACCTGAACATTGCGTTGATTGTGATGGGGGTTGTAGCTGTTGTTTACACTTTTGCAGGTGGTATTAAAGCCGTAATTTATACCGATACCATTCAATGGATTGTATTGCTGGCCGGACTTATTTTTGTTGGTATTCCATTTAGTATGCATGAGCTGGGTGGCTTTTCGGCCATACAGGCTAAGCTGCCTGATGAATTCATGAGCCTGAGCAATGTTAGCTGGCAACAGTTGGTGAATTGGGGAATTACCATTATTCCCATTTGGTTTATCGGGATGACACTCTACCAGCGAATATATGCTTCGCGCGATGAAAAAACGGCCAAAAAGGCCTGGTTTATTGCCGGTCTGTTCGAATATCCGGTGATGGCTTTTACCGGAGTAATTCTGGGGCTGTATGCCCGGGTTGCTTTTGGCGAAGGTTACTTCCCGGCTTATGAAAGTCTTGAGGCCTTCGACCCCGAAATCGGGGTGCCGCTTTTATTGAAAACCATTCTTCCGGCAGGCTTTACCGGTGTTATTCTGGCAGTGTATTTTTCTGCCATCATGTCAACTTCCGACAGTTGCCTGATGGCTTCGAGCGGAAATTTCCAGACCGATATTCTTCGTATCAATCCCAAGCATCCGAAGGCCATAAAATTCTCACAATTGCTCACTTTTGTGATTGGCGCCATTGCAGTATTGATTGCATTGAAAATACCCAATGTGCTCGAATTGATGCTTTTGTCGTATGCCTTTATGGTTTCAGGACTTTTCGTACCGGTGCTGGCAGCCCTCTTTTTTAAGAAGCTGAACAGTACGGCAGCCATTTTGTCGATGATCGCAGGGGGTGGTACTACCCTGATGCTGATTTTCTGGAAAGTAAGTCTTCCCTTGGGTTTAAACGAAAATGTGTTCGGCGTAACTGCCTCGCTACTTGTTTTTATTTTGGTTTCGGCTTTGGGCCCGAAAACAAGAAACTGAGATCGCTTATTTATTAATGGTTGATTTGAGTTCCTCGACCAGTTCGTACACAACCGGGCATACTTCACAGTTTTTTCGTGTCAGATTAAGAATCTGTACCATCTTTCGCCGGTCGGTATGTGGATATTCACGACAGGCTTTGGGCCTGTTTTCGTATACCATGCAATAATTATCAGACATCAGAAACGGGCAGGGACTTTGTTTAAATACATAGTCACCTTCATCATCCATGTAAAGGTATTGTTCGATCAAATCGCCGGGTTTTTGTTTAAAGTGCCTGGCCAGCCGGTCAATGTCTTTTTCCGTAACAATCGGACTAATTGAGCTGCAGCAATTGGCACAGTCGAGACAGTTGAACTGATCGAAGGCTTCTTCATGCAAACGGTGAAAATGATGATCGAGTTCACCTGCTTTCATCTTTTTCAGTTTTTTGAAAAAGGCTTTATGGGCTTTGTCCTGTTTCTTGACCAGGGCCTTTAGTTCTGCTGGTGTTTTATAGGTGATCGGGTGCATGCTTTGTTCCTGTTAAAATGAATGATCAGGTTCGGGGAATGGGGTCGGGACCTCCCGCTTTCTTTTTAAATCGTACCTGAGCCATGAACAATCCGCTTATCACAACCATGATACCGGCAATCTTTTGTACATTCAGTGTGTCGCCCAGTATGATCCAGGCGAAAATGGCCGTGAAAACCGGAATGGTATTGGTAAACATATTGGCTTTTGTAATTCCAAGGTGCCTGACACTGTAGGTGAAGAAAATAAAAGCCAGTGTAGATGCAAAAATGGCCAGATAAACAATGGCAAGCATGGCATCGGGATTGAATGGAGTGGATACAAAACGATTCTTCTCAAATATCAGCCAGAAGGGGAAAAAATAAATCGAACCAATAATGTTCTGCATCAATATAATGGAAAGGTTGTTCATCCTGTTTGACACTTTTTGCAAAACAACGGTATATCCCACAGCTGCTATTACTGCCGTAAACTGCAGGGCAACACCAATTGGCGATGCGCTGAGTCCCACTCCAACTTCATAAATTACCAGGGTTACGCCAAAAAATGAGATCATGATTCCCATGATGTTGCGCAAGGTGATGCGTTCGCCATAAAAAGCAAGCGCCGCAAGAGGTGCTACCAGCGGAATGGTAGCAATAATTACTGCAGCAACGGTCGATGAGAGGTATTGTAAGCCAAAACTTTCACCCATGAAATAGAGAAAGGGTTCGAAAAAGGCCATGAGCAAGAGGTATTTCAGGTCTTTTTTATCGGGAAGAATCAATTTGCGGGTGAGTTTGGTAAAAACAAACAAAATGGAGGTGGAAATGAGTAGCCTGAAAAAAACAATGGTGAGCGGTCCGTACGATATATTGGCCACTTTGAACCATACAAACGACAGGGCAAAACATACCATGGCCAACAAAATGGCGCCGTACAACTTTACAGGATGCTGATTTTCCATGAGGTTACTGATAAAGCTGCAAATGTAACAGAAATGGGCGATTATTTTTTAATGTAATCCATTTAACAAAAAAATCCCGCTGACACTTTCATGTCAACGGGAGAGGTATGAATGAGGAATTGAAGGGAAACTAAAATAAACCAACCTTGAAGTTAAGACCCGCCGACCAGGTACGCAGCGCATTGCTGTTTACATTTTCGATGTTGATGTCGGAGGTAAAACGGTAGGTGGTGAAAGCGGCAACCCGCAACCAGCGGGTGAAGTTCACCTCGAGCTCAATACCGGGTTCAATTACAAAAAAGTAATCTTCAATATCATAATAGGTATGATGATAGGTGGTGTACGAGCTTAGTCCACCTGCCCCAAATAAGACAGGAAAACTAAGATGTACCGGTTTTAAAGGGCCAAGCATGGGCTCCAGATAGATACCACCATAGCCCCCTGCCAAACCTGTTTCGTCGCTTGCCAGATATCCGCTTAAATCGGCACTCAATTGATCGACATTGTTCACAAAGCCGGTGCCGCCAATTCCAACGGCAAACCAATGATCCATGATCCAGCTGCCTCGTGATGAAAAAACAAGGCCGTGCTTGCCGTCGATGGGAGAGTATCCGCTTGAGATCGATCCGTAAAAACCATCCCGCTTGTTACTTTGAAATACGGTTTTGATTTGCTGATCGTTGATGTTATCGATTTTGATGGTTTTTTGTGCATGCCCCGGTATCATTGACATCAGGGCGATTGAAATGATAAGTAATGTTTTCATCTGTTTATATTTCTTAAGTTGCTAATTACCTGTTGGATCAAGATTGTTTTCATTGAATTTTCTGGCTACCCGTATGGAACTCGCCATCCGTCAGCTGACGGAACATTTGCCTGTGAGTGAAATGTATTTCACATGGCTCGTTTCATTTTTCGTTTTGATTTACTCGCTTAGCTAGCAATGGAAAGCGCCTCGTTCTAACCTTTGAATGTGCGGCCATCCATACTGATAAGCAAAATTATAAGTTGTGTTTTCTGGCTATTTATTGATTAAGGTGTCGTTTCTAAAAAGTGTAAACCACTCCCAGGGCGGCATCAAAGGGATTCATTTTAAAAAGCTTCGGGCCCCAGAGATCGAACGAAGGTTTAACATCGCAGATAATAGAAATGGGTATTTTATCAAAATCATACGATATACCAACCAGGCCATCGAGACCGGCAACTGGTGCCGAACGTTTATCCCAGTAGTAACCTCTGTCGTCAACAATGCGCTGATCCCATTTTACATAGCCTGCATGGGCTCCGAATCCGTAATAAAATGAAAGAAATTCTGGCAATCCCTCGAAGTCGTAGCGCATGTAATACTTCATGGCTGTGAATTGTTTGCCGTTTTCTCTCCAGCTGAGCATAAAGCGATAATTCGATAGATCGTCGTTTTGCTGGTCAAAAAACAAACTGTTGTAAGGGCCCAGTCTTACTCCGATCGCCCGGTTAAACTGTTGTGCTTTTATGCTCGAAAAGGAAGTAAGAAAAAGTATGATGAATAAAAGTTGCTTCATTTTTCAATCATTTATCGTTTCAAAATTTAGTTCTCGTCAATGATTTTTCCCGATCCGGAAATACGCGTATGAATCAAAGCATCACCAAGGTAGTGAATACTGCCACTGCCACTGATATCGGCATAAAGGTAATCGTGAACATGGACGAAGGCATCGCCCGATCCACTGATTTTCAGGTCGGCTGTTTCCACCGGGAAGTCATAGCCTAATATTTTTCCCGAACCCGAAATCTGGCATTCAGCATCGGTGGCTGCCCCCTCAAGTGTCAAACGGCCTGAGCCTGATATAGTGCCCGAGACATAGCTGCAATAGGCATTGGCATATAAGTCGCCCGAACCTGAAATTTTGGTGAACAATTCTTCGCCTTCGAAAGCAACATCCATCTCTCCCGAACCCGATACTTTTAGTTCAAGCGTAGGGGCTTCAATTACGTCGCTGCTGTAAATCATGCCTGAACCTGATAAACGGAGTTCATCAATGTAAGGCCCTTTTACATATACTTCGATGGTTTTGGTGGGTCTGACACTTACATTGAATGGAGTGCGGATGATAAGTTCGGTGTCGGATACCGCTGTTTCGATGTACTGCATTAAGTTGGATTCACAACTCACCAATACTTCGGGATTTTCAGCGTATTCAAAATATACATGCATACTCCCGGCCACATGAATGGCATCAAATTCAGGGATGGATCTGCTTTCTTCAATCAATTCGCCATTGCCAAATTCTATCACATCGACAAAGCAACTGTTGAGTAAGCCTGTTAAAAGAAGTAACAGGAAAGTGTTTTTTAGAAGTGTTTTCATAATTCTTTGTGTTTTCATTAGTAGAGACAACAACCCTGGCTAAGGGTTGCAATCTTTTATCGTTTGAGGATGCTGATATCGGCCGATTCTGTTTTAAGTATCACTGTAGGGCTTTCTATATCAATGTTTCCTGTGCGTCCGATATAGCGCATTACCTTGTCTTCGGTATTCATTTGAACTGTCGAATCGATGGTGGCTTCCATGGGCAAATTCAGATCCCGGTCGGTGATGATATCAAAATTAACATCCATGTTGTTCGAGAAGAAGAGGTTGATTTTGGTCGACCGGGCATCGATGACGATTTGTTCCATTGTTGGCTGAATCTTTTCGATGGTGAGTTCACCGTAATTCATTTTAATATCCGATTGTTTGCTGAATTCGGTAATGGCAAAATCGGTCCAACTGGCCTGTGTTTCGAAATCAGCGATCATTCTGATGCGGTAGTCATCGCGCGATGAATTAACCAGCATTTGTTTTACTTCGGTAATGGTGATGTCGGATGTTTTGCTGGTAATGCGCAGTTTACGGGCAGCAGTCAGGTTCATTTCGCTGTAATATATTTCGAGCGAACCGGTATCGATGCTGTTGATGATGGCATCCGAAAAGCTGATGGTGAGGTTGCTGTATCCTGTCAGGTCGTGGGCTTTGAGTCTTCCGTTCGACAGGTTGATGCTTACATCTCCATTGTAATCGTCGAGGTAAATGTTGCCAAATTTGTTTTTAATGCGCAGGTCGAGCTGATCGGGAAGGCTGATGCGAATGTCGATTTTAACCTGCGATTCAGCCATGCCAATACTTTCCTTTAGTTTGTTAATCTCTCCCAACAACATGTTGCGGGTGCTGCCGATGATGGTGCTGACGACTACATAATGGCCCGACTGGGTCAGTTCAAAACTGATCTCCTTCATTTTTTTATCGAGCCGGTCGTAGTTTTTTTCCGATACTTCGTACACAATTTCTACCCATACCGAATCCTTATCCCAGGTTTCGATACTTACATCGCCATATTTATTTTCAATGTCGACGATGGTGCTTTTATCCACTTCAAAGCCTTTGGTGAGTGTACGCGATTCGGTAACCTGTGCGTAAGCCCGATTTGAACTGAACAATGCCATCAAAGCAGAGATGAACAGTACTGTTGTGAAATATAATATTTTAAATTTCATAGCTTTTCTTATTAACAGTTAATCTGATCGAGCACTCTGTCGACCAACTCAAGGCGCAAACGGTTATTTTGAATCATGGCTTCAATTACTTCACGGTTGTACAGGTTGTCGTTCAAATCGTTTTCGAGTTCTTTGTACATATTGTCCAACTCGTTGAGGTCCGATTCAATATCCATTTTCAGTTCAGGATAAATGTTGTAGCATTTGTTGATCTCTTTCAACTGAACCGATACTTTTTTAGAATAATAAGCTTCGGTTTCGAGAAGGTTGATCAGTTCCGGATCTGATATTCCGGCATATTTCTGCATCCTTGATTGTTCTGGTTTAAGAAGGAAGTTGGCCACAAAGGCAAGCACAAGCACGGCAGCAATGGCTGCACTTATTTTCCAAAGAGCGCTGCGTTTTCGGGGAGCTGACTTCTCGAGCCCCGATTCAATTTTTTCCCATAATTGCGGAGATGGGAGTTCTGAATCGAATTCGTCCCTGTGACTGCGCATGAAATCTTCAAGCTTCTTCATAATATTTCTCCTTTAAAATTTCATAAACTTTTCGTTTTGCACGCATGTACTGCGATTTCGAAGTTGATTCGGTAATGCCCAGTATTTGTGCAATTTCAACATGGTCGTAGCCCTCGAGCAGGTAAAGCGAAAAAATGATTCGTCCGCCTTCGGGCAGTTGTTCCATGGCCTTTTTTACGTCGCTGCTTGTCAGCGGCAAATCGGTGCTTTCATCTTCTTCGTTACGCTGGTCAAAGTGGTACACGTTATCGGTCAGCATCAGATCAACCCTGCGTTTATTGATTGCATTGATGCAGGTATTGATGACAATGCGTTTGAGCCATGCACCAAATGTTGCGTCGTACCTGAAGCTGTCGAGCCGGTTAAAGGCTTGAATAAAAGCTTCTTGTAGCATGTCTTCAGCATCTTCGCGCTTTTTCATCATGCGAAGGCAAATGTTGAACATGGCCCGTGCATACAGTTCGTACAGCTGTCGCCTTGCTCTGTTATCGCCATGCTTGCTGGCTTCGATCAACGCCTGGTGTATGTCTTTTTGTGTTCCCAATGACTTCAGTTTCCGATTTTATAGACAGTATGAAATTTTAAGGGTTGCAAATTGCCTGAAAATTTTTCGTGAAATTGCTATTTCATACCCGGAAGCTGATTGGTTAATAGGTCAACGGCCGATTTTTGGCGGTAACCTGTGTTACTGTTTCGATGACTTGTTGCGTTGCAACGAGAACCAGATTCCTGCCAGGCTTAATACCGAGAAGAAAATAAAGTAGAGGTGCATACTTTTGACCAGCTGGCCTGTATTGGAAGCCGAGAGTACTGATTTGTCAAGGTAGATTGAAATGAAAATAGTGGCCATCATCATACTAATGGTTTGACCAAAAACCCGCATGGTGGCATTGATTCCCGAAGCAATACCCAGGTTTTTCCTGTCAACCGAACTCATGATGGCATTGGTGTTGGGCGAAGTGAAAAGGCCGAAGCCCAGCCCCAGAATCGCAAGTAAAATTACAATGAAGGTGAGCGATGACTGTGTGTTGAGCAGAACCATTCCCGCCAGCGAAACAAAGGTTAGCAGCAAGCCGGCCGAGGCAATGGTGCCAGGTTCAATTTTATCACTCAAACGGCCGGTAAGCGGTGCTGTGACGGCCATAATCAACGGTTGAATAACCAGTGCCAGTCCGGCTTCACCGGGAGTCATTCCCTTAGAATACTGAAGATAAAGACTAAGCAAAAATGAGACACCAAAGGTAGCCGAATAATGAATAAAGGCTGCAATGTTCGAGAAGGTGAAACGACGGTTGTTCTGAAGCAGTTTTACATTTAAAATAGGTGTTTCGCGTTGCTTTTCGAAGATGAAAAAGAAGACCATCAATACAATACCGCCAAGCCAGATGAGCAAACCCGGAGTTGTCTTAATTTTCCCTCCGCCATAAATGAAGGCAAAAATGGCAAGAACATAAATGATACTTCCCTGATAATCGAAAGCGTGTTTTTGAAGTGAAGAAAGTACATTGCGCAGGTTTACATGGGCCATAACAATGGAGGCAAGGCCCAAAGGAACCACTGCAAGAAAAATTAGCTGCCAGCCACCCAGCTGAGTCAGCATTCCACCTACAAAGGGACCCAGCGATAAACCTGTATAAACGGCACCAATGTTAATTCCCAAAGCAACACCGCGCTTATTGGCAGGATAGGTTTCGGTGAGAATAGCCAGTCCGGTTACATGCATCAGTGCGGCTCCTGCACCCTGAAAAACTCTCATGGTTATGAGCAGTGTGATGTTGGGGCTGAAGGCGGCCAAAAGTGAAAACAAGGTAAACAGGTACAAACCAATTTTAAAAAACCTGACGCGTCCCCAGATGTCGGCTGCTTTACTTAATGGTAACAGTACCATGGCATTGGCCAGTAAAAACGAGTTGGTGATCCAGCTCAGCGTGGTGGCACTGCAATTAAACTGTTCCTGTATGTCGGGTAAGCCAATGTTCACAGCCGCCAGCATGAAAGGATTCATGAACGAGGCAAACATGGTGGTTAGCAGCACGGGCCAGCGTTTCTCAGTTGAAGCAATTTTCTCCATAGTTCAATTGATTTGATCATACAGCACAGCTCACAAAAATGCAAAATCATTTTTACAATTGGGGGTTTATGTTCATTACTTTATGATAAAACTGAAAGCGACCTTAGGTGTTTTACTGATTTTGGATTGTTCTTTTTCCGATTCTATGAAAATCGTAAAATAACTTGCCGGCTTTGTTCTAAATTTAGGCCCTTAAAACTGAAAATTATGAATCTGATTATAGCCATTAAGAAACTGACCTCAGATATTAACCAGCTTAGCATCAATCGAAGTGAAAGGTTTAAATCAGTAAAACCAGGTGCCTGGATCCAATTCAAATCCGGAACAGCCAACAACTTCTTCTATGCTGTAATTGATGAAATTCGAAACGAAACCGTCCGGTTCATCATGCCACGTGGCAGCATGCCAGCATCGCTGGCTGTAGGCGATCGGATTGAAGCACTCAGTGTTTTTCAGAATCCGCACCTTCCAACGCTTGGTAATCAACATGTATTATGCGTTGCAAAAGGCGACGGTGCGCTTGTGATGTTTCCGCTTGTAAAGGATTTGTTACGCAATGGATGTACCGTAACGCTCTTGCTGAGTGACGGGCACGAGGCGTTATTTACTACGGATGCATTCAGAAAAAGCAACTCATTTAAACTCATTGCGATTGAAAGTGCTTCATTTTTTAATCATTCATTAAGCTCACCCTTCTATAACTATATTCTGCAGGAACAGCCTGCGATGCTTTATGCAACAGGAAGTGCAGACCTGACAATCGATGCACTGAAGGCTTTAACAGGTGGAAACGAAGTAAGCAGCAGTGTGCTTTGTAACGCGCTTTGGAATTCGCAGAATGCGATACGAGGTTTGTTCCTGGTGAATATGCATTCCAAATCGAAATTTATCATGGTCGAAGGGAACGATTTTAGTGCTGTTTATCAGAACGAAGAACAGTTTATTGGAAGGTTTGGTAAAACAGCTTCAGCGAACAGCAGTAAAACTTCGATGAAGGCCAGGATGCATTAAATTATTGAATCTATGTCGTGATTCATGATTGCTGTTTTATTGAATTTTAACGTCATACTCACTACAGTCAGTTCTTTTTGTTCAAACAGGTCAAAAGCTAAACAACTTCTGTTTATTTTTGCCTGATGTGGCAGCGGTTGCTGAACAGTTGTTTCTTGTGTTTCGATTGGTTAAATTATGCACGCAAAGTGGCAAAAAGAAAGTTTCATGAAGAAAGATAACAGTTCCTATAGAACAGAGCGTGATAAAAATGATATCAAAGCATTTAATCATCAACTGCACATGGCAGCGATGGCTATTACCAGCCTGGCCGAATCGAAAAGCTGGCTGACATCGTATCTGAAAGGGGTATGTAATGAGTTGCTGCAGCATACCATGCCGGCTGTTGTCGGGGTTAAAATTAGCTATGATGGCAATGAATATTTCAGCAAGGGCTTTGAAATAAGCAGCATGGAACTGAGGGGCGATATTGGGACGCCTGATGAAACAGGGGGCAATCTTGAGTTATTCTTTGATGCCATCCGGGCATCATCGCCTGGAAACGATGAATACCTGGCCGTTAAAGATTTGTTGCCACATTGGTGCTCTTTAATTCGTGGTTCGATTTCCGGTTTTCGCCTCAAGGCCATTAATCTTCAGCATCGCGAACGCAGAAAGGAATTGGGCGGAATTGAAAAAGCAAGTGAAATACTCAGCAGGGGAGATTCAATTTTTCAGGCACTTGAGGAACTGTGTATGCACCTGCCCGAAGCCTGGCAGTATCCTAAGTTTACGGTGGTGCGAATCAGCTACGACGGGAAAGTGTTTACCAGTCCGAATTTCAAAACAAGCCGCTGGTGTCAGCAACAGCTTTTTGAAACTCCCGATAAAAAAGAGGGAAGTATCGAAGTGTACTACCTCCGAAAATTTTCACAAGCCGATGAAGGCCCCTTTTTAAAAGAAGAACGTAATTTTTTGCAGACACTTTCCTTGTTTATCTCCGGAGTTGCCTCCCGAAATAAATTGCGTGAACTGATTCGTGATAATTCGGAACGACTGAAAGAACTCAAAGGGATCAATACAACTTCGGAGCTACTCAAAAAGTCGAAAACGCTGAGTGATGCACTTCCAAAAATTTGTCAGGTACTGAAGGATTCTTTTCAGTTTCCTGAATATACCGCCGTTCGAATCACTTATTATGGAACTACTTATGAGAGCAGTGATTTTGCTGAATCGGGTTGGCTTATCAGTCAGCCCTTCCAGTCGGTGTCGAACAAGCGCGGATTAATCGAAGTTTTTTACACCCGTAACTTTCCTGAAGCCGATGAAGGCCCTTTTTTAAAGGAAGAGCGCAACATGCTCATCAATCTGGCTGCTTTGATTTCGGGTAGGGCCGTACGTGATTTGTTTGGCACTTTGCATAAAATGAATACCGAGCGACTTAAAGAACTGAATGCCATCAATCAGACTTCAAAGATAATTGAAGAAGGAAACAGCATTGATGAAGCACTCCAGCGCATAGCCAATTTGCTTCCGCACTCGTGGCAATACCCGCGATACACCGCCTGCCGGATTATTTTTGAGGGTAAACCCTACATCAGCACTGGTTTTATTGAAAGCGAATGGATGCAGAAAGAACCGCTGTTTACCATCGATAATAAAAAGGGAAGTATCGAAATAGCTTACCTGAAAGAATTTCCCAATGCCTACGAAGGGCCGTTTTTATTGGAAGAACGAAACCTGCTGAAGAATATAGGGAAAATGGTAAGTGGCTATCTGAACAGTTACAAAGGCTTCGAAATTATCAGCAAAAAAGGGCTTGTGTTTGATACGCATGTGCAAACCGAAGCTTTTCGGAAATCGATGGTAAAAAATAAGAAGCCCTTGCAGTTGTATTTCAATCAGCAATCGCTCGAAAAATACATCTACCTCGACATGATGAAATACAAGGTAAAACACATTCTTTTTGTTTCGACCTTGTACGATGCCTTCATGCTTGAGAGCGAAGATTCCTTCTTCGAAAAATTTATGGGTGAAATTTATCAGTACAGCCTGTTTTCCCTGCCCCGTATAACCGGTGTTTCTACCGAAGAGGAAGCACTCGAAGTGCTCGAAACTACCAACTTCGACATGGTGATTCTGATGGCTGGCCTCGATCGAAAAGCCCCCATCAACCTGAGTAAGAAAATCAAGGAAAAGAACAGCAGTATGCCTGTTTTCCTTTTACTGAGCAAAAAGAGCAATCTGAAGTATTTTGAAGAGCTGGTGCCTCAGCTCAACTCCATCGATCAACTCTTTGTGTGGAATGGCGATTCACTGGTTATTTTTGCCATGGTGAAATCGCTCGAAGACCGCATCAATGTTGAAAACGATACCCGGGTAGGGCTTGTACGGGTAATCCTTATTGTTGAGGACTCACCACTTTACTATTCACGTTACCTTCAGATGCTTTACAGCATTGTTTTCGATCAGGTACAGCGTATTTTACCCGAAGTGGAGAAAAACGAACTCGACAAGATCAGCCGCATGCGCTCGCGACCCAAAGTACTGCTTGCCCGCAATTACGAAGAAGCCATTTCTATTTTCAATAAATACAAGGACCACCTGTTGAGTGTTATTTCCGATGTAGAGTTTGAAAGAGCTGGCCAGGTAGACAACAAGGCCGGGGTTAAATTCCTGAAGTATGCACGAAGCAAAATCCATAACCTGCCCATCGTGTTGCAGTCGTCGGAAGAGAAAAATCGTTTTGCTGCAAAGAAGATTGGTGCCTTGTTTATGGATAAAAACTCGGATACCCTGTTGAATGATTTAAAAATATTTTTGAAAAACTATCTGGGTTTTGGCTCGTTTGTATTCAGAAATCTTAAAGACGAGAAGATTGCTGTAGCACGCTCACTCAGAGAATTTGAAAGTCTGCTGAAAACCATTCCCGACGAGTCATTCTATGTTCATGCCCGCGAAAACCAATTATCGCTGTGGCTCATGGCCCGTGGTGAAATACAGTTGGCACGTACATTGAATCCCATTCCGCTGCATTCAATGGAAGAAGTAGCCGAATCGCGGAAATTCTTTCTCGAAGCCATCCATCGCTACCGCGAAGAGAAAAAGCGGGGTCGCATCATGAGTTTCGACGAAACGGCCTCGCTCGACGAGCGCAACATTGTTTCGTTTTGCACCGGATCGCTGGGAGGGAAGGGACGCGGACTGGCCTTTATCAATGTACTGATTTACAATTACGACTTTTCCAAACTGAAGTCGCGAATCAATATTTCGACTCCCATCACGGTCATCATCGGAACCAACGAGTTTCAGAAGTTTATCAGTATCAATAATCTACTCGAAAAAATAGTCGATCCAAAAGTATCGTACCGCGAACTGCGTCAGCACTTTTTCGAAGGCAAACTCTCTGCATCACTCATCCGAAAACTTAAAGTGTTCATCAATCAGGTTGAAAAGCCCATTGCCGTGCGCTCATCAAGTACATCGGAAGATTCGATAACTCATCCTTTCTCGGGCGTGTTTGACACTTATCTGATCCCCAACGACAAGCGGCATAAAAAGAAGGTCATCGAATTGCTGTCGAACGCCATCAAAATGATTTATGCTTCCATCTTTTCCGATCAGGCCCGAACTTACTTCGAGGCCATCGATCATAAGGTGGAAGATGAGAAAATGGCGATTATTCTTCAGGAACTGGTTGGTTCGCAACACGACAAATACTATTATCCGCACATTAGCGGGGTGGCTCAGTCGTACAACTATTATCCTGTGGCACGCATGAAACCCGAAGAAGGTTTTGCCATCAGTGCCATTGGTTTGGGAAGCTATGTGGTGAACGGAATGCCATCGTACCGCTTTTCACCGGCTTATCCCAAAATTTCGGTTTACGACATTAAGAACCTGTTGAAGAGTACCCAGCTGAAGTTTTTTGCGCTGAATAACGAAGATTTCGACATCGATCTGCTGGAACAGGGGGAGTCGGCCACCATCGAAACGCTCGATCTCGATGTAGCCGAGGCGCATGGCACCTTAACCCATTGTGCTTCGGTTTACAATGCCGAAAACGATACCATTGAACCAGGACTGAGCAGTTATGGACCACGCATTGTCGATTTTGCCAACATTCTGCAGTACGACCAGATTCCACTTGCCGAAACCATCTCGACCATTTTGAAGGCCGTGGAGGAAGCCTTTGGTTCGCCGGTCGAAATTGAATTTGCAGTGGACCTGACACCCGGCAAGCATCAGCTGCCCACTTTTTATCTTTTGCAAATCAAGCCGCTGTTAACCAGTATCGACAACCAAAATATTGATTTCAGCCGTTTTGCTTCTGAAAAAATGTTGCTTCATACTTCGCAAAGCCTTGGAAATGGTGAGAATAAACAACTGAAGGATGTGATTTTTGTTTCACCTCAAAGTTTTGATAAATTGAAAACCATCGACATGGTGGCTGAAATAGAGAAACTGAATCATAAGATGATCAGGGAAAAACGAAAATACCTGCTCATCGGTCCTGGTCGCTGGGGTACGCGTGATCAGTTTCTGGGGATACCGGTAAACTGGGCACAAATTTCGAATGCCAGGGTAATTGTTGAAACCAGTCTCGATAACTTCCCGCTCGATTCATCGCTGGGATCGCACTTTTTTCACAATGTAACCTCGATGAACATTGGCTATTTTTCGGTGCTTCATTCTTCAGCTACCGATTTTATAAAGTGGGAGGTACTTGAACGTCAGGAAGTGATTGAAAAGACAGCGCACTTTACCCATGTCCGTTTCGAAAAGCCTTTAAATGTAATTATGGACGGCCGCCGTAAACGCTCGGTGGTACTGTTCGATGAAGACCTGAAATAATCACAATGATCAATTTAGGAATATACGATGAGCACCGCCTGATGGCGCAGGGTATTCAAGAGATGCTGTTGCCGGTCAACGATTTTGAAATTCTTTTTTGTACTTCAGGAAAGGCCCGCCTGTTTGAACAGGCAAAAAATCCGGTGTTGCATGTACTTTTAATTCATTTGCACGATACTTCGGTGCGAAGCATGAATCTGATCATTCAACTTTCACTCATCAATCCTAAATTGCGATTGCTCATCATTTCATACGATACATCGGACCAAACGGTTTTTAAAATTGTGAAATCGAAAGCACGGGGTTTTCTGGGACGCGATGCATCGCGTAACGATCTGATTGAAGCCATTTATACCTTAAGGAATGGTTTCGATTACTTCAATAATTCAATCAACCAAATGGTGCTCAATCAGTACATTAATAAAATGGACCAGGGTGATGGCGATAACGAGGCCATTAATCAGCTGAGTGAGCGCCAGCTTGAAATTCTGAAGCAATGGGGGAATGGTTTGAGCAACCAGGAAATTGCCGATGAACTTTTTATCAGCGTCCGGACCGTCGAATCACACAAAAATCACATCATGCAAAAACTAAAACTGAAAAGCATGGTCGACCTGGTGAAGTTCTCCATTAAAAACAACATCATCGAAATTTAAATGCGACAGCTCTGTTCTGTTTTCTTCTCCCCCTAGGTGAAACACGTAATCGTTGAAGCATTTTCAGCTTTCAGCAAAAGTGATATTATTTTTGTCATGTTTTCCGGATCAGCGTCACCAGATTGGCCCCGGCTTCAAAGTTATAATATCATTAAACCCTAAAAGTTGAATTAGCATGGCAGATCTATTGAATGTTAAAGTAAACGATTTGATGGCAAAGGTAATTGCCAAAAATCCCAACGAATCGGAATTTCACCAGGCAGTGCAGGAAGTTGCCACTTCATTGATGCCTTTTATTAGCGAAAATCCAAAGTATCTGAACAATAAAATCCTCGAACGGATGGTGGAGCCTGAAAGGGTAATTATCTTCCGCGTTCCATGGATCGACGACAATGGCGATGTGCAAATTAACCGTGGTTACCGTATCGAAATGAGCAGTGCCATTGGCCCGTACAAAGGCGGCTTGCGTTTTCACCCCACTGTAAATCTGGGTATTCTCAAATTCCTGGCTTTCGAGCAGGTATTCAAAAATAGTTTAACCACTTTGCCCATGGGCGGCGGAAAAGGTGGATCGGATTTCGATCCCAAAGGGAAATCGAACAACGAAGTAATGCGTTTTTGTCAAAGCTTTATGACCGAACTGCAACGTCATATCGGTCCCAATACCGATGTACCTGCAGGTGACATTGGTGTGGGTGGCCGCGAAATTGGTTACCTCTTTGGACAATACAAGCGCATTCGTAACGAATTTACAGGCGTACTGACCGGAAAAGGCATTGAGTATTCAGGAAGTCTGATTCGTCCCGAAGCAACCGGTTATGGTACTGTTTATTTTGCTCAGGAAATGCTGACCACCCGCAACGATGGCTTCCAGAATAAAGTAGTGGCCATTTCCGGTTCAGGTAATGTAGCACAATATGCCGCTGAAAAAGTGCTTGAACTGGGAGGAAAGGTAGTTACCCTGTCTGACTCTTCAGGTTTCATTTACGACAAGGATGGAATTGATGCAGAAAAACTGGCCTGGGTAATGCACCTGAAAAATATCAAACGCGGTCGTATTAGCGAATATGCCGAAAAATACAATGTTGAATATTTTGAAGGTAAAACTCCATGGGGCGTAAAATGTGATGTGGCTTTGCCTTGTGCAACCCAGAACGAATTAAACGAAGATGATGCTAAGGTTCTGGTAGCCAATGGTTGTTACGTAGTAGCCGAAGGTGCCAATATGCCTTCAACCCCCGAAGCCATCGACGTTTTCCTCGATGCTAAAATTCTATATGCTCCGGGTAAAGCAGCGAATGCAGGCGGAGTAGCCGTTTCGGGTCTTGAAATGACTCAGAACTCCATGCGTTTACCATGGACCCGCGAAGAAGTTGACGAGCGTTTGCTCCAGATCATGAAGAGCATTCACGCTACCTGTGTAACTTATGGCCGTGAAGATGAGAACTATGTCAACTATCTGAAAGGATCGAATATCGGAGGCTTTATCAAAGTGGCCGATGCCATGATTGCTCAGGGCGTTGTATAAACAGATATTGCAGAACAAATATAATAAGAGGCTGTTGGCGGTTTACCGTTGATGGCCTTTTTCTATTAATGAGGGTTTTATTTACATTAGGTACTTTATTTTACTCATAAGAATATTGGATTGCACTTTTGTTTGGGTATTCTTTTTTTTAATACATTTGATCCGGCAGTAATGAATAGCTTGAAACTACCTTGATAAAAACCATCACGACAATGAAAAGATCATTTTTAACAATGCTTGTATTTCTCCCTCTGGCCATGTTTGGCCAGCTGACCATTAAAACCGGAGTAGGCTATGGATTAGGAAGCCAGCCTTTATTGCTCGAACAAGCCTATACTACTTCCTCGGTCGAAAATATTTATGCCAGCTTTGGCGGAAATGTTGATTTTAGACTGGGGGCTGCCATGTATCTGAACGACTACCTGGAAGTGGGAGCCGATTTTGGCTTTCAGAACGGACGTTCCGTTTTTGTCGATCAGCTGATTAACGACCGGAACTATGTGGGGAAACTCATCAGTTTTCATCCCGCACTCACCTTTAATGTACCCAGTAATAACGATTTGGAGCCTTATGCCCGACTGGGTTTGTTGGCCGGTTTTCCTCTGCTGAAAGTGATTTCGGGAAGCGAGGAAGACAAATACAGGGGGAATATTCCGGTGGGATACAGCGGAGCACTAGGATTTAACTTTCCTATGAGTGATACCTTCTCGTTGTTTGTCGAGTTATTTTATCAAAGCATGATTTATAAGCCCGGACGAATCAAGGAATTCGACGGAACAACAATTCGCCTGAAGGATGAGACTTCATTGCCCGTGCCCGAGAATCAGCGCCTGTGGAATCAGTTTTTTTCTTATGGTGCCATGGGCCTTGGTTTCGGGATCAAAGTCCGAATCGATTAAAACTGTAAAACAGTGCGATGAAGGCTCTGGTCAAGCCTGGCAAAGCTTGTTTTTAAGCCTCATTAATTTTTTGTAGGTTTGAAATCAGGCATTCAACATTATTTATACCAATTAAAACATAAAAATTCATGATGCAGCGATTCAGTGTATTGATCATTCTAATTCTATTTTTTGCCGCCTGTAGTCCCAAAAACGAATACCGTATTCAGGGCGAGTTCAAAAAGGAAATAAGTGGACCCGTCTTTCTTCAGGAAAGGGTCAACGGATCCTTTGTTAACATCGATACCAGCGAGGTAAACGACAAGGGTGAATTCAGCTTCAAAGGTGCCGTCGATGGCATCGATGAATACTATCTGAGCCTATCTGAGCGCGAAAAAGTATTGTTCTTTCTCGAAAATGAGCGTTTTAGTGTGGTGGTCGATTCGACCCTGGCCAATGCACAAATCACCGGAGGGGAAGTCCAAAGCCTTTACA
Source organism: Roseimarinus sediminis (assembly GCF_050433125.1). Taxonomy (NCBI): domain Bacteria; kingdom Pseudomonadati; phylum Bacteroidota; class Bacteroidia; order Marinilabiliales; family Prolixibacteraceae; genus Roseimarinus; species Roseimarinus sediminis. Next base: position 76,786 of record NZ_JBNPXV010000003.1, on the reverse strand, counting down.
ATAGCTATAAGGAAAAATACGATCGCTTGTACGATTACATGATGAAGGAATACTATGCCATGCGTGCTTTGCCCGACGGAGAAGAAAAGGCAGCACGCGAAGCGCATATCGATAGCTTGTACGAAAACATCGGGCTGTTTCAAAAAACCTTCATGATCGAGCATCCTGCCTCGCCGGTAGCCGGACACCTGTTAACCCGAATTCAGTATGGCAAAACAGCGGGAGAGCTGGCCGAATTACTGGCTCAGCTTGATCCATCGCTCGCCGGAACCCGTTCGTACGACATGATGGTGGAACGCGTGAAAGCACTTCAAAAAGTTGATGTGGGCCAAATTGCCCCCGACTTTACCCAAAACGATGCAGATGGAAATCCGCTCAGCTTTTCAGAAGTGTACAGTAAAAATGAATATACCCTGATTGATTTCTGGGCTTCGTGGTGTGGACCATGCCGGGCCGAAAATCCCAATGTGGTGAACGCTTTTGAAAAATACAAAGATAAGGGCTTTACTGTTTTCGGTGTATCGCTCGACCAAAGCAAGGAAAACTGGCTCGAGGCCATTGAAAAGGACCAGTTGAACTGGTTGCATGTTAGCGACCTGCAGGGCTGGGGCAATGAATTTGCAAAGGCTTATGCTGTAAATTCAATACCTGCCAATTTCCTGGTCGATAGCGAAGGCCGTATTGTAGCTGCCAATTTGCGTGGTGAAGACCTGCACCAGCAGCTCGAAGATTTGTTGGGCTACAATTAAAACACTTTTAATGTCAGAAATACCGGAGGCTGCCTTTTGCGGGCAGCCTTCTTTATGTTCCAGCTTATCGACTGCGAATTGGTCGTTTATTCCGACGTACCGTTACCGGCGCTAAGGCTACGGGTCTGGTAGTGATGTAAGTATGCAGTTTCTCTATCAGGGCATTTAACTTCAGCATCTGCTTGTTTATCATCTGTTTCATCATTCTTTTGATTGATTTGCCCTTTGTTTAGCAAGATATATGCCAGTTGTTTTAAGTGTCATGAGAACAGCAACTTGTGTGCTTTATCTTGTTTTTGATCAGGTTCATTTTGGGACATCGCGTTACAGAATGGAATTAATTGAGCGTTTTTTTATATTTTTAGCTCTTACTGAACTTCTAACAAGAACTGATCTTATGAAAAAAATAACTGTGATAGTCATGCTGTTAACTACCTTGTTGGCATGCAAAAAGGAAAATAATACAGATCTGTCGCTCATTCCAATGCCCAACCAACTCGAGGTATTAGATGGATATTATTATCTGAAAAGCGGAGACGACATGCAGGTTAACGACGATTTTTTATCGGTAGGCCACGTGGCGCGCATCCTGTATCAGCGCTATAATATTCAGTTGGAACATGGTGGTAAGAATGCGCGAATTACCATTGTGAAAGACGAAAGCATGGCTGGCGAAAGCTATCAGCTGGTGATCAATGAGCAGGGTATTGCGGTGAAAGCTGCCGATTACAATGGTTTCTTTTATGCCTTTGAAACTTTTTTACAGTTGGTCGATCAGGCCCAAATGACCGAAGCAGGTATGAAATTGCCTTTTGTAGTAATCAACGATGCACCGGCTTATGCCTGGCGGGGAATGCACCTCGATGTGGCCCGTCACTTTCATGATGTGGCATTTATCAAAAAGATGCTCAATGCCATGGCAGCCCACAAGCTCAACACCTTTCACTGGCACCTGACAGATGATCAGGGCTGGCGGATCGAGATTGAAAAGTATCCTAAACTGACAGAAATTGGTGGATGGCGCGATGAAACGCTGATTGGTCATGCCAGTGAGCAGCCCGAACGCTACGATGGTAAACGTTATGGCGGCTATTACACCAAAAAGGATATCAGCGAAGTGGTGGCCCATGCAAAGAGGCTGGGTATTACCGTCGTACCTGAAATAGAAATGCCGGGTCATGCCGTGGCGGCATTGCTTGCATACCCTGAACTGAGTTGCAACGGGGAACCTGAAGCCTTTAACCGCTGGGGCGTATCCGAAGATGTTTTTTGTGCCGGCAACGAGGCAACTTTTGAGTTTCTTGAAAATGTTTTAAGCGAAGTGATTGAATTGTTCCCTGGTGAATACATTCATGTAGGCGGTGATGAATGTCCCAAAAACCGCTGGGTGGCCTGCCCCAAATGTCAACAGCGCATTGCAGACGAAGGTCTTAAGGACGAGCATGAATTGCAAAGCTACTTTATTCAGCGCATGGAAAAATATTTGAATGCCAGGGGAAAGAAACTGATTGGCTGGGATGAGATCCTCGAAGGCGGACTGGCTGAAAACGCTGCGGTAATGTCGTGGCGGGGTGAAGAAGGTGGCATCGAAGCAGCTTCGATGGGACACCATGTGGTGATGAGTCCCAACGATATCTGTTACCTCGATCATTACCAGGCTGATCCGGCTGGTGAGCCACTGGCCATCGGGGGATTGACTACCATGGAAGATATTTATAACTGGTCGCCAACTCCTGAGAAACTGGCTGAAAACAAACGGCACTTTATACTGGGCGGGCAGGCCAACGTGTGGACCGAATACATGCCCGAATCGGATCATGTTGAATACATGGTATTTCCACGCCTGAGTGCCATGAGTGAAGTGCTCTGGACCAAACAGGAAAACCGTGACTACCATCGCTTTTTACAGCGCATGGAAAAGCATTATCAGCGACTCGGAACATTACAACTGAATTACAGAAAGGAAAAGGAAAGCGAACAGCAGACTGAATAAGCAGGAGCGCACCAACAGCCTGCTTTTAGCGAGTTTGAATAATTCTCATTATACCACATGGAAAAAAATCAGCGGATTGTATCACTCGACGCCCTTAGGGGGTTTACCGTGGCAGGAATGATTCTGGTGAATGTCCCAGGCTCATGGAACCATATTTATCCACCCTTGCGGCATGCCGAATTTAATGGCTTAACCCTGGCCGACCTGGTATTTCCCTTCTTTCTTTTTATTGTGGGTGCTTCAATTGTTTTGGCGCTTGGACGAAGGTTGGGGCAGGGGATTTCACCAAAGTCAATGCTTCCTAAAATACTGTATCGCTCGCTGCTGATCTTTCTTATGGGTATTTTATTGAACTGGATGTCGGCCGGCTTTGAGTTCCCTTTGCGCCTGGCCGGTGTTTTGCAACGCATTGCACTGTGCTATTTGGCCGGGGCTTTGCTTTTCCTATTTGTATCCTCTTTGTATCGCTGGGTGATTGCCATCTTCATTTTACTGGCTTATCTGCTTTTAATGGTGTATGTGCCTGTACCTGGTGAACAGGAGGCAGTGTTGACGGCTGAAATGAACTGGGCCGCCTGGGTTGATGCCCAATGCTTGCCTGGTAAAAAATACTTTGGAAACTGGGATCCCGAAGGCTTGCTCAGTACTTTTCCGGCCATTGTAACAACACTGTTTGGAATGTTTGCCGCTCAAATAATACAAAAGACAAAGAGCGAAATTGAAATGATCAAAAGCATGGGAATATATGGTAACATCCTTCTGTTTGCAGGCATTGTTGTCTCTGCTTTCTTCCCGCTAAATAAAAATATCTGGAGCTCATCGTTTGTGCTGCTTACTGCCGGACTGGCAGCTGTATTGTGGAGTGTGCTGATCTTTATTGTTGATGTGAACCGCTGGCAGCGCTGGGCCTTTCCGGGTATTGTATTCGGGGCAAATGCCATCACTGCCTACGTGCTCCATTATTTGTTATTCTATCCGTTGGGAAGATTGAAAATTGGCGGAGCAAGTCTTCAGTCGCATTTCATGGAAGTGGCTGTTTCATTGATGCCGGCCAATCTGGCATCCCTCCTGTGGGCACTGTTCTTCACCTTTCTTTGCTTTCTGCCTGTTTGGCTTATGTACCGCAAAAAGATTTTTCTGAAAGTATAGCTGTTTTTTCTCAGAAAAAGCAATGTGCCTGAGTTGTACTATTGGGGCTTATTTTAATCCTTCCACTCACCGAAGATCTTTTTCAGGCGGTATTTTTTCGCCTCCTTTTTGCTTAACTTCTTCATCCAATCAACACGTTGTTCGCTTGCAGCACCCTGACCGGTGTTCCTGTATTCGGCATAATAAGTAGTGTTTTCGCGCGAAGCATCCGACCAGTTGTGCCAGCCTTCAGCGCGAATATGTTCTCCCAGTTCACAGTGAATAAAGACTGTTTTGGCATAGGGGCGCCAGGGTCTGCCCAGATACACCTGATCGACTCCACCGGCTGCTGTTAACCGGCAATTCAGAAATACAAAGCCAAAGGGTTCTTCTTTCGGCGTACTGGCTGCTGTAATATAGGAGTTGGAAAGGCTGTGGATCTCACATTGGTCGAATACGACGGTAGCTTCACCAAAAATAAAATCGGTGGTGCCACTAATGAAACAATTCCGGAAATACTGTCGTCTTCCTTCACCGGCTCCGTAAAAGGTATCCTGACGTCCTTCGATACGACAATCTTCGAAATGAACCCGGTCGCCTTCGATGTGCAATGCAACTGCCTGCCCGACGGGCCCTGCCGTGTTGCGGATGGTAAGCCTGCGTGCAATAAAATCGTTGGCTTCTACTTTCAGGGTATAGGTATGGAAGGTGCTGTTGCGACCCAGATCAATCTTCTTAAAATGATCGTCGAAGGTAATAATGGTGCTGTCGGGATCTTCGCCTTCGAGTGTAAGCAGAGGGTTCCAAGAATACACCCTGACCTTCTCCATGTATACACCATTGGCAATGTGGATGGTAATTCGTTTGTCGGGAAAAGCCTTGCTGTCGTTAATTGCAGCCTGAATGCTGGTGTATTGGGCCGATCCGTCGGCTGCCACATATAAATCGTATGCTACCTGTGCATGACCTTGAAAAGTCAGTGCCAACAAAAAGAGAAGAACAAAACGGTACATAAGCTGATATTTTCTATTTCGTGACGAAAGATAAGCAATATCGTGGAAAAGGGGCTCATGGAAGAGATGAAAGGCACGGTGTCGGGTAAGATCATCTGCTGAAGCGATGGACTATCGTCTTGAGCTGCCATTGAGGGGAAATTCAAAAAAAAGGAAGCCCCGATGGAACTTCCTTTTAAATCGATTCAACTGTGTTCACTCTTTTTCATAAACCCAGGTTTCTTCAAAATTGCCCCACGACGAGGAGGCCTTTGAATGAATGGTAAACTCGTTGTTGACCAGTGAGTAGTTCTCGCTGACCTTAACTTCCGATCCATCCTGCGTTGGGAAGACTGATTGAATGGTCAGTATTTTTTTTGCTTCATTCCACTGACAGGTCGATTTGATTTTCATGTTTTGCCAGCCTTCGTTAATGCTTTCGCTTCCATCCAAGGCATATTCGCTGCTTGTGGTGAAATTGTTTCCCTGGAAACTCGAATGCCGCTCTACTTTTAAAACTTGATCGTTTTGTTGAACTACCAGTTTAAAAGGAGCCATGCTGTATTCGGCATTCAGTTTACTTTTGTCTTTCGACAGGGACCAGGTACCAGAAAAGTTACTTTGTGCACTGGCAAGCATTCCGCTAAGAAGCAGACAAAGCAGGATGTAAAATGTTTTCATAATTCAATGTTTAAGGTTATATAGCTTGAAGAATTTGTAAACACTATAATGAATGATAAACATTCTGATTGCCAGTAAATATAAATATTTATTTCTTAATAATTGGTGTCCCCAACGGCAGAACGATTTTACCAGCTAAATCGTTGATGATAATGGCTGCCATCATATACCATGCTGACAAGGCACACAAAATTAATTCATAACCGGCAACAACATTCATTTTCGGAAATCCAAAATGCCCGATGACCAACAAAATAAAACCAACTTCAAGAAGGATAAAGGTAATTGCCATGGCGCGGTGAATATATAAAGAAGCGATGGTAAGAATTGCGGTATAAAGCGTCCATGCCACAAGATACCAGCCCACATCGGAGTGCGAAGCAGAATAAACATTAAAATGGTTAAGTAACCAAATTATGGCAAGTCCGATCCAGAATGAACCATAGGCAACAAAGGCACTAAAACCAAAGTTATTGCCTGCTTTTTGTTCCATAAAACCGGCAATCATTTGGGCCAGACCTCCAAAAATAAGTCCCATCGATAATACCGGGCCAATACCCATTAAGCCAATGTTGTGAATCTGCAAAAGCAATGTGCTTAAACCAAAACCGGCAAGGCCCACTACCGCCGGATTTCCTAATTTCTGTGTACTCATTGATGTGTTTTGTTAGTTGAATTTGAGGGCGCGAAATTAACCAATTAAGCCAATTGTGAAATGGCTTTTGAAGCGGGTAAATGCAGTTTAATAATTTGTTGATCTAGCATAGCATTTCCGTCATATCAGCTAATTGGAAGTTTGGTGACAGGACTTACCCGGCAATAAATCCAAAGGGGGGTATTCAATTAAAAAACCTCCCTGCTTACAGCAGAAAGGTTTATTTTGATTGTCGGGGTGACAGGAATTATCTGACGATGAATCCAAAGGGGGGGAGGTGAATCAAAAAAATAACCCTGTTCGCTTCGCTCACTTCGGTTTTGTATTTTATTGCGGCTTTAAGCTTCGCTTAGCCTCCATAAAACACAAACCTCCCTGCTTACAGCAGAAAGGTTTATTTTGATTGGTCGGGGTGACAGGATTTGAACCTGCGACCCCGTCGTCCCGAACGACGTACGCTACCGGACTGCGCTACACCCCGAACAATTTTAAATGATGATGCAAATATAAATTTTCAGTTGCTAATTTCACAAATAATTGTTGTTTTCGTGAAATAATGTTCAAAACTAAATGGTGTTTCAAAAAAACAGCCGGGATGAGTGCCCCGGCTGTTTGTTCATTATTTTAGTAAGCTTATTATTTATCGCTTTTTAATTCCTGCATTGGGTCGGCACCCAGCGTTCCCTCTAACGATTTGAGATAGGCTGGTTTTTGAACCCTGGCAAGGTTGTCATTTGCTTCCTGGAGCTTTTTGACAAGATTCAGCCGCTCGGCTGCTTCCCGGTAGTTTTCCATCTTCAATACTTTTTCAAGATAGGCCACGTCGGCTTTCCAGAAGGCAATTTCTTTCCTCTGCTTTTCAATTAAGCGCTGCTTGTACCATTCACTGTTCAGAACATAGTCACGGGTGAACATATTTCTGATATCCGGATGCTTGCGGTCCTTGCCTTCATAATTGCCGTCGATCATGATCTTAACCAGCGCCTTAAGCGGAGGGCAAAGGGTTTCGTAAGTGCCATCCTTCATCATACCTTCGGCTACGCGCTTTTGGGTGATGGTGAGGTTTTGCATCGAAGCCACAAAGGTTTCCATGTCCTGTAGTTCGGGTTTCAGCATTTCCTGACTAAACACAGCATTCGGATTGCTGAAGATCCGGCCCATGAAATGATGAACAAACTTAAGGGTAATGCGATATCCCAGTAAACTTGCTTCAACTTTATTTCCTTCATGCTCAAAATTTTCCACCTTTTCGAGATAGCCATTTTCGATCAGGAATTGTGGTTCACGTTCCTCAACAGTCATCCGCGAGATCAGTTCAGGCATTAAAAGGCTGATGTCATGATCGACCTTGTATTTTGGCCCAATGTATCCGGCAGCCGATGAAAATGGTTTATAATCGGTGAGGATGTATGACAGAAGGGCGTTGTTCAGGTCCGCCGATACCCTGAGGTTGTTGAAAGGCCCCTTGGTGAGTGCTCCTTCTGATCCAAATCCGGTGGTTGATGGTGATTTACCTGTTACGCTGCATATAAAGTCGATGAACAACTCTGGCAATTCCTGATAGTGGATCGGGTTGTAGATGGCCAGCGGTGGTACATTGTTTTTCTTTTCGGCAGGGTTGTTTCTGCGTCCGGGAAGAACTGAATTGACTGGCAGATAGAGTGGTTTGTTCATGGGTACCTTGCGTGCAAAACGGGTGCTGGTTTCAGCCAGGTAACGATCGATCGGATTGACCAAATCGGGACGTACCTGAAGGTAACGCGGATTGGCCGAGGGCACCCCGTTAACCAGTCGTGGTTCCGACGGGATCACCAGGTATTCAGGCCTTTCACTTTCAAGGAAGTTGTTGATCAGGTCTTTTACAGGCTGGGTGTATAGATCAAAACCAATGGTGTCTTCCTTGATTTCGCGAACCTGATCGCGTGTGAGCGGTTCAAAATTTGAAAGAAAAGCCGGAGCTGTCGATAAATCTTTTTCAGCCTGCTTGTCGTAGCCTTTCACCACACAGTCGTCGGGGCGCTGGAATAAGCGCGACTCGCAATTGGTAAGCAACTTAACACTTGGATTTTTGTATTTATTGCTCAGGTTTTCCAGCTGATTGGCCGGCAGTACGATGGAGGCAGAAATATCATCTTCGGTTTGTACCTTCTGTGCTGCATAATAATCCTGACGAAGCTGGAAGATCCGCCATGAATTGTCCTGGTCGTGACCTACCCTGAGGTAGTTCGAAATCAGTTTGCGTCCGTTGAATTTCAGTTCATTTCCTGGCAAGCCATTCACTTTGTCAACCGAGAAATAGTCGCGCCAATGCTGTCCCATTTCTACGTGATACCTTCTTTTAACAATGTAAATGATGTCCTTGATCCGCTGAGGTATTGAATTCAGCCATTCGTTGTATTCGTCGGTGTATTCTTCATCGGGTGTCAGGAGTTTAATCACTGAACCCAGTGAACGTGATGAATCAAGAATTTTTCTTGAAGAAGTATTTTTGTAATCGGGAGTAACCTTGAATCGCTTTGAAAAGTCTTTTGTAATGATTTCTTCAACAGCATCGAGGTCTTTTTGTAAATCGGAAACAATTACTGAGCCCTGAATCATGGCATCGAGTATCGATTTGGAAATTTCTGATTTTCCTCCGCCCGATACGGTGCAGGGTTTGTGGCAGAAAGTACCTTCACCTACTGTTCCAACCAGGTGCCACATGCTGCCGTTCAGTCGTTTTTTCATTTGAATGCGGTAACCCGAGGGCAGAACATAGTAGTTCTGAGGCAGCAGTTTAATGGAATGTTGCTCATCGTTTTTGGTCCATGTTACCGATTGCTCGAACAGATTAAACTGCGCATTTTCGGGAACATAGATGATGTTGGGATAATTCTTGTCGATTCCGTAACCTTCTGGCTGAACATCCATCAGGTAGGAGTAGAGCTGCAATACCTCTTTGAACGAAGTATTGGGCGTTAGCGAGTGGCTGTCGTGCTGGAAGCGTTCGCCCAGGTCGTAACTTGGGAAAGCCAGGGCACCACCTGCATGCTCTTCTTCGGCCAGACCAAAAAGGTTGGCCGAGTAGCTGATTTGTGTTTTTACTTCTTTTTTGCAGTATCCGAAGTAGTTGTCGGCGATAATGGTGATTACAACACCCCGCTCGTCGCGGGCTGTAATTTTGAAGGCGCCACCATCGTTGTATTTTTCATCTTCATGTTTCCAGCACATGCCATCCCTGCGTTGACGTTCAGTGGCATCGTCATAGTGGGGAAGGCCCAGATCTTTCTTTTTAAGATGGATAAGATGAGTAGCCAGAATGACACAGCCGGTGTGGCCTGTCCAGCTTTCAGCATCGAGGGCTGCATCGTTTTCGGGTAAATCAGGATCACCCGCATTGCCGAAGATGGATTCAACAAAATCGAGATTACATACCAGATTACCGGGAGCAAAAAAACGGATCTCCATCGATTTTTCTTTCATGACACCGGGCACCTCAGGCACCACAACCGGGCGTAACATCAAGCTTACAAACAACTCTGCCTTATCTTTCTGGGAGGCAGTGTAAGGTAAACGCATCAGATCTCGTGGGGGATTAAAAGCCGCCTCGAGCAATTTTGCAAAGGTTACTTTTGGTACAGCTTTCTTGTCGTCGGGTATGGGAAGCCCTCCTTCACAAATGTGAAAAACTCCCTTGGTGGTACGTTTATCTTCTTTGGGATTATGCAGGATTCCCTGTGCGGTCCGATAGCTCCTTACAATGTCGGTTTCGTAAATATCGGCATCGGGAGGCAACGATAGTCTGCGGGCCAGTCCGTGGGTGTCGAGAACCAGCGTATGCTGTGGCAGTGCATTGTTTTTCTCACCCGGAACCTCATTCAGAAAATCATCGATGAAATTCTGAATCCTTTGTCCGATCGGTGTCAAATGCGTTGACAATATTCTCGATTTCTCCCTGAAATTGTCAAGCAACGGTGAAGCGATCTCAAGAAACTGTGCTGTTCTTTCGTCCTTGTAATAAGGATAACCCAGCGAGGCCAGCTTCAAATTAATGTATTGAATCAGCTTCTTGTTGTTAACAATATCTTTTTCAGAATCAATACCAACGCCAAAAGTTTTTTTCACTGTCATGTTAATTTGATTTAAAGTGTAACACGGTCAAATATAGAAAAAGGAGCATGGTTCGTCCAATTTTTGGAGCAGAGTCCATACGAAATCACCTAAACTTAAAATTGATGAAATGCATTCATAACATAAAACAATAGCAATCCATATTGTTCGATAAAGATTAAAAAAAGATCATTTTTTTATTGCCGGCGATTCCTTTAATTTGTATTGATCAAACATAAAATAAGAATAAAATGATACCATCAGTAGTCGAACGTTTTTTAAGATACATCAGGGTAGAAACCACTTCGGACCCTAAAAGCGGCTTGCATCCCAGTACTGCCACCCAGCTTGAGTTTTCGAAAGCATTGGCAGAAGAGCTGAAGCAGATTGGCTTAAGCAATGTTTCGGTCGATGAAAAAGCCTACGTGATGGCAACACTTCCATCGAACATTGATAAGAAAGTACCGGTGGTGGGCTTTGTTGCCCATGTTGACAGCAGTCCCGATTTTTCAGGAACCAACATCAATCCTCAGTTTGTCGGGAACTACCAGGGTGACAAAATTGTGCTGAATAAGGAAAAAGGCATTGAACTCGATCCGGAAGTTTTCCCCGAGCTTTTGAAATACAAGGGACAAACACTGATTACCACCGATGGAACTACCTTGTTGAGTGCCGATGATAAAGCGGGTCTGGCTGAGATTGTAACAGCCATGGAATACCTTGTTCAGCACCCCGAAATCCCTCACGGGGAACTTCGCGTAGGTTTTACTCCCGACGAGGAAATAGGGCAGGGAGCCGATTTCTTCGATGTCGAGAAGTTTGCAGCCGATTTCGCCTACACCCTCGACGGAGGAGAACTGGGAGAGCTCGAATATGAAAACTTCAATGCAGCCAGCGCTTTCGTTAAGATCAACGGAAGAATCGTGCATCCGGGTTTTGCTAAGAACAAGATGAAAAATTCTATGCTCATCGCACAACAGTTGCTCAATATGTTACCGGCCCAGGAGGTTCCGCAGCACACCGAAGGTTTTGAAGGTTTTTATCACCTGATGGAGATGAAGGGCGTGGTGGAGGAAAGCACCCTCGAATTCATTATCCGCGACCATAACCGCGATTTGTTTGAGCAGCGTAAAAAACTGTTTACTGCCATTGTTGATCACCTCAACTTACAATATGGAGAAGGAACTGTAGAGCTGAGCATGAAGGATCAGTATTACAACATGCTTGAAAAAATCAAACCCGTGATGTATGTGGTCGACATTGCTGAACAAGCCATGAAGGAATGTGGCATTACTCCCATTAAAAAGGCCATCAGGGGCGGAACCGACGGAGCCCGGCTGTCGTATATGGGCTTGCCCTGTCCGAATGTTTTTGCCGGTGGGCATAATTTCCACGGAAAATATGAATTTGTACCTGTTCAGTCGATGGAAAAAGCAGTGGAGGTAATTCTGAAGATTGTTGAAAAAGTACAGGATATTGAAAAATAGACCAGAACACAAACGGTGTACAATCGACTAAAAACATATCTTGAAGAGCAGCAGCTTTTTGTTCCTTCGCATCGCCTGATTTTGGGGGTGAGCGGGGGTATCGATTCAGTGGTGCTGGCTCATTTGCTTAAGCGGCTGGGTGCTCATTTTGTGATTGCACACTGCAATTTCAACCTGAGGGGCAACGATTCGATGGACGATGAGGCTTTTGTAAGGCAACTTGCCGACAACATGGGAGATGAGTGCTTTGTTCACTCCTTTGCCACCACAGAATACGCTGCCGAAAAAGGAATTTCCATCGAAATGGCCGCACGAGAACTGCGTTATCGGTGGTTTGAAGAACTTCGTACTCAGTTGGATTTCGACTGGATAGTCGTAGGGCATCATCTCGACGATGCCATTGAGACCTTTTTGCTGAACATTAGCCGTGGAACAGGAATCAGGGGCTTGTCGGGCATTCAGCCTAAAGCCGGAAAAGTAATCCGCCCCTTGTTGTTTGCCTCGCGAAGCGACGTGGAGGCCTATGCAGAACAGCATCAGCTGACTTGCCGTTACGACCAGTCGAATCACGATACCCGCTTCAAAAGAAACCTGATTCGTCATGAACTGCTTCCGCTTTTCGAAACACTGAATCCCTCCTTCCGAAGCAAGGTGAGTCAAACCATTGGCTATTTGAATGATGCAGAGAAGGTGTATCTTGAAAAAATTGAAGAAGCGCGGAGAAAGTGTGTACAGGAAAGGGTAAATTGGATCGAGATCGACCTGGAGGCGCTGACAGTATTTCAGCCGCTTTCGACCTATCTGTTTGAGTTCCTGCGTCCCTTCCTCTTTAACGGAACCGTAATTGGCGAAATAGAACAGGCACTTAAAGGAGAACCCGGACGGAACTTCTATTCTGCTACGCATCGCCTGGTGGTCGATCGAAAGCGACTGATCATAACGCGTCGGCAAGGGGAGGAGCAGAGTCTGTTTTACATCGAAGAAAGTGATCGACTGATCGAAAACCCGGAAAGGCTTAGTATTACAGTTGAAGACTATGATACTTCCTATCGTATTCCGCCCGATCGGAATGTTGCCGTGCTCGATTACGACCGGCTGAGCTTTCCGCTGCTTATCCGTAAGTGGCAGCAGGGAGAGTATTTTCGTCCGCTGGGAATGGAAGGCTATAAAAAACTGAGCGACTTTTTCATTGACGAAAAATATTCAATACCCGAAAAAGAAGCAGCCTGGCTGCTGGTATCCGATAATAAAGTCGCCTGGATCATTGGGAAGCGTATCGACGACCGTTTCAAAATTACACCACAAACCCGGCGGGTTTTGCGTATAGAAAGAATATTTAGCGAAGATGTTAAAGAAAGAACGATTTGAAAAGGTGCTGGCCTGGTTTGAAGAGAACATGCCCGTTGCCGAAACCGAGCTACATTACGATAATGCCTATGAGTTGCTGGTGGCCGTCATTTTATCGGCCCAATGCACCGATAAACGGGTCAATCTGCTTACGCCTCCCTTGTTTGAGCGTTTCCCCACAGCCGAACTGCTGGCGCAGGCAACTTTCGACGAGGTGTTTGAATACATCCGCAGTTGCTCGTACCCCAACAACAAAGCAAAACACCTGATTGGAATGGCGAAAATGCTAACGGACGATTTTGAAGGCGTGGTTCCGTCGGATGTTGTTCAGTTGCAGAAGTTGCCGGGTGTTGGCCGAAAAACAGCCAATGTAATTGCCTCGGTGGTTTACGATCAGCCTGCGCTGGCCGTCGATACCCATGTATTCAGGGTGGCTGAGCGCATTGGTCTGTCGACGAAAGCTAAAACACCACTGCAAACCGAAGAACAACTGATGAAGTATATTCCCCTGGCATTGGTTCCAAAAGCACATCACTGGCTGATTTTGCATGGTCGATACGTGTGCCGTGCCCGAAAACCCGCTTGTGAGCAATGTGGACTGAAGCCCTTCTGTCGGTATTTCGCAAAAGAAAACGGCATTCAAAGCTGATGCTTATATCAGGCCAGTATTACCAGACTGAGTGCCATAACGATCATGCCGCTTACCACGCCGTAAATTGAAATGTGGTGTTCGCCGTATTCTTCGGCGGTGGGCAATAATTCATCGAGCGAGATGAAAACCATAATTCCAGCCACTGCGGCCAAAACAGCACCTATAATAATTCCGGAGTTGCCGGTGTTCAGAAAAGGCATTAAGAGCCAATAAGCCAACAGGGCGCCAATTGGTTCGGCAATGCCTGAAAGAAAGGATAAAACAAAGGCTTTTCGCCGGCTTCCGGTGGCGTAATAAATGGGCACCGAAACCGCAATTCCTTCGGGTATGTTGTGGATGGCAATGGCCACTGCAATGGCAATCCCAACCGAGGGGTCATTCAACGCAGCCATGAAGGTGGCAATTCCTTCGGGGAAATTGTGAATGGCTACGGCCAATGCGGTCATAATACCCATGCGGTACAGGCGGTTAAAACGCTTTTCTTTACTGGTATTGTCCATGTCTTCGACCGAGCGGACCTCGTGCGGGTTTTCCACCGATGGGATCAGTTTGTCGATCAGGGCAATTACCAGCATGCCCACAAAAAAGGAAACAATGGTAAAAACATGGGCCCGTTGCTCACTCAGGTTTTTGCTAAATTCATCAAGCGCCGCCGGGAATATTTCCACGAAAGAAACATAAATCATCACTCCTGCTGAAAAGCCCAGAACGTACGATAGTAATTTGGTATTGGTACGACGGGCAAAAAAGGCAATGGAACTTCCAATTCCGGTCGAAAGCCCGGCAAATGCCGTTAGTAAAATGGCAATTAGAAAATTGTCGGTCATGGTTAGTTGTTTCTTTTGTGTTATTTGTAATGATTCAAAATTAGAAATTACTTCCGTATTTCAAAATAGTTTGAGCGCACTTCCTTTGTTAAGACTGGTTCTGAATCATTAAAAGCTGATAAAATATGCCTTTGATTTTTCAAATAACTTATTACATTTGCCCGAATTATTGATAACATTTAAATGAACTGATTATGGCTTATGTAATTTCTGACGAATGCATCGCATGTGGTACCTGCATTGATGAATGCCCCGTTGAAGCTATTGCTGAAGGAGATATCTATACGATCGATCCGGAACTGTGTACCGATTGCGGCTCATGTGCAGAAGTATGTCCGGTTGAAGCTATTTCACCTGAATAAGCATCTTTTGTACAGCATATAATCAAAAGAAACTGTGCAAGGGTGTCCTGATGTTGGACATCCTTTTTTTATGCCCTTTTGTCAGCAAAAGGTTAAAATAAAGAAGAATTTGTACCGGATAATTTTTTGACTTCATACATTTTGTATTTTTGTTGAGTGAGCATCAACGGATTTAAAGACAGAATTAGACAAGGTCGCATCGCTAAGGCGCTGAGAAACAACCAACGAACAGTGGTGTTTCCTTCATCAGCCAATATCCGGAGTATGGGAATTGTTTGCGACCTCGGACTGAAAGAGAATATTGCCGGCAGCGCGCTGGCTGCAAATGCCACGCTTGGGTATATTTATTTTTCGGACGAAGCGCGTTCAGGAAAGGAAAGTGAAGACACGATCTATCAATCGGATCTTAACTTTTGGAGACTTCCTGACAAAAAACTGATTGAGGACTTTGTAAGCAGGGACTTCGATTTGCTGCTTTGTCTGACCAGTCAGCAAAACGAGGCAGCAGCTTATGTGTGCGCTCTTTCGCAGGCGCATTTTAAAGTGAATGCCTTTCCTGGCAGTAAAATTTTTGATTTGACCATCAGAATTGAACAAATGAACGTTTCAGCGCTTATTGATCAGTTGACCTTAACCATCGAACGCCTGAATGTTGTTAACAACTGAAGGGTGCTGAAGAAAGTTTTTCTTTCGTTTCGGATGGCATACAGGTCTGTTTGAGGTGCAACGTCATTTGAATTACGCAATAAACAAAAAGAAATTTTAAAGTATGAAGCTATTTAAAGGTACCGGACCAGCAGTTATTACACCGTTTAAAAACGACCTCAGTGTCGATTTTGATGCCCTGGGCAGGGTATTGGAATACCAGATCGAAAGCGGGGTCGATTTCCTGGTTGCTCTGGGAACTACCGCCGAAACGGCGACCCTGAGCCACGATGAACGGCATCAGGTGTACCGCTTTATCAGAAAAAAAGTGAACGGACGTCTGCCGCTGATGGTTGGCTTTGGTGGTAACAATACAGCCGAAGTGATCAGCCATATTCAATCGGCCGACCTCGAAGGCGTCGATGCCATTCTTTCGGTTGTTCCCTACTACAATAAACCCACCCAGGAAGGTCTTTTCCTTCATTTTATGGCCATTGCCGAAGTGAGCCCTGTCCCCATTGTGTTATACAATGTTCCCTCGCGCAGCGGAGTTAACATGGAAGCAGCCACCACCCTGCGGCTGGCAAAAGCCTCCGATAAATTTATTGGAGTAAAGGAAGCATCGGGCGATAAAAAACAAATTAAAACCATTATTGAAAATGCACCTGCCGATTTTCTGGTACTTAGTGGCGACGATGCCATGATTTACGACATTGCCTCGCTGGGAGGCGACGGTGTTATCTCGGTCATGGCCAACGCTTTTCCTGCCGAAGTGGTGCAGCTTACCCGTCAATGCATCGATCAGTCAGCCGATGCCAAAGCACTTCAGGAAAGCTATGCCGACCTGATTGAATTGCTTTTTGTTGATGGCAATCCGGCAGGAGTGAAAGCCGTTCTGAATCAGCGCGGAATGATAGATAATGCACTGCGTTTGCCCCTTTGCCCCGTGAGTGATGTTACTTTCCGTGAAATTGGCGAAGTGCTGAAAACGATGTAAGATGGCCATTGACTTTTCCAAAATACCTTCTCCCTGCTTTGTACTCGATGAACATTTGCTCGAACGCAATTTAAAATTGATCGCTTCGGTAAAAGAAAGGGCAGGCATCGATATTATATTGGCATTTAAGGGTTTTGCCATGTGGAGTGCTTTTCCGCTGGTGAAAAAATACATTGGAGCAAGTACTGCCAGTTCGCTGAATGAGGCCCGTCTGGCAGCCGAAGAATTTGGTGCACCGGCCCATACCTATGCGCCGGTTTATACCGATGAGGATTTTCCTTCGATCTTGTCTTATTCCAGTCACATTACTTTTAATTCACTGAGTCAGTTCGAACGGTTTTTACCTCTGGTACAAAAGCAGGAAAAGAAGGTTTCGTTGGGACTGCGTGTCAATCCAGAGTTCTCCGAAGTGGAAACCGAATTGTACAACCCCTGTGCCCCGGGATCACGGCTGGGCATGATTGCCGCCCAGTTGCCCGACCGGCTGCCTGAAGCCATCGAAGGACTGCACTTTCACACGCTGTGTGAATCAAAATCGTTCGATCTGGAAAAAACGCTGAAGGCTTTTGAAGATAAATTTGGCCGCTATTTCAATCAGATCAAATGGGTGAACATGGGAGGCGGTCATCTGATGACGCACAAGGATTACATGATCGATCACCTGGTCGATTTGCTGATTGATTTCCGCACACGTACCGGCCTTGAGGTGATTCTGGAGCCGGGAAGCGCCTTTGCCTGGGAAACCGGCTACCTGGTTTCGACCGTGCTCGATGTGGTGGAGAACCACGGAATCAAAACCGCCATGCTCGATGTTTCGTTTGCCGCCCACATGCCCGACTGTCTTGAAATGCCCTACAAACCCCGAATTATTGGCAGTCATTACGAACCCGTGCAAGGTAAAGCTACTTACCGTATGGGGGGGAACTCCTGCCTCTCAGGCGATTACGTCGGTTATTGGTCGTTCGATAAAGAATTAAAAGCGGGCGATCGCATTGTGTTCGACGACATGATCCACTATACCATGGTGAAGACCACCTTCTTTAACGGTGTTCAGCATCCTTCGATTGGCAAATGGAATGAGCGCGATGGCTTTCAGCTCTTGCGAAGTTTTGGATACGAAGATTACAAGTCGAAGTTGTCGTAGTTGAATTGTTTCATTTTTTAATAAATGGCATTTTTAAATAGGGTTCTCCGCTCATTACTTTTAAGGTATTGAATATTGAAAAAAGGGCGTTCATAAACAATACACCAATTAAGGGGATTAACTGACCGGTCCACCAATAAACCCATAAACATCCCAGCACAACGCCAAGAATCATCACTTGAAAGGACATAACCGTACGATAATGTTCAGTGAGGCTGTTTACGATATCTTTTTTCAGATTCCATATCAAAATTGTAGGAACGATGAGGGGAACGATGGCACTTAAATGAAGCAGACCCAGATAGTTGTTGTTGTCTTTCATATGATTTGGCTGAATCTTGTCTGTTTCAGGCTTAACAAACATATTAAAATCAACATCAAGTGCCCTGGCAATCATCTGAAGGCTGTGCGACCGGGGAACTACTTCGCCGTTTTCGATGCGTTGTATTGTTCTGCTGCTGATTTTAGTCTTATTAGCCAACTCGTCCTGGGTCATGCCCTTTTTCAGGCGTAATTCTTTGATAAGCTTTCCTGTTTCCATATTCTTTTTTTGATGTCAAATTTCAGACTTATTCAGGTAACTTTCCAACAGCACTTGCACGACATTTACCCGACATTGCGCTTGTTGTTGGTATTTTGCAAACAGGCAGGGGGCGGCCTGGCAGTGCTAAACTCCCTTAAGCTATTGCTTGTGTGGCGTACATTTGATTAATTTGTCGAATAAATCTGTTTTTGTGATAGATCTTATTGAATCAAGTCTTTTCCCTTCTGTGTCAATCTTTACCAATCCAAAATAATCCAAAAATCTCTCAAAAGTCCGAATTGAATAACATCTTGCCGAGTATCTTTCTAAGGTATCATAATCGGGTTCTAAATAATCGAGCAACTGCGGAAAGGCTTTAAAATACTTTTCGGCATAAAATGAATCCGGGCGCTTTTCGTGTCCGTATTTTGATAATAAAATCATTGAAAATCCATATCCGAGTTGTCCAATCTGGTTCTCACCATAGCCATCGTAATAAGCCCAATTGAATTTCGTTGCGAACGTTGATAATAATAATTCTAATAATTTGAAATTGTCATCCAGTACTTTACTTGTATTTTTTGTCAGACTTAGTTTTCCGTTTCTCTTTTTAGTCAATCCGGAAAGCTCAATCAATATTCGGGTTAAATTAACCGTCATTGAATCAGTCTCTTTGTATAGTTTAGAAAGTCCCTTCTCAATATAGTAATCTTTTAAGAATCCTTGTTGATAGAGGTCAGAAACAATTTTTGTGGGCAGGAATCCCTTACTTGTTAATTTAAGCTCACCATTTTTTTCAATCACCTCGGTTAAATACCTGATCTGGTTGAGTATCGGGATTTCTTTGTAGTCGCTGTCCGATAAAGGCTGCAATTGAATCGGGCTGTCTTTCCTGAATGTAAAATGCAAAATCTGGTGCATCTCAAATGGCGAATATCCTTCAAATTTAGGAATCGACCGATTGTTCTGCTCATTCTTCACCTGGTCAAGTTGTTTTTGAATGTCTTTTAAATCCATAATTAAAATTTTAATTGTGAGTGCCCTGCCTACGCAGCACGTAGCTGCCGAAAAGTATTGACAAAGTTTAAAAATACAAAGAAACATTACACAAAAGTTCTTAAGCAGCTGCTATTTCCAGAGTACTTGCACAGTTGCTTGCTTTGCTTTGGCATTTAGATTTCAAACCTGATTTTTTTGATACTCGATGTTATAGTTTGGATGCTCAATATTGTCGTTTGGATGAACAACTTAGACCTTTTGATGCTCAACTTGCAGCTTTAGATGAGCAATGTTTTCTTTTTGACGTTGAATGTTGACGTTTGGATGAGTAAAGTTTTCTTTTTGACGTTGAATGTTGACGTTTGGATGAGTAAAGTTTTCTTTTTGATGTTGAATGTTGTCGTTTGGATGAAAAACTTAGACCTTTTGATGCTCAACTTGCAACTTTTGATGAGCAATGTTGTCATTTGGATGAACAAAAGTGTTTTTTCGAAGGTCATCGAAAGTGCGCAAAACCCTCATCAAAAACAGCATGGTCATCATCAAAATCAGCAAGGTCATCATCAAAAGCTCTTAAAGCCTTATCAAAAAATATTGGGCTTCATCCAAAAACCACTTTGTTCATCTTAATCATTCCCTGTTGGCTGTGCAGCTGAACACAAAAAAGGCTGCCCCTGAAGGCAGCCTCGTCCCAATTCACGTTTCCCCTCGTATTTCACAAGCGGTTATCGCCTGCTTGTTGTGTCGAATCGCCGGAAGGAATAAATGCAATAATTTTATTGTTTTTGCTGATGGTTCCCGATAGCAGGGGATGTTCAGGCTGAATTTCGAGTTTCGTTTCCTTGTCGATGAAGGTAAATTCGAAATTTCGTTTGTCAACAATGATTAGCAGCCCGTCGTTCGTTGTGGTAGTAAGCTGCATCAGCTCGTCGAGCTCTTCAATATAAATTGACCCCTGCAATTCGCGGTGTTGCGCAATGTGCTCCGGTAAAATCAGTGTTGAACCAGCAGTTTCACTGTGGCACTCCATTCCCAGATTGTAATTGTCGTAGGCATTGAAAACTACCTGAACTCCTTTGGTCGATACAAACAAAATCTGTTTGTCGGTAAGTTGCCGGTAGCCTGCGAACGATCCCTGCTTTCCTGCTGTTGCGCTGCCTGCACCGAGCAGTAATAAAATAAAAATAAATAACTGCTTCACTGTAATGCTCATCAAAATTGTCATTTAAAAAACCTTGCCGCCTTTAGCAATTCAAGTGCCTAAAAATGTAAGACGCAAGTATACAGTTTTTTATATTTTCAGAACCTTGTTGTTTCGTCCCGATTTGGGACGAATGAACGTTTTTAGGACCTATTAAATGCGCATTTTTTTTTGAATTTGGAATAAAAAAGATGATATTGTAAAGGTGGCAGTTTTGAAAAAAAGCAGATATTTGCCACACTTTATTTGAAAGATTGCATAACCATTTAAAAACAAAAAACTTAGTGGGACGAGTACTCATAATCGGAGCAGGCGGTGTAGGCACCGTAGTTGCTCACAAAATGGCAGCCAATGCCGATGTTTTTACCGACATCATGCTTGCCAGCCGTACAAAATCGAAATGTGATGCCATTGCAGCAGCAGTGGGGGGGAACCGTATCCAAACAGCACAGGTTGATGCCAACAAAGTGCCCGAACTGGTTGCACTGATCCAATCGTTTCGGCCCGACATTGTGGTGAATGTGGCCTTGCCATACCAGGATCTGACCATCATGGATGCCTGTCTCGAGACCAAAACTGCCTACCTCGATACGGCCAATTATGAGCCCGAGAATGAAGCTAAATTTGAATACAGCTGGCAGTGGGCTTATCAGGATAAGTTTAAAGAGGCTGGAATTACAGGAATTCTGGGTTGTGGTTTCGACCCGGGTGTTACCAGTATCTATACTGCCTATGCTGCCAGGCATCATTTCGACGAGTTGCATACGCTCGATATTGTCGATTGCAACGCCGGTGATCACGGAAAGGCATTTGCCACCAATTTCAACCCGGAGATTAACATCAGGGAGGTGACCCAGAAGGGCAAATACTGGGAGAATGGCGAATGGAAACTCACTGAACCGCACGAAATTCATCAGCCATTGAACTATCCCAATATCGGACCCAAAGAGTCGTACCTTATTTATCACGAAGAGCTTGAGTCGCTGGTGAAGAATTTTCCGACGCTCAAAAGAGCCCGTTTCTGGATGACTTTTGGCCAGGAATACCTGACCCACCTGCGGGTAATTCAAAACATAGGCATGGCCGGAATTGAACCCATTGTATTTGAAGGAAAGGAAATTGTTCCTATCAAGTTCCTGAAAGCGGTATTGCCCGATCCGGGCGAGCTGGGCGAAAACTATACCGGCGAAACATCAATTGGATGCCGCATCAGTGGTATCAAAGACGGAAAAGAAAAGACCTATTACATTTACAATAATTGCAGTCACGAAGTGGCCTACAAGGAAACAGGTGCCCAGGGAGTTAGTTACACCACCGGGGTGCCCGCCATGGTGGGTGCAATGATGTACCTTAAAGGAATATGGAAAGGCGAAGGTGTATTCAACGTTGAAGAATTTAATCCCGATCCCTTCCTCGAAGAAGTGGCCAAACAGGGCCTGCCCTGGGTCGAATTGCACGACATCGATCTGGAACTTTAAAACACAAAACTCCTCCCGCCCGGGGGGAGTTTTTTTATACTTCCTGCCTGTATACGGCTTTTTTGCGCGTTTAATAAAATACCAACATCTTATGAGATGAATTTCTTATAGTCCTGTTGTTGAGGTCTGTATGCGTTTGATTCTTGCCCGCTTTTTGCCCTAAATTCATTATATCTTGGTATTGTTGCCCCTAAGTGGAGGTAATAGTTTTGTTGCATCAGTTCATTTCATTTTTTATTAATCAATGCAACAAACCATAAAATTGTCCAGGCAACTATTGATTTATTTCCTGCTTTTGTTTTGTCCGATCCTGCTCCTCGGACAAAACAAATCGGCCGTTATTCGTGGAAAGGTTATCTCATCCGACGATGGTACAGCCGTGCCCTTTGCTGCCTTACTGATCGAAGAAAGTGGCAGGGGAACGGTAAGCGATGCTGCGGGTTTTTTTTCCATAGCGGATGTAAGCGAGGGGGAATACCTGATCAGGGTACAATGCCTGGGTTTCAGTGAATACACATCCACATTCAGGATGGATGGTCTTACTGATAAAGTGCTTGAAATAGTGCTCGATCCGGTAGATCTTGCAGTGAGTGAGGTGTTGATTACCGGAAAGAGCAAGGCAGCACAGGCCCGGCAACAGGCTTTTACCATTTCGGCCATCGATGCCGAACCCTTGCAAAATACTAACCAGGATATTAATCTGGTACTGGGGAAGGTCACCGGTGTAAGAATCCGTGAAGAAGGCGGCCTGGGATCCGGCTTCAATTTCAGTCTGAATGGTTTTTCAGGAAGGCAGATCAAGTTTTTTATCGATGGTGTGCCCATGGATTATTACGGTTCATCCATGTCGCTGAACAACATTCCCATTAACATGGCTGAACAAATTGAGGTGTACAAAGGAGTGGTGCCGGTCGATCTGGGATCGGATGCGCTGGGTGGTGCCGTGAACATAGTTACCCGCAGCGATGTGAAAAGTTTTGTCGACGCGTCGTACAGCCTGGGTTCATTTAATACCCACCGGCTGTCGCTGCTGAGCAGGCATGTTCATCCCGAAAGTGGTTTTACAGCCGGAATCAACGCCTTTGCTTCTTATTCTGACAATAATTACAAGGTTGATGTCGAAATTTACGACAATGAAACCAGGGCCTTTAAGGGCGTCGAAAGTGTAGAACGCTTTAACGATACCTATCGTTCGGGCATGTTGCAGCTTGAAGCCGGCTGGCAAAATCGCCGCTTTGCTGATCAGCTGATGGCAGGAATCATCGCTTCGGGCAATTACAAGGAAATTCAAACCGGTGTGAACATGAACCAGGTGGCAGGTCAGGTTTATCGTACCAACGAACAGCTGGTGGCCTCGTTGAAATACAAAAAAGAAGCGCTTTTTACCGAAGGCCTCGATGTGCGTTTCTACAGTTCGTTGCTTCATGGCAACTCGCTGGTGGCCGACAGCAGTTCGCGTCAGTACAACTGGCATGGCGACTATTATGTTGAAGCCATTGGTACTTCGGGTGAGCTGTCGCGCGACAAATCGCTTTTCAGCTTTAACGACCGGAGTGTAAGCACCAGCAGCAATGTAAGCTATGAACTGAATTCGCGACATGCTTTTGTGCTGAATCATAACTATGCCTGGTTCCGCCGTGAGGGAAGCGATCCGCTCAGTCCTTACATCATCCCTTTTGACGAACCCAATGTGTTGAACAAACATGTGTTGGGGGCAGGGTATCAGAACAAAGCCCTCGATGAGCGGCTTTCAACCAATATTTTTTATAAGCGCTTTGCCATGGAGGTCGAAGTGGTGGAAGCCGCGTGGGGGAGTTATGCCCAAAACAGGCAGGCCTTTATGCGGCAAAGTTTTGGTGCGGCTTCTACCTGGTTTATCAGGCCCGAAGTACAGTTGAAAGTATCGTACGAAAATACCTACCGCCTTCCCGAAGTGTACGAACTGATGGGCGATGGCTTCCTGCTGAAAAACAATCCCTACCTGAAACCCGAAAGCAGTCAGAACCTGAATGCGGGCATCATGTGGAATCTGCTGTCGTCGAAACACCGGCTGCTGGTCGAAGGAAATTATCTGTACCGACTGGCCAGCGATCTGATCCGGCTCGATGTGGCTGCCATCACCAGTCAGTATCAGAACCTGCGAAGTGCTAGGGTGAATAGTTTCGAGGGCAATGTGAAATACCAGTACATGCAGCGCTTCAACTTTGAATGGAATACGACCTATCAAAACATGATTAACCTGGATGCGTCCACCGGTTATTACAAGGTGCGCATTCCCAATGTTCCATATTGGTTCAGCAATTTGTCGGCAGGCATGACCTTCGATGATTTTCTGCTAAAGAATTCGAAAACCAGTGTTAACTGGTCGGTGGTGTTTGTCGAGGCTTTTTATCTGAAGTGGCCCAACCTGGGCGTCCCTTCAGCCAAATACACCATTCCCCGACAGCTTTCACACAATGCCTCTGTTACTTGGTCGCTGAATAAGCGTTACAATGTTTCCATCGAGTGTCGAAACGTCTTCAACCGGGCCTTGTACGACAATTATGCGCTGCAAAAGCCGGGAAGGTCGTTGAATGTGAAAATCAGATATTTTATCTCCAAATAGTTAAACCTTTAAAAGAAATAAAAATGAACAAAGTAGCTTTTTCTCTGAAAATAATGTTGGCCTTGCTGTCTTTCTCTTTGCTATTTACTGCCTGTAGCGAAGATGTACCTGAACCTGAAAGCAATACGGCAGGCTATGTGCTGGCGCTCAGGTCGCTGGGAACCAATAACGAAACAGCCGACTATCTGTTAACAGCCGAAAGTCTGAGCGAGGGTGAAATTTCGGCTGTTGGCCGGGGCGTAGAACAACAGGGCTGGCGCTACTACACTGCGGCAGCCAATAAATTCTTCAGTGTGGGATATGGCGATAATAACCTGATAGGGTATGAATTAGATGAAGAGGGTGTCTTTAACGAGGCAGGCAAAATGGTATTCGAGCGCATGGACTGTATGAGCCCGGCACTGGGCGATGCCTTTGTGAGCATTGGGGCTCCCTGGGGCGGAGGATCGTACGATTGCACCATTCAGCTCATCGATGTAGAAGGGGTGGCTGTTGAAAATGAAGTGGTACATCCGCTTTATACCATCTCCGAAAACGATACCCTGAACAAGTGGCCCACTTCGATTGTGCTGAAGGATGAGTACTTGTATGTTTCGTTTTACCCCCTGCATGGCAGCACCTGGGCAACTCCTGTTGTCGACACAGCCTACATTAGCCTGTTCAGCTATCCCGAACTGGAATATATTAAAACGATTAAGGACGATCGCACTGGGCCCATTGGTTATTATGGAAGTTCACCTGCAATGATGCTGGATGAAGCCGGAAACTTGTACACTATTTCTCCCGCTTCGTATGCTGCCGGTTATACCGAAGTGGCTGCGTCGTCGGGTATCTTAAGGGTAAATGCCGGGGAAAGCGAATTCGACCCTGACTATTTTTTCGATGTGGAAGCCATCAGTGGCTACAAGGTGCTTACAGCTGCCTATGCCGGTAAGGGATTGGCTGTTGCCCGTATTGTTCCCGATCAGACTGCCGAAGTACCCGGTGCCTGGACCGCCTTTAAAGTGACAGTTCCCAACTTTAAGGTGGTGATACTCGATCTGGAAAATCAAACGGTACGCGATGTTGAAGACATTCCGCTGCATGGTGGCCAATACAGTACTCCTTTTTTACTTGATGACGGGAAGGTATACCTGTCGGTCAACGACGGGGAGAACGTAAATGTGTATGCCGTCGATCCGGTAACAGCCAGCGCCGAAAAAGGTGCCTCGATCGATGGAATCGAAGTGCAGGCCATTTATAAAGCAGAGTAGGAGGAATGATCAGTTTTAAACAAGTGAACAGAAAGATACATCTGTGGCTCGGACTTGTGTCCGGGCTGCTGGTGTTTCTGATTTCTATCAGCGGGGCCATGTATGCCTTTCGTGACGAAATTTACAACAAAGTACACCGGCAACACCGCTATGTCGATCAAGCAGGGCTAAGCCCCCTGCCACTCGATGCACTGTGGAAAATTGCTCAGGACACCCTGGGTGAAAATGCCCCGATCGATTATGTCAACACATTCGCTGAAGCTGACAGGGCCTGGGAGTTTAAAGCTTATCACCACAATCCTGAAAAAGTCAGTTATTTCAACTGGTGTGAATACGATTGGCTGGTATATATCAATCCTTACAACGGAGAGGTTTTGAAAGTACTCAACCATAAGTATGAATTCTTTCAGCTGGTGAAAATGTTTCACTGGAGCTTTTTGCTGAATACACGTTATGGTCAGCCCATTGTAGGCTACACTGTTTTGCTTTTTGTGATCGGGCTGCTTTCGGGACTGCTGTTGTGGTGGCCCTTTGGGAAGAAAGCGAAGAAACAGGCTTTTGTGATCCGACCGACCCGAAAATGGAAGGTGCTGAACCGTGATATCCACAATGTACTGGGTTTTTATTCCATTCCATTTACGCTCTTGTTGTCGTTCACCGGAATGGTGTGGGCTTTCAAATGGTTTATGGCGCTGGTGGTCGTGGTGGCCAATTTCAGTACAGCACTCCCTGAAAGTAAAAGCAGCCTGGCTGAAAACGATGAGCAGATGCAGGTCGATGCCATTTATGACAAGGTCTACCAAAATTCAGTCAAACGCCATCCCGAAGCTTATTCAATTATGATTCGAAGTGCGCCAGGTGCTTCGTTTGGTCCCATCGGTACTTATGTAAAGGAAAGTGAACCGGTTTATTACAAAGCCTGGCTTGAAAACTTCAACCCCTATACCGGTGAGTTGATCGACAGTAAAGGTTTTGGGGACTTAAGCAGAGGCGAAAAACTGATCAGCATGAATTACGACATCCATGTGGGGGCCATACTGGGACTGCCTGGAAAGATCATTGCTTTTTTTATCGCTTTGCTGGCTGCTTCGATGCCAATTAGTGGTTTTTTGATATGGTGGTATCGGATCAGGCCAAAAAGAAAAATCAAAATCGACTTTTAATTGTTATAGCTGGTGAAATTTAAATTGAAGTCAGTAAAAGGTATGTTTTCATTTTTAAAGAAGAAAAAAATCGAAGCCGATGTAACCATTCTCTATGGTACGCATACCGGAAATTCAAAGTTCATTGCAAAAAAAACGGCCGAGGTACTCAGGAAAAAGGGCATTGTTAATTTGTGCAAGGATGTAAAGCAATACGACATTAGCAGCTTGGAGAAAGAAAAGAACCTCTTACTGATCATCAGTACGCATGGAGAAGGAGAACCACCTCAGGCAGCCGAAAAGTTTTACCGGCAATTAATGGCGTTTGATCAGCCGCTACCGCATTTGTCTTATTCGGTATGTGCTTTGGGAGATAAGACCTATGAGCATTTCTGCCTTCCCGGCCGAAGCATCCATCAGAAATTGCAGGCGGCAGGAGCACGACCGCTTGCCCCGCCTGCCGAGTGCGACGTCGAATATGAAAAGCCGGTGCGCCAGTGGATCCGGTCGCTTGTTGAAGAATTTCAGCAGAATAAGAATTCCAGCAGTGATGTCGGTTTTATCAGCGAAGGCAAAAAGCAGTTCACTGCCCGGGTACTCAATCGGTGCAGAGTTAATGATGAACGGTCGGACAAGGAAGTTTTTCAACTGACCATTGGTGTTGACGATGCTGAATTTCAATATCAGCCCGGCGATTCGCTGGCCATCACCCCGCAGAACGATCAGGAGGTGGTAGAACGAATTATTGCATTACTTGGCAGCTACCATCCACAGGAAGATTTCTCCCCGCTAAGGGAAGCCCTGACAGAGCGTTTTGAATTATCACGTCTGTCTTCCACCACACTCAGACGTTATAACGATACAGCACGAAGTGAAGCACTTCAGGCCTTGATAGCTGAAAGAAGTTCGACACGAATTTCGGGTGGAAAGGAAGGAATGATTCAGCTGTTGGAAGAGTTTCCTGCCAAATTTACCACCGAAAGTTTCCTACAGCTGTTGACTCCCATGCAGCCTCGTTATTATTCGGTGGCCTCGTCGCAAAAAGTGAGCGCCAACAAAGCCGATTTGTTGATTCGTACACTCGAAAAGGGAGTTGCCACCCCTTATCTGAACCACCGGCTCGAAATTGGACAGGTCATTACGGTGAGGGTGGTTCCCAATCCTGACTTTCACCTTCCGGGGAATCAGGAAACTCCTGTAATTATGATTGCCAATGGGGTGGGACTTGCTCCCTTCAGGGCTTTTATGCAGGAGCTGGAAGGCCGTGATCATCATGCTCCGGTGTGGCTCATGCTGGGAGAACGAAACAAGGACTTTGATTTCCTGTACAGGGCCGAATGGGAAGTCTGGCAACGAAACGGAAGTCTGAACCATCTCCATACTGCCTTTTCACGGGGAGAAAAACCCGCTTATGTGCAGGCACTGCTTGAGGAAAATAAGGCTGAACTGATCAACTGGATCAGCCAGGGAGCCGCTGTGTATGTTTGCGGCTCAGTGCCCATGGGCGAAGAAGTCAGAAAACGGTGCGATCGCATTCTGGAAGGTAAAATAACAGTTGAGCTGCTAAAACAGCAGGGGCGCTATGCCGAGGAATTATTTTAATTTTCCGGTGTGTTGATGCTTCTCAATGTGCGAGGTGGCAATGTTTTTTTGCAGTACCACCGAATTGGGAATGGTGATGTGCTCACCTTCGGCGGTTTTTAAATGTACAAAGAAAAAGGTAATATCGTTGATCTGGCCTTCGATGATGAAATCCTTTTCCAGCACCTTGATCCGGTCGCCAATTTTCATCGGGTGGTTGAAATAGAGAATCAACCCAGCTGTAATGTTCGATAGGATCGACCATTGGGCAAAAAAGGCGATCCCCAGAATGGTTACAACCGATGATAAAAAGAGAAAGAGTTTCTCTTTTTCAATACCCCAGATGGCCACTACGGCCACAAAGGCACCCAGTAACAGGAAGAAATTGATGATCTTGACCGTGATTCGCCTGCGTTGAAGGCTGAAATGAAATTTCTTCAATGCACGGTTAATCGAATGGCGGGTAACAAACCTGATGACGGCCATCGATACAAGTACGATTCCTGTTTGAATCAGTTCGTTTTGATAGTTTTCTAACATTTCCTTTTCGTTAGCTGCTTATTACCTTGTAGGCTTGTTGAGGAAGTTTTTACTGTTTTACCTGCTGTTCCACTGTTTTAGATGTTCGCCAATGAATTCGACGATGGTCTGGTGCTCGGCTTTTCCCGTTCCGTTGATTTCCATAGGAGCTCCAAATTTAATGTGCACCGGTTCATTTCGTTGGGCTCTTCCAAGGTCTTTTACAAGACGACCATTGGCCCAAAAGTCGGTTTTAATGGCCATGGGAACCACCCTTACCTTTGCTTTTTGCGCCAGTTTAATACCAAGTGAATTGAACTTTTCGGGATCGAAAGCTGTGGTACGGGTACTTTGCGGGAAAATTATCACCGAAGTACCTTCGGACAGCTTCTGTTTTCCTTCGTTAATCACCTTGATCAAATCGTTGCGCGAATCATTGCGCCCCACTGTAATTGGGTTACGCGCACGCATGATGGGGCCAAACAAGGGGTTGCCCGTAAGGCTGTCCTTCACCACAAAGGTGACTTCCTTAACCGGAGCAATCAGCCCGGGAAAGACCATGGTTTCGAGCGTTCCCATGTGGTTGCTGATAAACACAACGGGCTCATCTTTTACGGCATCGAGGTGTTCAAAACCTTCGATGTGGAAGTGGGCACCACAATCTTCAAGAAAGTTAAAAATCTCCACCGAACTTAAGGCCCAGCGCGCTGTGTCGTAGTTTCCCTTTAGTGCAATTTTTCGGTTAGAAAGCACGAAGCGTAAAAACCGGAGGTTGAAATAGAAACTTGTGCCTAAGGACAGTCGGTCCCAGATAATGCGCTTCTTATTGGCCGGTGTATGGTATTCGTTAACCTGAAAGTATGGATTCAGCATGATCAGTTTTTAAATAATGCTGCAAATTTAGGAAAAGTTTTTATCTGAAAAGGTACATTTTTCGTAACTGACCGTCGGGGACTCCAATCAACTGGTTGATATAACCTGTTTCTTCGCGCAATTCTCCTGAATATTGGATTAATCCTCTGCCATAAGGCATGCAGGCTTCCCATACTCCCGATTGGCTACAATCGTTAAGGTTGGTGATGCGCACCAGCGTATGATTTTCGACAATGATGATCACGTAACGGTATTGAACAGCCTCTTCAAGGCTTTCCTGAATGTTTTCCCTGGTGAGTACAATGGTTTTGTCGTCGGCATCGCTTAGCAAATCATCAACAGCAGCTATGGGTTCAGCACCTTCTAATTCACTCATCGCGATGAGGTGTACCTCGTCGAGCAGTGCTTTGATCTGGGCAGGTTTTTCGTTTCCCCTTGCAAGGTTCGAAAAAGCAAAAAACAGCAATAAAGGTAGCAGTAATTTCATAGTACTTAGCTTTGGTTTACCCCCTCAATTTAGCAAAATATGTGAGAAGAATACGTATTTGCCTATACTAAAATCTGCACTCATGCCATGAAGAAAATGGTAAGCAATACGATGATCTTAATTAAGGGATTCATTAAAAAAGTAAAGCAGCAGCTTAATAGCATAAAAAAAACCACCGACATGAGAAGGCCGGTGGTTTTGATGATTTTATGATGGAACGAATCAGGCCAGTAAAGCTTTTACCTGCTTGTACACATTTTGACCATTGAAGCCAAGTTGGTCGTCGAGTACCTGATAAGGAGCCGAGAAGCCAAACGATTCAAGACCGAATACTTTTCCATCGGCACCCACAAGCCCCTCGAGGGTAACAGGCAATCCGGCAGTCATACCAAATTTGGTAACGCCTTTAGGCAGCACTGCTTCCTGGTATTCGGCGCTTTGTGTGCGGAACAAACCTTCGGAAGGAACCGATACGATGCGGCATTTGATACCGTCTTTTTCGAGTAGTTCAGCTCCGGCTGCAAGTGTGCTCACTTCCGAACCACTGGCAAGCAGGATAACGTCGGGAGTTCCTTCGCTGTCGCTGATGATGTAAGCACCTTTTTCGGCTGCCTGAGCAGTTTCGTAGGTAGTTACATTTTTAATGCCCTGACGTGAAAGCAGCAGCGCAGTTGGTGTACTGATGTTTTCAAGTGCCATTTTCCATGCAACGGTGGTTTCGTTGGCGTCGGCCGGACGAAGCACCAGCATTGAATTCTTATGGCTGTGGTTTTGCAGTTTTTCAAGCAAACGAATCTGAGCTTCCTGCTCTACGGGCTGGTGGGTAGGGCCGTCTTCGCCTACGCGGAAGGCATCGTGGGTCCAAACATATTTAACCGGCAATTCCATGAGGGCAGCCAAACGTGCAGCTGGTTTCATGTAGTCGCTGAAAACAAAGAAAGTTCCACATACAGGAATAATTCCACCGTGCAGCGCCATGCCGTTCATGATGGCAGCCATGGTGAGTTCGCTAACACCTGCCTGAAAAAACTGTCCGCTGAAATCACCTTTTGTGAAAGCCGTTGTTTTTTTCAGGAAGCCGTCGGTCTTATCTGAGTTGGAAAGGTCGGCCGAAGCAACAACCATGTTTTCTACCTCGCTTGCAAACACCGAAAGTACAGCCGCTGAGGCAGCCCTGGTGGCACTTCCTGCTTTTTGTTCTATTTTGCTGAAATCGACAGCAGGCACATCGTTCGAGAAGAATTTTTTCAGTTTAACAGCCAGCTCAGGATTTTCGGCTTCCCATTTGGCCTGCTCTGCTTTTTTCTGTGCTGCTTTTTTGATCAGTTCTTCCTTGCGTTGGGCATAGAATTCCTGTACTTCGGGGAAAATAACAAAGGGGTTTTCAGGATCGCCTCCCAGGTTACTGATGGTCTTTTCGAACGAAGCACCGGCACCACTCAATGGTTGTCCG
Source organism: Roseimarinus sediminis (assembly GCF_050433125.1). Taxonomy (NCBI): domain Bacteria; kingdom Pseudomonadati; phylum Bacteroidota; class Bacteroidia; order Marinilabiliales; family Prolixibacteraceae; genus Roseimarinus; species Roseimarinus sediminis. Next base: position 44,924 of record NZ_JBNPXV010000003.1, on the reverse strand, counting down.
TGCGTAGAGCACTGACGTTCGAAATTGGCATCTGTTTCGGTCACAGCGCCTTTTCCCATAATGGTTTTACCAATGATGATGGTAGGTCTTTCAGTTTCCTTATTGGCTTCGTCGAGGGCCTTTCTGATCTGGTCAGCATCGTTTCCGTTGATGGTGATTACTTTCCAGTTCCAGGCTTCGTATTTTTTTGCTGTATCTTCGGTCGTAACAGCATCGGTTTCGGTCGATAGCTGAATGTCGTTCGAATCGTAAAACATAATCAGGTTGCTCAGTCCCAGATAACCGGCAATACGTCCGGCACCCTGAGAGATTTCTTCCTGAACACCACCATCGGAGATGAAGGTGTAGATTTTATGAGTCATCCACTCACCAAAGCGAGCTGCGTGGAAACGTTCGGCGATGGCTGCACCCACTGCCATCACATGTCCCTGTCCGAGTGGTCCTGATGTGTTTTCAACACCTCTTTCAACGTCCAACTCGGGGTGACCCGGGGTAACGCTTCCCCACTGACGGAAGTTGGCACAGTCTTCCATGCTGAAATTGCCGGTCAGCGCAAGCTGGGCATACAACATGGGTGACATGTGTCCGGGGTCAAGGAAAAACCGGTCACGGTTGATCCAGGTCATGTCGCTGGGATCGTAGTTGAGGTATTCAGAATACAGGATATTGATGAAATCGGCACCACCCATGGCCCCGCCGGGGTGGCCACTGTTTGCTTTTTCAACCATGGCTGCAGCCAGAATCCGAATGTTGTCGGCAGCCTTGTTTGTTAGTGTGTTACTCATTTTTAAGTGATTATTTGTTATGATATAGGTTCATTAGAGCTGACCTTAAAGGCCAATGCTTCTGTCTTTTAAAACAAGAAAACAAAGATAGTACTATTATGCAATGAAAAAAAGCTTAACCCGATGTTGATAAATCAATTAATCATTACATAACCCATCATTTAAGCGAGCGTGCGTTTCGTGATGATGTAGAAAACAGTCTCTGTTTTTTTGAAAAACAAAGGCTTATTCTTCGTGATCGGGGCGTATTCTTGGATACTTTTCTTTCAGATATTCATAGGTTGCTAGTTGTGACTGTACTTTAGCCTGCTGATTGCTGATGCGGATATTCTCCATTTTTTGCCCTATTTCGCATGCTTTTACATTATCGGCAAGCTGTATGTTCAGAATTTCGATCACTTCTTTTCTCAAGTCGCGATCAAGAATGGGAACCACACATTCAACACGCCGGTAGAGGTTGCGTTTCATCCAGTCGGCCGATCCGATGAAAACTTTTTCATCGCCATTGTTATGGAATACATACACCCTGGCATGCTCCAAAAAACGATCGATGATGCGGATGATGCGAATGTTTTTGCTGAACTTCCGGCCGGGTTTCAGTATGCAGATTCCCCTTACGATCAGATCGATTTTAACCCCGGCTTCACTGGCGCGGTAAAGCATTTCGACCATGTTGGGATCCTGCAGGCCATTCATTTTTAATAGAATGTATCCTTTGTGTCCTTTCCTTACATGTTCAATTTCGCGGGCGATCAGCCGGCCAAATTTGGCGATCAGGTTGAAGCCCGGAACCAGCAGATGTTTGAATCTAATTTTTTCGTTCTGATGTTCAAGATAATCAAACAGCTTGTGCAGGTCGTGAATGATTTCGGGGTTGGAGGTGAAAAGCCCGTGGTCGCTGTATAGTCTGGCTGTTTTTTCATTGAAATTTCCTGTTCCGATGTAAGCCTGGTCTTTGGCTGTAGGAAAACGTTCCTTGTCGCGAATAATCATTGCTGCTTTAGCATGTACTTTTAAACCCGGAATACTGTAAAATATGTGAATGCCGGCTTTGATCATTTCGGCCGAATAACGAAGGTTCATTTCTTCGTCGAAGCGGGCTTTCAGCTCGACAAACACCGTCACCTTTTTGCCATTTTCAGCTGCATTCATCAGGGCATTCACCACAGCCGACCGGTCGGCTACACGGTATTGGGTTGCCTTAATTTCTGTTACTGTATCATCCTGTGCGGCTTGTTCCAAAAAGCGTAAAAAGTAATCGTACGACTGATAGGGAACCGACAGTAGATAATCTTTCTGATCGATTGCGCTTTTCAGGTCGCTGGCAGCATCGAGGCTGGGAATCCTCAGGGGTGGAAGATTCTCATTTTCGAGTTGTGGTGCAAGCGGGTTGGGGAAGCTAAAGAAATCCCTGAAGTTATGGTAGGAACCACCCCGAACCAGTATGTCGCTGTCGAGACGAAAAGTGTCAACGAGGTATTTTAATATGCGATGTGGCATGTGCCGGTCGTACAAAAAACGGTTGGGTTTACCCAGTTTTCGCGACGATGATATCTTCTGAATGGCATCGATGAGTTCCTCTTCTTCGTACTCGTCGTATTCGAGATCGGCATCACGCGTCAGTTTGACGGTGTACCACTCTTTCACATGATAGCCCGGGAAGAGCTTGTTAATATGCCGGATTATCACGTCTTCAAGAAACATGATGTAGTATTTCCCATCCGATGGTTTCAATTCAATGAAGCGTGAAATATTGTGGTCGGTAGGGAGTTTAATCAGACCGTAACGTTTACGGTGTTTTGTTCCTGCCGAGGGAGCTTCTTTGATCACCAGTTCCAGCACAAGGTAAACCTGTCCTGTTTTCAGGAAGGGGCGTATGCGCTTCTTGGCCAGCAGCACCGGCTGTAAAGTACTCAGAATTTCGAGTGTAAAAATCTCGTTGATCTGTATTTGCTGAGTTTCCGTGAGTTCTGAATTCTTATTTAATAGTATGATGTTATTTTTTTCGAGCTCAGGGATGATCTCTTCATCAAAAATACGATGAAACTCCAACTGATAACTGGTAACCGTTTCGTTGATCTTTTGCAGAATCCTGTCTGGTTTAACTTCTGCTACCTTTGATGGGATGAGGTGTTCATTTTCGAGTAACTGCCGGTAGTAACTAACTCTTACCTGATAAAACTCTTCGAGGTTATTTGAATAGATCGCCAAAAATTTAATTCGTTCATACAGGGGGAGCGAAGGATCTTTTGCTTCTTCGAGTACCCTGTAATTAAATGACAACCAGCTTAAGTCCCTGTTGAAATATTTATATTCTGCCATGGCAATATGGTTTAAGCAATAAATGTTACCAATATAACATTATGCATGCCGATTTGGCTTACGCGCTTGCAGTGCCTGTTCAGTCATGCTTTTCCCAAGATATTGTTTTAAGTTGTATTGGCAATGCCTGTTTAGAAATTATTTTTCATAATAATGGTAAGCCGGCTGTCGAATTCCTGATGCTTGTGTTGATCTTTTTTTAAAGTAGATTTTTTCTGTATTTTGTTGCAATGGAAATGATTGAAAATGCCATAGCGGCTTTTGCCAATTTTGTATGGGGTTTTCCCCTTTTGATCTTATTACTGGGTGGCGGGCTTTTTTTTCTCTTTTATTCCGAACTGATTCCCGTCAGGTATTTCAGGCATGCCATTGCTATTTTGCGCGGTAAATACGACGATCCGGAGGAAAAGGGTCAGATCAATCATTACCAGGCCTTGTCAACGGCACTGGCGGCTACTGTAGGAATGGGAAACATCAGCGGGGTGGCCGTGGCCATTACCATGGGAGGTCCCGGGGCCATCTTTTGGATGTGGGTAAGTGCCCTGCTGGGCGTGAGCACCAAATTCTTTACTTGTACACTTGCCCTAATGTACCGGGGGAAGGATTCTTCAGGCGAAATTCAGGGTGGCCCCATGTATTACATCGTTGAAGGCCTGGGAAGGAAATGGAGACCCATGGCTGTATTTTTTGCTTTAACGGGGATGTTTGCAGTACTGCCGGTGTTTCAGGCCAATCAACTCACCCAGGTGTTTCGCGATGTCATGTTAATTCCCAATGGCTGGTATGCCGGCTGGGGAAGTGATCTTGCTTCAGGCATCATTATCTGTATATTAATGGTCCTTGTTATTTTTGGCGGAATAAAGCGCATCGGCAAAGTAACAGGCAGTATGGTTCCGCTGATGGTTGTAGTGTATCTGATTGCTGTGCTTTACATCGTTTTTAAAAATTTCGCAGAAGTTGGTCCGGCTTTTTCGCTGATTCTCGAGGATGCATTCACGGGCAATGCCGTGATGGGCGGGGCATTGGGAGCCTTGATTATTACGGGTGTAAAACGGGCAGCCTTTTCGAACGAGGCGGGTATGGGTACCGCACCGCTGGCGCACGGAGCAGCAAAAACCAACGAAGCGGTACGCGAAGGACTGGTGGCCATGCTCGGCCCCATTATCGATACCCTGATTGTGTGCACCCTTACGGCACTGGCCATTATCGTGACCGGTGTGTGGCACGATGCTTCGGCCGATGGAATTACACTCACTGCCCTGGCTTTCGAAAAGGCACTTCCGGGCTTTGGACCTTATTTACTCATACTCTGTGTTGTCTTTTTTTCGCTTTCAACCATGTTTGCTTTTCCGTATTATGGTGCCAAATGCAGTTCGTTCATCTTTGGAACAGGCTCAATAAAATGGTACAACGGGATTATTTCTTTGTCGGCCATTGTTGGCTCAGTGGTTTCGCTCGGAGTGGTGGTATCGTTCATCGACAGCGCCTATGCCCTCATGGCTTTTCCCAACATGCTGGCTGCCTTGTTGCTGGCTCCCAAAGTGAAAGGGGCTACACGTGACTACTTTGCGCGTTTGAACAGTATGAAGTAAGAAAAAGTCTTTGGTCAAAGGACAAAAAGGGAAAAGTTTAACCTGTTAAAAAAATAGAAGATTTAACAGGGTTGATGCTTAGTAAGAAATATTTCTAGTTTTTGGCTTTTTTCAGTTTTTTGGCCTTGCAAAGTTTATCTTCTTTCTTGGCCAGTCGCTCGCATTTTTTGCATATGTATTTTGGCTCATCGGGTGCCTGATAATTCTTTTTGCTACATTGTGTTTTGCTCATGTTATTTTTTGCTCCAGTGTTTTTCTTCGTTGTGTAGCAAAACGACTTTCACCGGGTAATTGTTTTTCACCCAGGCAGCAAATTTTTCAGCCTGGTACACCGAGCGGTGTTGCCCCCCTGTACATCCGAAGTTGACACACAGGTGCTTAAAACCACGGGTCAGGTATTCGTTAATGGAGATTTCAAGGATCTTTCTTAGTTGCTTCTGAAATGTTGCTACCTGAGGATATTGTTCAAGGTAGTTGATTACTTCGGAATCGAGGCCGCTAAGTGAACGGTAGGCTTCGAGGCGCCCCGGATTGGGCAGACCACGGCAGTCGAATACAAAGCCGCCTCCGTTGCCCGATGGGTCATCGGGGATTCCTTTCTTGTAAGAAAAACTGGTAATTCTCAGGGTGAGCTGGTCAGGATCGGCTTGGTATTGATCGGCCCATTTTGATGCCTGCAAACGGGCTGCAATCTTTTTGATCTCGGGCAATTCAACTGCAATTTTGTTTTCGTTGAAAAGTGAATTCAGGTTGCCAATTGCTGTTGCAATGCTTTCGCTGAAGCCGGGCTTTCGCTCATAAAGTCCCCTGAAACCATAGGCTCCCAGTGCCTGCAATATCCTGATCAGCGCAAAGACGTAGAACTGTTTTTTGAACGTCTGAAGATCGACATTGCTAAGTTGACAGGCCGACTTTGCATAGAAAAGAAGCAGTTGCTCACGCTCACCTTCATCGAGCGCACTTTTCGGACTGTAAAGCAGTGAGGCAACATCGTAGTGCAGAGGCCCCTTCCTTCCACCCTGATAGTCGATAAAGCAGGGCTCGTCATCTTTCATCATGATGTTGCGCGACTGAAAATCACGGTACATGAAAAAGGATTGCCCGGCTTCAAGCAGCTTGTTGGCCAGCCGGTGAAAGTCATCTTCGAGGGCCTGTTCGTCAAAGGGAATTGCAGCCAGCTTCAGAAATTCATATTTGAAATAATTAAGATCCCAGAAGATCGATTGCCAGTCGAAGGCCGCTCGTGGATAGCACTTGCCAAAATCGATGTGTTTCCCGCCTTCTAGCTGGATTTTTAAGAGCAAGTCAAGTATTTTTTGAAAGAGCTCCAGCTTGTTTCCCTTTTCAGAACGCTTCAGGTAATCCGATAAAGTTTCATCCCCAAGATCACTGAGCAGGTAATGTTTCCGGTCGGGGGCAATGACCAGTATTTCGGGTACGCTGAACTGAAGTTTTCTGAATGTTTCGGTGAAACTAAAAAAGGCTTCGTTTTCTCCCTCATTGGCATTGAAAGCTCCGATTACACAGTATTGGCTATTTTGCAGCCGGTAGTATATACGTTCGGATCCTGATTGCGGCAGTTGCTTTATGCTTTCAGGCTGCTGTTTGAATTGCTTTTCAAATAAGCCGCTAAGTATTTCGGATGTTGTCATCTTGCTGCTTTTAAAGAGGTTCAGATAAAAAGATAGGCCAGCAGAATAGCTACCAATAAGGCAGGCAGCATGTTGATCACTTTGATTTTTTTGATTTCCATGATCGAAATTCCCAGCCCGATCAATAGTAAGCCGCCGGTTGCCGACATCTCGTTAATTACCGGATCGGGCATCAGGTTGCCCAAAAAATAAGCAAGGATGGTGAGACCCCCCTGGAAAATAAACAGCGGGAAAATGGAAAACAGAACGCCAATACCCAATGCAGATGCCAATGCCAGAGAGCTGAATCCGTCCATGACGGCTTTGGCAATGAGCAGGTCCGATTTTCCCATGGTGCCTTCTTCGAAGGCACCCAGTATGGTCATCGATCCAATGCAGAAAAGAAGAAATGCAGTTACCAGACCTTCCGAGAATGTTTCGTTGTTTGAATTCAGTTTGCCTTTGACCCAGTCGCTGAAGCGATTGATAGACCGATCCAAGTTGATCCATTCGCCCAGAGCCGATCCGATTACCATGCTAAAAACGAGTAAAAGCAGTTCATTGGTCTTCATGGTCATGCTTATCCCAATGTAAATGGTGAAAAGCCCGATGGCCTGAAAAGTTATTTTGACAATGCGTTCGGGCAAACGCGAATGAAATACGTAACCCAGCAAACTGCCGGCGATTACGGTCGTTACATTAATCAGGGTTCCGGTTAGGATCATGCTATAGTTTATTTATTGCTTGCGATTTTTTCAATTCCGAAGGTAAGAAAAATTAGCGGCAACAGCTTGCTTGCTTCCTTCCTGCATACGATAATGTTTTATTCCTTCATGTACAGATTACTGTCGCCATAACTCAGAAAACGATAATTATTTTCCAGTGCGTGCTGGTATACCTTTTTCCATTCATCACCGATAAAAGCCGAAATAAGCAGGAGCAGGGTGCTTTGAGGCTGATGAAAATTGGTAATCATGCCATCGATCATTCTGAAAGTATAACCCGGAACAATAATGATGCTGGTGGCCGAGTACAGCTGACGGGCATTTTGCCGGCTGAGGTAAGCCAGCAGGGCTTCAAGTGCTTCGTGTCGGCTAATTGCAGTACTTGTATGATAAGGTTCCCACTGGGTAACAGCGAGCCCGGCTATTGACAAATCAGGCTGTTTTAATACTTTAGATCCCATCCAGTAAAGGCTTTCGAGGGTTCGCACCGAGGTAGTCCCCACTGCAATCAGCTGGTTTTTATGGCCGATCAGCTCTTCGATGAGACTTTTATCTATCAACATGTGTTCGGTATGCATTTCGTGCAGTCCGATGGTTTCGCTTTTTACCGGTTGGAAAGTACCGGCGCCTACATGCAGGGTCAGTTCAGCAGTGGTGATTTCATTTTTGCTGAGCAGCTCAAGTACTTCGTCGGTGAAATGGAGTCCGGCAGTTGGTGCAGCTACCGATCCTTCAATTTTCGAAAATACTGTTTGATAACGGGTTAGATCAATGTCTTCGGTCTCGCGGTGTAAATAGGGAGGGATGGGTAATTTCCCGGCTGCATCGAGTACTTCAGAAAAGGTGAATTCTTCATGGTTCCAGCTAAAACGGATCAACTGGCTGTTTCCTGTTTTTCCTGTTTTTTCGGCTTTCAACAGCAGTTCCTTTTCTTTTATTTGAATGCTCAGAAACAACGGACCTTCCTTCCATTTTTTCAGGTTGCCAACCATGCATTTCCAGGTGCAGGTGTTGGTCTGTTGAAAACTTTGGGTATAGTCGGCCGGGTCATGCGGATCGAGCACAAACAGTTCGATCAGTGCTCCGCTGGTTTTACGGAAGTGCAGCCGCGCCCTGATGACCCGTGTGTTGTTGAAAATGAGTTTGGAGCGGGGAGGCAGCAAGCCTGGCAAATCGGTGAAACGCCGGTCTTCGATGGAACCCTTTTTCCAAAGCAGCAACTTCGACCGATCGCGTTGTTCCAGCGGATATTTGGCAACACGTTGATCGGGCAAATCGTAATCGAAGCCGCTTATTGAGAGTTTTTCTATTTCAGCAGGTAGGTTCATTTATCTTTTTTTGTCGTCACATTTGCTTTTCAAAACGCCTGCAAAAATAGTAAAATTGAACGAACCCCTATTTTATCATACTAACTACAGGTGATTGTAAAATTGGTTTAACTTTGTTGCTTCAATTTAATGAAACGATATGTTGAAAACAGGAGATAAAGTGAAGTTTTTGAACGATGTGGGCGGAGGCCGCATCACAGGCTTTCAAAGCAAAAATATAGCAGTTGTAGAGAATGAAGACGGTTTCGAAATTCCGGTAATGATTAGCGAATTGTTGAAAGTGGAAGAAGAGGAACAATACAGCCCGGTGAGACGCGATTTTTCAAAACCGGCCGAACCACAGAAACCGCAGGAAACAGCAGCCGCCGAGCCGGAGCATGAGCCCGAAATAATCCCTGGCAATGATGAGCCAAAATTTTTCATGGCTTTTTATCCTGTCGATCAAAAAAATCCGGTTGGTGGTGAAATAGAAATTTACATCATTAACGACAGCAATTTCAGTCTGCTGTATCATTATGCACATTTCGATGGTGAAAAATATGAGACCATCGATGCAGGAGCGCTGGAGCCCAATACTAAAAATTATGTTGAAGGTTTGTCACAAAGCGATTTGAGCAAACTTCCGAAGTTTTATTTCAGCATCATTCCTTATATGAAATCGGCAAAAAAACTGGTCGATCCGGTGGTGAAGGAAGTGAGCGTGAATGCCGTAAAATTTTACAAGGAGAAGAGTTTTACAGCCAATGATTTTTTCGATGGAAATGCCATGATTTTTGACCTGGTAAGCAATCCGTTAAAAGAAGAGATCGATAAATTAACCGACCGGGATTTTAAGAAAATTGTTGCAGAGAAAGACAAGGAAAACCGCCCCGCCGAAACAGCAAAGAAAGTGAGTACTGTCCCCGACTTAATTGAGATTGATTTGCACATCGATGAGCTGATTGACAGCACCAGCGGGCTTTCGAACCGTGAGATTCTTGATGTCCAGATGGATAAATTTCAGCGTGAAATGGACGACGCGATCGAAAAAAGGGCGAAACGCATCGTATTTATTCATGGTGTGGGCAACGGCGTTTTAAAGCAGGAAATTGCAAGGCGCCTTCAATCGAAATATGCCCGTTTCCATTCACAGGATGCCTCGTTTAAGGAATATGGCTTTGGCGCGACCATGGTCATTCTGCGTCGCAAATAAGATTTCTTTTTCGTTGTCGATCATCGATATACTGACGAAATGATTACTTTTGCGGCAAAGCAGACCGTTCTATCGCCACGCCTTTGGTGTGGAGGAAAGTCCGGGCAACACAGGGCACTCTGCTCTTTCCTGGCGCAAGCCGGGAGGAGATGTTCGTGAGGGCATGGTAACCGGGAAGAAAATAACCGTCCTGTCATTGACGGGATAAGGGTGAGAAGGTGGGGTAAGAGCCCACCAGTTGCGGTAGTGATACCGCATGCTGCCGGTCCCTGAGGTTGCAAGACCAAATATATCCTGAAGGCGAGAGCATACGGCGGCCCGTCGTGTTTTTCAACTTGTTGAAAGATTCAGGAGGGGTAGGTTGCGAAGATAAATGATAGAAGTTCCGGTGCAAACCGGAATACAGAACCCGGCTTACAGGTCTGCTTTTATTTTAAATTTTGGATTACAGACAATGACCTATATCAATCAATTGACCACCAATAACAAAGGGTTTTCACAGCTTCAGAAAATCCTGATTTGTCTGTTTGTTTTTTCAGAACTCTAATCGTTCCTTTTCTTGTTATTTGCCGTTTGGCCTTCGGCAATACCTGCTCGATTTTGAAAACCTGAAGCAGGATTTCACGACATGGATGCTAAAATAAGAGGCCGCATTTTACACCACTTTTTTCTGTAAAAAATGAAAACATACCTGGGGCACCTTAACCAGATTGCCACCGCAAGTGAGTTGAATCACAGGCAAAATGGAAATGAAATTAACTGGTATCACCCTTATCGCTCGGTTGAACTCGATGAGCAACGCGAGAAACTGTTCAATGCTTTGGCTGGCAAAATTGAATGGGAATTTAAAGGCACAAAGCCCTATGTAAATCAGTTGTCGAAAGGTTGTGAGTTGTGTGGACAGGGAGAATGGTCGTGCCTTTTCATTACGGGGATATGCAATGCCAGTTGTTTTTACTGTCCGGCCCGGCAGGACAGCGATGAGCTGCCACAAACCCAGCAGTTGCTTTTCGAAGATCCGGATTCGTATGTCGAATACATCAACAGAACCGGTTTTAAGGGCATCAGCTTTAGTGGGGGTGAACCCCTGATGGTTTTCGACCGTACCCTGGAGTTTCTTCGCCAGGTGCGTTCGAAGTGCGATCCCGCTATTTACATCTGGATGTACACCAACGGCATATTAATCAGTGATGAAAAGTTGCAGTTGTTGGGCGAAGCTGGTCTGGATGAGATTCGTTTCGACCTGGGGGCGGTCAACTACCATACTAAAGTGTTACAAAATGCTGCCCGTTTCATTCCGCATGTTACGGTCGAAATACCGGCTGTACCCGGGCACAAGGAACAATTGCTGGCGATTTTGCCTGAACTTTGCAGCCTTGGGGTGAGCAATCTGAACCTGCACCAGCTTCGGCTTACGGCCTATAATTCCGCTAAGTTGATGCAGCACGAATACACTTACCTGCACGGTGAGCAACCGGTAGTAGCCGAATCGGAACTTTGTGCACTCGAAATCATACAATATGTGTTTGAGAAGCAACTCCCCATTGGTGTGAATTACTGCAACTTTCAATACAAAAACCGTTTTCAGAAGGCTGGTTTCAGAAATAAAATGGCTGCCTTGCTGAAAAACGAAGGGGAGGAGCCTACCCTGAACGGATATCTCCGAAGCATTGAAGGCAGCATCGGTGGAAAGCGGCACTTGCTGCCATTAAGCAGGCTGGCCGAAATGCTCGATCAGTTGGACGAGCTTGTTATTACCTATTCGGGCCGTATGATCGAAAATACACAGTTCATCGAAGGAAGGCGCAGCTTCAGTATGGGTGAAAAGCAATATCAGATCAATGAAGGTCTGGCCACCCAGCCCCTTGTGCTTGGCCGCTCACTGATCGAAAAATACCTGGCAATGATGGAAGATGATGGAAAGGTAATTCCCGATCATCCGCTGTTGTTCGAAGCCTGGAAATACGAATTCATTGAAGAAGGAATGCGCGATTTCTTTTAAACACCGATTAATTCAGCATCCATTTTTTTTGCTTGTAGTGGGTGGCAATTTCACTTCGCCTTTGCTCATCAAGTGATAACATGTATTTCTTCCAACCCGGACAGAAATTAATGTGCCAGCGCCAGAAACGGCCGGCAAACGATTTGGGCCTGGCATCGTATTTTGCCCTCATAGGACAGTTTTCACAATTGTTAGTTGTTTCCATTGTTTTTTATTCAAATATAAGCTTAATCATCTACATCTTTTACTTTGCCTGATTTAAAATTAAAGCGATCGGCAATAATTCCGATGATTTCGTTGGCCGAAGTTTCCACCGGCTTATTGGTTACATTGATGACAGTGAAGCGGCCCTGTTCGAAAATTCTTTCGGCAAAGCGGATTTCGTCGTTCACCCTGCGTTGATCGATATAAGAAGTATTGCTGGTGTTTTTAATGTTCTTGAGTCTTTTCGCACGCTGGGCGATCAGGTGAACAGCCGATATGCGCAGGCCAAATACTTTTCGTGGATCCACTTCAAAAAGTTCTTTGGGAGGATCGATGCCGAGCACCAGTGGAATATTGGCAACCCGCCAGCCAAACATCGACATGTACATGCTGAGTGGTGTTTTTCCGGCACGTGAAACTCCGGTAAGAATAATTTCAGCATTCCTGATTTTTTTCGGATTGATGCCATCGTCGTTGGCAAGCGTAAATTCCATGGCGTCGATCCGGTCGAAATACCGGGCATTGATGCGCCGGTAGAGGCCGGGAACACTTTTTGATTCCAGTCCCAGTTCTTCTTCAAGATAATTGGCCAGCGGTCCCATAAAATCGATTTCTGCCACGCCCTGCCGGGCACATTCTTCGATCAGTGCTTTTCTGAGTTGTCGATTGACCATGGTGTGTGTAATGAGCGCCCGCTCAGCAGCTGCTTCGCTTACAACTTCCCTGATTTTTTTGATACTTTGTACATTGGGCTTGATATGAACCGGTACAATGTTTTCGGGATACTGTATCAGCAACGATTGGACCATGGTGTGACCGGCCAGCCCTTTTCCGCCCGAAACAAGAAAAATGGGCGGCAGGTTTTGTTTATCTTTTGTGTTCATGATGCAGTCTTTTATGCTTCTGCTGATTCATGTTGAAATATGCTGTGCTATCAATTTAGTTTTTATTTTCCTTAATATGAAGGTGTAATGATAATAATGAAATGCGACGGCTTTTTTTTCGTGTTCTTTATTTGCAGAAAAGAAAAGAAGGTATATATTTGCATCGCCTTTGAAAACAAGGAAAGTTCAGCGAAATATTGAGTATTGAAAGTAAAATGGTGCGGTAGTTCAGTTGGTTAGAATATCGGCCTGTCACGCCGAGGGTCGCGGGTTCGAGTCCCGTCCGCACCGCATTTTTTTTCAATACCTAAGATCAAAATATTTGGTGCGGTAGTTCAGTTGGTTAGAATATCGGCCTGTCACGCCGAGGGTCGCGGGTTCGAGTCCCGTCCGCACCGCTTAAGGTTGTTTCGAAAGAGGCAACCTTTTTTTATGCCCGTCAGTTGGGTGCCCCGGGTGGTCTGTGACCTATGTTTGTTGCTTTGCTTGTGTGTTTTCTGTTTCATCCGCCTTAGCAGCTTTCCATTCCTTGTATTTTTCAACTTCGTTGCGAACCAGATTGAGGCATACACCAAAAACAGCAGCATCGTCAATTAAGCCGGCAATGGGGATAAAGTCGGTAATCATGTCGATAGGAGTCAGAACATAAAGCATGGTGGCCCCAATCGATGAAATCACATACCAGGGGACGGCTTTGTATTTGCGATGATAATAATCGCTGAGCATCGACATGAAAAGTTTGAATTCTTCGAGATAGGAAGCCAGCTTCTCATTTTTTAGAAATTTGCTTTTAATGCGCTCGCGGTTATTTAATACCCTGGGAAGATCGTTTTCACTGAACTGCTGCTGGCCTCTGTTGTATGCTCTTTCTGCTTTTTTCTCTGAAAAATCTTTCATTGTTACTACTGCTTTTGATTAGCCTTAAAAATAAGAAAAGTTTTGTAGTAAGAAATGGAAAGTGAAAAGATGAACTGAAGTTATTAATGTCTTTGTTTTAGAGTGTAAGCATCTTTAATAGAAAGCAATAAGGTTTTAGTGGGCAGTTTGTATACCTTTTATTAAAAGGATTGAAATTAATAAAAAAAACAAGCCAAATATTTTGATTTCACACCTTGATTGCTGAAATTGTGGCTTGAAAAACACCTGTTGTTTTTAACACAATTGTATTAACCCTCAAATAAACGTGAAAGTGTTCTCTCCGAATTACCTTAAGGGTATCATTGGATTTGTACTTTTCAGCTGGATGGTAGTAGGTCCCTGTCGTGTTAATTCTGCTTCTCCGCAAGCAGGAAGCGTGATTAAAAGTGATTCGCTTGCGCTGGTCGCCCTTTATGAAACAAGCAAGGGGGAGACATGGACTTACCGCACCAATTGGCTGACAAGTACCGTTGATAAGTGGCACGGAATAAAGGTGGTCAATAACAGAGTGACCGAAATCGTACTCTATGATAATAACCTTAGCGGAACCCTGCCCGCAGAACTTGGACTACTCGATCAGCTTACCTTGTTGAACCTGCGTAGCAATCGTCTTACAGGTCAGTTACCTCCTGAACTGGGGTTGCTTGCTAATTTAGAATATTTGTACCTGTACGGAAACACACTAACAGGTGAGATTCCGGCTGAATTAGGAAATCTGGCCAATCTGAAACGACTATATCTGTATTCAAATCAGTTAAGTGGTGCTATTCCATCCGAGCTTGGAAAGCTGACCCAGCTCGAATACCTTTATCTGCAATCGAACCGACTGAGCGGGAACCTGCCTCCCGAACTGGGTCAACTTAAGCAACTGCTGGTGCTGTATCTGAGTTCTAATCAACTCGAAGGTGAGCTCCCGCCCGAAATTGGGCAAATGAGCAATCTCCGGAATTTATACCTTCATTACAATAATTTATCAGGAAGTATTCCGACCGAACTGGGACAGCTCGATTTGCTCACCCATCTTTATCTGCATTACAATAAATTTTCAGGTGCAATACCACACGAGTTGGGCGACATGGACAACCTGCTGTATTTGTACCTGAATAACAACCGGCTGAGTGGTAAACTGCCCTGGGAGATCGGCCAGTTAACAAAACTCAGGTACCTCTATTGTGAAATGAATCAATTAAGCGATACCATTCCTTCTTCGATAGGAAATATGAGCGGACTTCAGATTCTCGACATGAGAATCAATCAGCTAAGCGGGGTGCTTCCTGAAGAAATTGGATTATTAAAAAATTTGCGGCAGATCGATTTAAGCATTAATCAGCTCAGCGGAACACTACCAGATGCGATAGGTCAACTGAGCAACCTTACTTCGCTGATAATCGACCGTAATCAGTTGAGTGGCACCATTCCCAAAGTTTTAAATCAATTGAAAAAACTGGATGTGCTTTCCTTGTCATCGAATAAGTTCACTGCTTTTCTGGCCGATAGTTTAAATTTCAACCCTGCGCTTAACAGCATTAGTATTTACGACAATGAACTTACTTTTGAAGACCTGGAAGATAAAATGGAGCTTCAAAACAAGTATTTCTATTATTCTCCACAGGCCAATATCGGGCAAAGAATGGTAGTACAGCTAGACACCGGTGTAAATTATACACTCGATATTGAATGTGGAGGAACACAAAATCGCTATGAATGGTTCTTTGGCGAAGAATCATTGGGGGATCCTGCCAGTGAATCCTCTTATCAGTTACGCGATATCAGAGGGAGGGACCTGGGGGCTTATCACTGCAAAATAAGCAATGAACTGGTTCCTGATCTGGTCATTGCTTCCGAGTCCATTATCCTTCAACTGAAGCCTGCTGCCTTTCAGCCTCCCACCGATATTACGCTTTCGAATCAGGCAATTGATGAAGGGATGCCTGTGGGTACCGAAATTGGAAGGTTTAGCACGGAAGATCCCGATCTGGACGACTGGCATTTTTATACCCTGGCAGCAGGCGAGGGGGGCGAAGACAATGTGCATTTCTTTATTGCCGGAAATCAGTTGCACAGCAACGAAATATTCGATTACGAAAGCAAAAGCGTCTATCATATCAGGGTCCGTACCGAGGACAGTGTAGGAGAAACCTTTACGAAATCTTTTACCATCATGGTTGAGAATGTTGGTGAGGATCCTCCAACAGCTTTGCTTCTTAGTGACTCGCTGATAAATGAAAACATGCCTGTTGGTAGCATTGTTGGCACCTTGTATACCGAGAGTTCCTTGCCCAACAACAGTTTTACTTACCAGTTAACCGAAGGAGAGGGCAGTGAAGACAATGGCAGTTTCTTCATCATCGGCGACCAGTTACTCAGCAACGAGCGTTTCGATTATGAAAACCGGTGGCAATACCAGATTCGTTTAAAAAGTACCGATCGCGAGGAAAACTTCATCGAAACTTCATTCACCATATATATCCGCGATGTGGACGATTCATCCATCAATATGCAATTGTTGGGTGATCGGCTTGTCGAAAACGGACAAGTGGGTGATTTAATTGGTGAATTTTCTGTTGAAGGTGAGGATGAAAGTATGGTTTATCAATTTTCGCTGGCCGATGATCCGGCTTACCCCGACAATGCCAATTTCTTTATCGCCAACAGCTATCTGCATGCTTATGCTGTATTCGATTATGAGCAACAAGCTGTTTATGAAATCAAAGTGGAGGCTGTTAATCAGTACCAATCGGCATTTAGTGAGCTGTTTACTGTGTATGTCGACGATGTGGAAGAAGGCGCCGGGCCCTTGGATCTCTTTGTTCCCAATGCCTTTTCTCCTAATCAGGACGGTAAAAACGACTACTTTGAAATTATTGGCATTGAAGTTTACCCCGATGCGCGGTTGAATGTTTACAATCGCTCAGGTCAGTTGGTTTTCAGCCGCAATGAATATGGAAATCCCGGAAACGGAATAGACCCCTTATGGTGGGACGGCCGCTTCGAGATCAACGGTATTCCGGGGGAAGCACTGCCCGAGGCAGCGTATTTTATGGTTCTGGAACTCAGGGCCGATACACTCGTAAAGCAAACGATCCTATTAAAGCGTTAAACATGATCCTTAGAATACGAAGCGGTTTATTTCTGACAATAATGCTTGTACTGGCAAGCAGCTTGCCTGTACCTGCACAAACAGAGCCGATGCTTAGTCAGTATATGTTTGGCGTTCAGGCGGTCAATCCTGCTTATGCAGGTAGCTGGGACTATGCCGGACTCAGTATTTTGGCACGAAATCAGTGGATCGAACTGGATCAGCATCCTCAAACAGCCTGGCTGTCGTTTCATACACCACTGGCAAAGAAAAAAGCAGGTTTGGGTTTCACGCTGATGAACGACCAGTTTGGAATGTTGCTGAATCAGTCTCTTTTTGTCGATTATGCCTATGCCATTAAGGTAAACCGAAAGGTGAACCTACGCCTGGGATTGAGCGGAGGAATGTTGTATGTTACCAATAATTTCACCGACTTGAAACTGATCGATGTCGACGATCCGGTTTTTACCGGCATGCCCGAAAGCTACTGGAAACCCAACTTTGGAGTGGGAACTTACCTTCATTCCGATCGGTTTTATGCAGGCTTTTCCATTCCACGGCTGTTGAATACCGAAGCCGAAACCGGAAACAACCAGTTTGAACTGAAGCATCTGCTGGCCATGGGAGGTTTTGTAATCCCACTCTCCGACGGAATCGACATGAAGCCCTCGTGCATGGTCCGTTACTGGACGGATGCACCGATGGTGACCGATTTCAATTTAAGCTTTTTGCTGGCCAGTCGGTTTTGGATGGGTGCTATGCTGCGAACAGGAAGGGAGATTGGATACGGTTTCAATGCCAATTTGTTGCTCGCCCGTCAGCTGCGTATTGGCTATGCCTACGATCTTTCGAACATGGGCGGATTGAGCAGTTTTGCGGCAGCCACACATGAAATTGTTGTTTCTTTTGAATTCAGGAGAAAAGAAGTGAGCTATGTTTCACCACGTTACTTTTAAATGTTTTGAGATCAATTAATTTAGTTTGAAAACGATGAATTCCCCTATCAACAGATCAATATTGATCGTACTGACGCTTTGCATTTTTCAATCGGTGTTGGCACAACGCTTCGATTTAGATGATGAGCACCTGCTTTTGGAAGCTTTGGAAATCAACAGCAGGCATCACGAAATTGGGCCGGCATTCATCGACGGGCATTTGTATTTTTCGTCGGATGTGCCAACAGGAGAAAGTGATCGGGAAGCGCTTTTCTTC
This sequence comes from Roseimarinus sediminis, assembly GCF_050433125.1. Taxonomy (NCBI): domain Bacteria; kingdom Pseudomonadati; phylum Bacteroidota; class Bacteroidia; order Marinilabiliales; family Prolixibacteraceae; genus Roseimarinus; species Roseimarinus sediminis. The sequence goes on along the minus strand of NZ_JBNPXV010000003.1, from coordinate 27,050 downwards.
CAGCTTTACCAAATTCCCTTGCACCTGATTGGACAAAATGAAGCTGCAGAGGTGGTGTTGCCCGGGAAAAAAGGCTTTCATGCCGGACCTGTAAGTTATTGTAAACGCACCGGTGAACTTTTTGTTACTGTGTCGGATGTCGATCATCCCGGCTTCAAAAATGATAGTTCTGAAGTGGAGACCTATACGCTTGGCATTGCCATTTACAGGAAGGTAGCAGGGCGCTGGATCTTTGCTTCGATGTTTCCCCACAAGGTGAAGGGTTTTTCAGATGGTCATCCGGCAATTAGTGTTGGTGGCGATACGCTGGTATTTGCAAGCGACCGTCCCGGAGGAATGGGGAAAACCGATCTGTACATGTCGGTTCGAAAAACGGGCATCTGGTATCAGCCGTATAATCTGGGGGAAACGATCAACACCCGCAAGAATGAACTGACCCCGTTTTTTGATCAGGGTGGCCGGCTGTATTTCGCTTCCGATGGTCATCGTGGCAGGGGAAAACTTGATATTTTTTATTCTGAAATAGAAGATGGAAAGTTTGGATCAGTTCGCAATCAGGGGAAGCTCTTTAATTCGTCGAAGGATGATTTTGGCCTAGTTTTACACCCTTATCAACCAATGGGTTTCTTTGTTTCAGAAAGGAAAAAGCGAAAAAAGAAAGATGACATTTACTGTTTCAGGGAAAGAACGTATCAGCCCCGGATACAGCAAGCCGACAGCATGCTCCGTCTGCTTGAAGAGCAGGCAGCCGACATCAGAAAGCGCCTGAGCAGCTCGCTTGATGATTTGAACAAAAAGCAAGTGGTGTGTGGCAATGTGGTTTGTCACTTCGACTATGTGCTTGTCGACAGTACCGAGCTTCCCAATCTGCGCCTGGAGTTTTATTATCAGCTGAGTAACGATACGCTTGAACTGGGTGAAAATGCCTACCGTTTGCGCGAATATGCCATTGAATCAGCCCGCGCAGTGCAATTACTGGTAAAGGTAGTTGAAAGTAGCATAAAAGAGGAGTTGAGTGCCTATTTTACTCCTAATAAAGGTTTGATAATAAAGATCAACGGTGCTGAGGATGCTTTCCCTTTTTCTGAACCTGTAACCTACGATGGAGAATTTGGCGATCTGTTGTTGTCGGAATATTATTACAACAATGAAAAGCAAACGGTTAATTTGTACAGAATGCAGGAACTCGATCAGCAGTCGTTGGCTTTTTTAAGGGCACACAGTGTTGGTCAACACCTCTTAAACGATGTAAAAGCACTGAATGCTACCAACAACAAGATGATTTATAAGGTAATTCCTGCTTCTCAACTAAATAAAAAACATCATTGGGGAGCCATCGAAATTACCATTGAGAATGTTTTTGGAAATTTCTGACCTGTAAGTCTTTGTTTTCGTAAGCTGTCCTGTAGTAAGTCATTTCTTCTTCTGTGTAATACGATTGGCCCTGCCTGGCATTTGTTGAATAAGCTCACTCGTTTTTTTTGAAAAACTGCGTCCAATTCGGGCACTGCCCGGCCAGGGATGGGAGCGGCAGCTTACCGTAAACGGGTGCGATGCATGAACGGGCGCGGGCGGGCGACCGCAGGAAGCCCCGCCTGCGCCCTGTGAATGCCGCAGCCGTTGCGGTAACTATAGCGTACAGCCCGCAGGCCGCCTAAAAATAACAACTTGGAATATTAATATTATTAAACTCAGGATTAATAAAATTTAATCGAATTGAATTATTATTGATATTAAATTGCATTATTCAAAGTTGATTTAGTACTTTTGCAAAGAAAACTTAATCATTTAGCGATGCGACTTCCTGTTAATTGTCCAAGCTGTAGTGCGCCACTTTTTGTTTCGACCTTGAAATGTGAAAGCTGCCAAACCAAGGTGGAAGGCTCTTTTGAATTGCCAATGCTGGCGGCATTGCCACCCGATGTTCAGACATTCATCATTGAGTTTGTAAAGAACAGTGGCAGCCTTAAAAAAATGGCAAAAGCCATGTCGTTGAGTTACCCAACGGTGCGTAACCGTTTGGACGAGGTCATCGATTTGTTGAATAAAAATGAACCATCAAAAGATGAATGAAATGAGCATTAAAGCGGTGATTAATCCTTTTGAGAAAATTGCAGGTGCAAAGAGTCTGTTTATCGGCATGGCCGCAGTCATGGTAGCAGGCATCATGGGCTATTTGAGCAAAACGCATTTCGATGGCATTTTAAATGTGCATTCGGGTATGCAGTCGGAATGGTTTGTGCATATCGCAGAACCCATGCTCAGTATTGCTGTTATAGCGCTTTGGTTTTTGCTGTTTGCAATCATTTTTGGAAAGCAAAATGTACGGGCCATCGATGTGGTGGGGACACAGTTTTTTGCCTTTATTCCGCTGGTGCCTGCTTCCCTGCTTGGATTTTTTGAGGTAACTGAAGTTATTTCACAGGCACTGCAACAGTTTGTTGCCGATCCGACGGGCCGGCTCGAGGTAAGCGACGCGCAAATGGTGTCGTTTATTGGCTTGATGATAATTGTATTGCTGCTTACGGTATGGAGTGCAGTCTGGATTTACAATGGTTTTAAGGTGGCAGCGAACCTTCCCCGGCCAGTTCATATTCCGGTATATATTTCAGGATTAATTGTGGGGATGCTGGTCCCCAAACTACTGATTTCAATAATGATTTAAAAACCAAAAAATGAAAAAAACGACCATTATCACGCTCATGGTTCTGTTAACAGCAGTGAGTGGCTTTTCACAGAATATCGCAGGAGCATGGAACGGAATGCTCGAAGCAGCTCCCGGCCAGAAGCTGCGGCTGGTATTCAACATTACAGAAAGCGAAACAGGGATTTCGGCTACCATGGATAGTCCCGATCAAAGCGCATTTGGTATACCGGTGTCCGAAGCCACATTTGATGGTTCGAAGCTGACTATTACCATCAAACAGGCCGGGATTAAATACGAAGGTATCCTGACTGGTGACAGTATTACAGGAACCTTCAGGCAGATGGGAGCAGCATTCCCGATGGTGCTGAGCAAAAAGGCCCAAAAGCTTGAAAAACCCAGGCGGTCTCAAGAGCCCCAAAAGCCTTATCCCTATGTTTCGGAAGATGTGCGCTTTGAAAATAAGGGAGCCGGCATTCATCTGGCCGGCACGTTGACCTTGCCCGACGCAAAAGGCAAATACCCGGTGGTGGTGCTTATTTCGGGCAGCGGACCGCAAAATCGTGACGAAGAACTGATGGGGCACAAACCTTTTCTGGTTTTGGCCGACCACCTTACCCGCAACGGTATTGCCGTGCTAAGGTTCGATGACCGTGGAACCGGAGCGTCGGAAGGTGATTTCAGCAAGGCCACATCGTTCGATTTTGCCACCGATGTTAAAGCAGCCGTCGACTATCTGAAAAACAGGAAAGAAATTGACCCGGTCAGTATCGGTCTCATGGGACACAGCGAAGGCGGCTTGATAGCCCCCATGGTCGCAGCAGAGCATCCCGACGAAATTGGTTTCATTGTGTTGCTTGCAGGCCCCGGACTTCCCGGAAGTGAGATCATTATGATGCAGCAGCAACTGATTGGCAAAGCATCGGGGATGTCCGACAGTGAACTGGAGCTGGCAGTCAATATGAATAAGCAGATTTTCGATTTGATTGATGAGATCGACAATCCGGAAGAATTGCAAAAAAGGGTGAAGGAGCTCTTTCAGGAAATTATATCCGAAAATCCCGAAATGGTACCCGAAGGAATGGAAACCGGCCAGTTTATCGATATGCAGTTAGGCCAGCTTTTATCGCCATGGATGAAAACTTTTTTGACGTACGATCCGGTGCCAGCTCTCAAAAAAGTTGTTTGCCCCGTGTTGGCCCTTATTGGCGAAAACGATTTGCAGGTTCCACCCAAAGAAAACCTGAAGATCATTGGTGAGACGCTTAAAAATGCCGGGAACAAAAATGTAAGTACAATTGAACTTCAAGGCCTCAACCACCTTTTCCAGGAAAGTAAAACCGGCTTGCCTGCCGAATATGGGCAGATAGAGCAAACCATGTCGCCGGATGCCTTGAACGCCATTACAAAGTGGGTAAAAATGCAGGTGAAGTAAGGCTGGAAAGAGACAAAAGACAATAGATAAAAAACACAAGACAAAAAAGACTATCAGACTGAAGTGTACCGGATGACATTATTATAGTTTTTGTTGTTCGCTACTATTTCAGTCTAATGTCTTTTGATCTTTCATTTTTCATTTACCTTCTTCTATTTTGATGAAGCTACTAGAGGTATTCCATAATCTGGCCTGAGATCTGCATTAATGATATTTCGGCCACTTTGGTGAGGTATTTCACCGAAATGAGTCGTTCTTCCGCATCGAGCAGGCTCTTCTGAACTTCACGTAATTCAAGTCCTGCCAGACCTCCCAGTTTGTATTGTTCGAGAGCAATTTCAAGATTCTCGCGGGCTACCGCAAGATTTTCTTCTTCGAGCAATAGCAGCCGGAGATTGTTCTCATAGGCATAAAAGATGGTAAGTAATTCGGCTTTAACCGCTTGTTCAATTTCCTCATAAGCCAACTGGTTGTTATCGATGGCGATCAGGGCGTTGGCCTGTTCTCTTTTGCGGTTGAATCCATCAAACAGATCGATGCCCAGGGTCAGGCCGTAATTGATGCCGTGGCTTTGCTGGCTGCTAAGATCTCCGGCATTGTAATTATTAATGGAAGCACTGTATCCTGTACCAAAATTCAAATAAGGATAGTTGCGCGACTGTATGATTTTGTAGTCGATTTCTGAAATGTTTCGGTTGCTTGAGGCAATCAGCAGGCTGGTATTATTTTGCAGGGTTTTGTCAAGCAACTCATCGAATTGCAGGGCCTTATTGATCTCAATGAGCGTATCGGGAAGCACAATGTGCAAGCCCAGGTTCTCATTGGCCATGAGTTTATTCAGCCTTATTTGCGATGATCGGAGTACTTCATTCTGACGGGCATAACGCGAGCTGTCGGCATTAAGATATACTTTTGACTGAAGCAATTGCATTTTAGATGCTCCGCCCAGCAGGTAGCGTTGTTCATCAATTCGCACCCGTTCGCGCGATAAGGAAACAGCATAGGCCATGTTGTTGAAAAGGATGATCTGCTCGGTGTAGAAGTTGTATTCGGCAATAATTTGTGAAACCAGGTTTTCTATAGACATCTGTGTTTTTAAGCCTCCCAGTTCTTTTTGTTCGCCCAGTTTGCGGTAAGTATGCTGAATCTGAAAACCGCGGAATATCGGAATTCCAAGGTCGATGGAAGCCGAGGCCGAAGTATTGTGTATGCCACTTGCATTCACCGTCGTTTCATCGCTGTAGTTGTAATTGATTGAATTGAGATTGCCTCCCATACGACCCGAAGCATCTACCGTGGGCAGCATGCCTGCATTTCCACGGGTATAATTGTTATCTGCGATTTGTTCCTGGTTACGTGCCAGCTTCAGCGAATAGTTGTTTTCCAGTCCGGTGCTGATGCAGCGCTTCAGGTCGAACTGTTCCTGTGCATTCAGTAAAAGAGCAGGAAGCAACAGCAAAAGAGGCAGCATGTATTTAATTGTTTTCAGCAAGTTCATTATTCGTTTCTTTGTTGGATTGGGTAATATGTTTGCTTTCGCTTGAAATGAAAAGATAGATGGCTGGAACAACGTAAAGGGTCAGGAAGGTGGAGAGCGTTAGTCCTCCAACAACAGCAACCCCCATTGCCACCCTGCTTTGCGCACCTTCGCCCCAGCCCAGAGCCAGCGGCATAACTCCCAGAATGGTTGAAAGGCTGGTCATTAAAATGGGACGGAAACGTGCAGCTGCAGCGTATTTGATGGCATCGAATTTATTAAAGCCGGCCAACTTGCGCTGGTTGGCAAATTCAACAATCAGAATACCATTTTTCGATACCAGGCCAATGAGCATGATAATGCCAATCTGACTGAATATGTTCATGGTAATATTGAAGTACCACATGAAAATAAGTGCACCGGTTAAGGCAAGCGGTACGGTCATCATCACAATGATGGGGTCTTTGAAACTTTCGAATTGAGCTGAAAGCACGAGGAAAATCAGGATGATGGCTAACAGGAAAGCAAACATCAAACTTGATGAGCTCTCGGTAAAATCTCTTGAGTCGCCTGCCAAGGCCGTTCTGAATGAATCGTCGAGTACTTTTTTTGCAATTTGATCCATTTCCTCGAGCCCCTGGCTAATCGTGGCTCCCTCGGCCAAACCTGCCGAGATGGTTGCCGCCACAAAGCGATTGTAACGGTACAATTGTGGCGGTGCCGTTGATTCCTGCAGACTTACAAAATTATCGAGCTGAATCATTTGTCCGCTATTATTCCGAACATACAACGATTTCAGATCGAGTGGTTTGTTGCGGTCGTCACGGGCAAGTTCACCCAGTATCTGGTACTGTTTTCCGTTCATAATGAAATAGCCAAAGCGCTGACCACTTAAAGCAAGTTGCAGCGTTTGCCCGATGTTTTGGGTACTTACTCCTAGCAGGTTGGCTTTGTCGCGATTAATGGAGATTTGCAGCTCGGGTTTGGTGAATTTCAGGTTCACATCGGCCATTACAAAGGTCGGGTTGTCGTTTACTTCGGCCATGAAAGCTGGCAATATTTCGCGCAGTTTCTCAATGTTGGGAGCCTGTAATACATATTGTACCGGCAGACCGGCTCTGCGGCCACCAAAGGTCGATTGTTGCACTACATTGGCACGTGCCTGCGTTTTTTTGCGAAGGTCAGCCGAAAGTTTTGCAGCGATTTCCTGCTGGGTACGTTCTCTTTCCGATGGTTCAACCAGCAGTACCCTTACAAAGGCCCAGCTGCCACGCAAAAGCATGGTGATTTTATCGTATTCTGGGATGGTTTTCTCAACATGGCTCGCTACATCCTCCACATAATCGAGATTGTATTCGTAGGTCGCTCCTTCCTGAGGGGTAATCATAATATTCATTTGCGAACGGTCCTCAAGCGGGGCCATCTCAGCGGGAATCACTTTCCACAGGAAAAAGATGAGGATAAAAGAGCCTCCCAAAATGAGCAAGGCATAGTATTTTTTCTTCAAAAAGCTTTCGAGTGAACTCTGGTACACCTTATTCAATTTGACAAAAAACTTTTCGGTATAATTATAGGCTTTGCTTCGATGATGTCTGGTTTTTAAAAGTTTTGTCGACAGCATGGGGGTGAGTGACAAGGCTACAAACGACGAAATGGCAACAGCTCCTGCTATTACGATGCTAAACTCCCTGAAAAGACGGCCAGTCATTCCTTCGAGAAAAACGATGGGAATAAAAACGGCCACCAGGGTAATGGTGGTCGATAAAATGGCAAAAAAGATTTCGTTGGCTCCCTTTAATCCGGCTTCGAGGGGAGTCATGCCCTGTTCAATTTTCACGTAGATGTTTTCCATCATCACAATGGCATCGTCGACCACCAAACCAATGGATAATACAATGGCCAGCAAGGTGAGCACATTGATGGTAAAACCGGCAATGTACATGATGAAGAAGGCGCCAACCAGCGATACCGGTATAACAAGTATTGGAATGATGGTTGTCCGCCAGTCGCGCAGGAAGACGAAAATGATGACCACCACCAAAAAGAAAGCCAGGTAGATGGTCGACATAACTTCCTTAATGGATGAGCGGATGTATTTAGTGTTGTCGAAACCAACATCGTAGCTTACGTCGTCGGGCAGGTCTTTTTTGATGAACTCCAGCCGCTCATACACTTCGTCAACAATTTCAATGTGGTTGGCACCTGGCTGAGGAACAATGGCCAGTGCAATCATGGGAATTCCGTTCATTTTGGCAATACCGCGCAGGTCTTCGGGGCCGAGTTCAGCCCGCCCGATGTCGCTCACACGTACAATCTGGTCGCCGGTTTGTTTCAGTATAAGACTGTTGAATTCCTGGGGAGTGGTCATCAATCCCAGTGCCCTGATGGTGAGTTCGGTATTGGTGCCCTCGATGCTTCCGGCAGGAAGTTCCACGTTTTCGCGTACAATGGCATTTCGCACATCGAGCGGAGTGAGCTGGTAACCGGCTAATTTGGCCGGATCGAGCCAAATGCGCATGGCGTAGCGCTTTTCGCCCCAAATCATCACGGCACTAACACCTGAGATGGTCTGTAGTTGTTCTTTAAAAGTAAGATCGGCAATTTCTGAAATCTCGAGCAACGAACGTTGGGGACTTTTCACAGCCAACATCATAATGGGACTGGCATCGGCATCGGCCTTCGACACGGTGGGCGGGTCGCAGTCGCGCGGCAGGAAGCGCTGGGCTTGTGAAACTTTGTCGCGTACATCGTTGGCGGCAGTTTCCATGTTGACACTCAGCTCGAATTCTACCGTGATGTTGCTCCGGCCCTGACTGCTTCGGCTGGTGAGCGTTCGTATGCCTGGTATGCCGTTAATTGACTGTTCAAGGGGTTCAGTGATTTGTGTCTCAATTACATCGGAGTTGGCTCCGGGGTACGATGTGCTTACCGAAATAATGGGTGGATCCACACTTGGAAATTCTCTTACCCCCAGGAAGGTGACACCAATGATCCCAAAAAGTAAAATTACCAGCGAGAACACAGTGGCCAACACTGGTCTTTTTATGCTAACTGACGATAAACTCATTGTTCAATTTTTTCTTTTGATTGAGGAATGACCAGGGTGTCGAGCTGAACAGGAATGCCTTGACGTAGCTGTAAAATAGCAGTTGTTAATAAGGTATCGCCAAATTGAAGGCCTGAGCGGATCTGTACATGCGATTCGGTACGAAGGCCAAGTGTTACCTTAACCTGTTGAGCTTTTCCGTTTTTGTAAATGAAAACCTTTTCACCCGACATTTCTGGAATAATAGCCTGCGTGGGAACCGATACCGTATTTTCGATTTGTGACAATTGTGCTTTTACGCTCACAAAACGACCCGGCTTTAATTCTTCGTTGGAATTGGCATAAAGCGCGCGGGCAACAATACTTCTGGTTGCAATATCCACTTTAGGATCAACAGCATAAACTGATGCCTCAAAAGGATTATCATAGCCATCTATCTCAAAGGTAATCGGGTAGCCTGGTTTCACTTCTCCGGCATAGCGTTCGGGAAAGGAAAACTCGATTTTTAAGGGACTTATCTTTACCAGCCGGACAATTTTTGTCTGGGTAGTGGCAAATGCTCCTTCGCTGATCATTCGCAAACCCACAACACCATCGAAAGGAGCCCTGAGTTCGGTTTCCGAAATACGGGCTTCAATTAATTGTATATCAGCTTCTAAAGCCTGCATCTCGGTGGAGGCTTGATCGTAGCTTTCCTGACTGATGGCATCACGCTCGAGCAACTGACGCTGGCGGAATTCCCTTTCCCTGCTCAGTTTCAGCTGAGCCTGCAATTTCATTAGTTGTGCCTGCAGGGGCCGATCGTTAATTTTTGCCAGCAATTCACCCTTTCTTACACGGGTACCCTCGCTGAAATAAATACCAATTACTTTACCCGATGTTTCAAAGGCAAGATCTACCTCTTCGTCGGGAATCAGCGACCCTGTGCTGTAGATGAGTTCACTCATGTTGGTGGGAATTATTACATATCCGCTGGCCATGAGAGGCTGATTTCCACCTTGCATTCCGCGAGCCCGCACGGGCATCGACTGTCCGGAGTTATCCGAAGACTTTAAAAGTGGTTTTAACTTGGGATAGAACACTATACCCAGAATAAAAATTATAAGCAGGATGCTTGTGCTTATCCTCAATATTTTTCTTGAAGCTGCAGTCATTGAATCCGTATTATTTATACCAGTAGATTTATAAAAGCTATTTGACGCATGAAAGTTCGAAAAGTAAAATGCAAAATTAGAAAAAGTTGAAATAAAACACTGTTAAGAAGAAGTGAACATTGCGAATCAATTTTGGTTCAGCGCAAATACTGTTTAAAAGCGTGTTGACAGAACACAGCGACAGAGGCAAATAGTAAACATGATCGATGACTTGTCAACGATTTCAAACGGGCTGATTTAGTCTTTGCCGTGGAAAAATAACTGAGCTGACTTAAAGGGGAATTAGAGATTAGTACAAAAACTGACTAAGGATATTTCAAAAAAGTAACTTGCCGTATTCATAAAATTCAAAATACAAGATCATGACAGAGCGCCAAATATTGATTGAAATATATGTTTAATTAAGAATATATACACCATCTGCAATTCTCGTTAATTAAGTGTATCTTTGCAAATTAATCAAAAGAAAGAGGATACAATTATGTTTGAGAAGAAACAAAACAATCATGTAGCACCTGATATGTCAAAGTTAAAAGCGGTGGTGATTGATCACAGAACCCGAATTTATGTTCCTCTTGATATGGATCCTGAAAAAGCACGTGCCCGTTACTGGTCGAATCGGGATATTAAAAATCCTGCACCAGCAGCCAGTAAATAGGCTTGCTCTTTTAACCTGAAGCTAGTAATGACGATTAGCTGATCATCTGTTTTATTGTACTGAGTGGTATGCTATGGAATCAATGGGGTTCCATGGCCTGGTCATGGTATTCCACCTTGTCTTTTAACTGAGCGATAATATGGTCGAGTTTTTGTTTTAAATCGAGGAGTTCGTCTATTCCTAAGGGTCCATCGAGTAGTTCTTCGTAAAGCTTTTTGGGAATTTGGGCAGCTTGTTCTTCCATTTTCCGGCCTTCAGCACTCAGGCGAATTAAAACTTTGCGTTCGTCGCTTGACGATCGCTGACGAATAATCAAACCCAGCTTCTCCATACGTTTAAGCAAAGGAGTAATGGTATTGGTTTTGAGAATGAGCTTTTTGGCGATTTCGTTAACCGAAATACCGTTGGTTTCCCATAGTATCATCATTACAAGGTACTGTGGGTAAGTAATTCCCAATCTGTCGAGTTCAGGCTGATAGGCTTTGGTGAATAATCTCGAAACTGCGTAAACCGGAAAACACAGCTGGTTCTCCAGTTTTAATTGCTCATAACTCATTGTGTTGCTTTGCTTAATGTTAATATAATCAACAGAAACAATGGCCACGAAGCTTAACTCTTTGTTGTCAAATAGTTAATAGCATCATGGCATTGTCCATTTTTTGCTGACGGTCATCATGGCGTAAGCTTTCGTTTCGTAAGCGATACACTGACCATTCAATTTGGCTGTTGAAGATAATGAAAAGAATTAATTCAAATGCGCTTCAATGTATTTTTCCAGCTTTTTAGGCTCAGTTGTGGGGGAGAAACGTTTTACCGGACGTCCTTCTTTATCAATTAGAAATTTGGTAAAATTCCATTTGATACCACTTCCCAGCATTCCTTTTTGTTCTTTTTTAAGGAATTGATAAAGTGGATGGGCATTTTTGCCGTTTACTTCGATCTTCGAGAACATGGGAAAACTAACTCCGTAATTGATAAGACAACCTTCTGAAATTGATTGTTCATCGCCGGGTTCCTGATTGCCAAATTGGTTGCAAGGAAAGCCTAAAATCACCAATCCTCTGTCTTTGTATTTTTCATAAAGTGCTTCCAAACCTGCAAACTGGGGAGTAAAACCACATTTACTTGCTGTATTTACAATGAGTACTAATTTGCCTTCGTACTCATTTAAGCTCAATTCTTTTCCCTGGATGTTTTTTACTGAAAACTGATAAATTGTTTCAATCATTGTTTCATTTTTTGAAAGTTAATAACCCTGATACTTCTTTTTTGTTTTAAAACCTACAACTACACGCTAGAGATAAAATCGCAGGCGATACAAATATAAGAATAAAAACATCGTGCGCGATACAAATGAATAAAAAAATTGAAATAATTGATTAATTCATAGAAGCAAAGGAAAAGTATATGCTGGAAATCAGCTAAAATGTTTGTTTCAATTCAGAGCATGCTGCCTAATCAACCTGCTTAATCAGCATATAACTTAAAAAATGCGGCAGTATCCCAAATGTCCTCTAATCCGAATATCCAGCAAACTTCCGACAGGTCAGAGAAATCGAGCCCTTTGGCAGCGACAGCCTCGTTGTTGTAACGCCCTTCTTTTGCGTTGTATTGAAGGCCTAATTCTACAGCCAGTTGCCAGATATTTAACAATTTGGGATCGGTGATTTGTGTTTTCCATTGGGTGTAGCCGGGTGTTCTGAAGCCCGGGGTGCCGTTACCCACAGCGTTTCCGTCAGGGATTTTCTGATAATCGGCCTGGTCCTTCACGTATTGAAGCTTTTCAGGACTGGTCACTTCTTCGTTCCAGGTACTGTGCTGCACCACATGAACGCGTTGCTTGAGCGCTAGTTCGGGATACTCATCCGCGATGGCTTTTACCACAGCCGCGGTAAAATCCGATTGCCCGGCATCGGCAATCCAGATGTCTCCCTGCCCGGAAAGAGTTGTAGCGACCATCGTTTTAACCTTTTGTACAGCGGCATCGAAATCGGCGTGGGCATTGGTCCATTGATCGCCCCAGGCAAGATTCAGCAACTCATTGGGGGGTACATAAAGTCCTTCCTGGATGCCATAGGTTCCGGCTACTACATGGTACTGCACCCCTGAAAACTGTACGTTTTGCATCAGGGTGTAAAGGGCTGCTGCGGTGTGTAGGTCGTCCACATCGGTTTTGCAATCGAGCTGGACCAACAGCAGATCTTTTTCCTTGTTGAAACTTTTTTGTTGCGGATCTTTTTCAGATGCAGCACTTACGAAATTCAAGAACATGGCCGCAAACGCCAGTATGAGCAGGTTTTTTTTGATCATGTTGATTGGTCGGTTTTATCTTTCTTAAATCAATGATGATCACAAATTTAATGAATGCTTGTCATAAAACATCCTTGATGTTGAAGCTTGTTTTGATTGTGAGGCATTTTTATTTCGATTGGGGCTGTTTATGCTGAAACCTTTTTATATTTACAACATTCGTTTTTCAGGTTGAATACCCAAGTTGACCAGATAAATGGCACTTTATAAAAATTCAGACGATGTATAAAACGTTGCTGCAAGTATCCATCATTTCACTTTTATTAGTAGTTGGCATGAATAAATCCAGGGCGCAGGAAGAACAGGTTGATCCTTATAAGAATTTGAATTTAACGGCAGCCGAAAGGGCAAGTGATCTCCTCAGCCGCATGAGTCTGGAGGATAAAATTTACCAGATGATGGGGGTACTCGACGGTACACCCGACCGTTTCAACGCCGAATTTGTCAACAACCCTGCTGAAATGGAGCGGGTTTTTGGGAAAGGGGTGCATTCGGTGCAGCCATTCTTTGATGGTTTGGAAGTAACCGTTGCATCGCGAAACAAGATTCAGCATTACCTTCGGGAAGAAACGAAGTGGGGCATCCCGGCCATTTTTGTCGACGAAGGCCAACATGGGCTCATGAAACCCGAAGCCACGGTATTTCCCATGGCCATTGGGCTGGCCTGCTCATGGAATCCGGCCTTATTGGAAGAAGTGTATGCAGCAACTGCCCGCGAAATGCGTTCGCGCGGGGCGCAATGGGCCCTCTCGCCGGTGATTGATGTTTGCCGCGATCCCCGCTGGGGCAGGGTCGATGAAACCTATGGCGAAGATCCCTACCTCAATGGCGTGTATGCCATTGCTGCGGTAAAAGGCTTTCAGGGAACATCCAACGGAACTGTAGCTCCCGATCATGTTGCTGCCACCTTGAAGCATTTTTGCGGACACGGTCAGCCCGAAGGGGGTTTGAACCAGGCTCCTGCCAACTATTCAGAGCGTTCCTTGCGCGAATTCCAGTTCCTGCCTTTTCAAATGGTGATAGAACAAGCTAAACCCCTGGCAGTAATGCCCTCGTACAACGAGATCGACGGGGTTCCTTCGCATGCCAACAGTTGGTTGCTCACCGATGTACTGCGCAAGGAATGGGGCTTTGAAGGACTGGTGATTTCGGACTGGAACGCCATTGACCAGCTGGATACCAAGCACTTTGTGGCCAACAACAAGAAGGAAGCTGCCATGCTGGCCTTCAACGCCGGGGTGCAGTTTGAACTGCCTAACCGCGACTATTACAAAAACCTGGAAGCATTGGTGAACGAAGGAAAAGTACAGCTGGAAACCCTTGATCAGGCTGTGTATGATTTACTGAAGTTGAAATTTGAACTGGGTCTTTTCGATCAGCCTTTCACCGATGTGGAGACGGCCATTGCCGTGAGCAAGGATCCGGCATCGAAAGCGCTGGCCTTAAGAGCGGCTCATGAATCCATTGTTTTGTTGAAGAACGAAAACAACCTGCTTCCCCTGGAAAAAGGGAAATACAAAAAAATTGCCGTGGTGGGGCCCTGTGCCAACGAGCTTTTCATGGGGGGTTACTCGGGTGAGCCTTACGAAAAGGTGACGCTGCTGCAAGGCATTCAAAACAAAGTGGGTAATTCATCCGAAGTGCTGTTTGCCCAGGGTTGCCGTATTACCGAAAACCACACCATCAGCCAGTTCAACTGGCGCAACGAAGCCATTGTGTTTACCCAGCGCGAGGTGAACCTGAAACTGATTGAAGAAGCTGTTGCAGTGGCACAGCAGGCCGACATCATCATCCTGGCAGTAGGGGAGACCGAGTTCATTTGCCGCGAGGCCTGGAGCAAAACCCACCTGGGCGACAACATGACCCTCGATTTGGTGGGTGAGCAGCAGGAACTGGTGGAAGCCATGGTGGCCACGGGCAAGCCGGTGGTGGTGTACCTCACCAATGGCCGTCCGCTTTCAGTGAATTACATCCAGGAAAAGGTGCCGGCTGTAATTGAAGGCTGGTACATGGGACAGGAAACCGGTACCGCGGCAGCCGACATCCTTTTTGGCGATGTGAACCCCTCGGGTAAACTCACCATCACCATCCCAAAGTCGGTAGGGCAGTTGCCCCTGTTCTACAATCACAAACCATCGGCCAGGTACATCGACTATGTGTCGCAGGATGTGCAGCCCCTGTATCCCTTTGGCCATGGGCTGAGCTACACTACTTTTGAGTATGATCAACTCAAACTTTCCTCAGACAAAATTAAGAAAGGGGAAACGCTTGAGGTTTCGCTTGTTGTGACCAACACCGGTAAAATGAAAGGCGATGAGGTAGTACAACTTTACCTCCGCGACAAGGTTTCGTCGGTCACCCGTCCGGTGAAGGAGCTGAAAGATTTCAAACGCATTAGCCTGGAAGCCGGCGAAAGCCAAACTGTTCGGTTTACCCTCGATGCTTCAAAACTGGCCTTCTGGGACATCAACATGAATTATGTGGTCGAACCCGGCGAATTTGAAGTGATGGTGGGAAGGTCCTCTGTCGATGTACTATCGGTGAGCCTGCTGGTAGAATAATCTCACAAAAACTCACAATACATATAGCGACAACGAGTCCCTATGTTTGTAATTTCGCTCTGAACAAAGAAACATAAGCCAAAGAAGGGGAGGTCAGAAAGTCGTCATCGAAGTTGTAGGTGTGGAAGTCTACTCAATGTGTGTTATTACTTATCAATTATTCGGCTTTTTAAATCCATCCTTTCGTGTAAAATTCTTGTTATTTCAACGAAATCAAGATTTATTCTCCTGAAAAAAATAATGTGTCGATTGATGTGCAGCCCTTGCAGCTCGGGAATTACTTTAAAATATTTTTTTCCTAATTCAGAATTCTCAGCAATTTTTTTACATGCATTCAATAATTCATTGTAATATTTGTCGGCTTGTCTTTCTGACCATTCATCAAAAGTGTAATTCCAAATTTGATTTAAATCATCAACTGCTTTATTCGTAAGATAATAATTAGCCATTTAATCGTTTCTTTGCTTTTAACGATGCCAGATGTTTTTTCGGTTCAAAATCATAGTCAATTCCACTTTCAATTCCTTCTTGAATCGCATTCTTTAAAGCAATCACTTTACTTTCTTCTTCCTCTAAAAGTCTTAATCCGGCACGAATAACCTCACTAACATTTTTATATCGTCCTTTTGCTATGCTCTCTTGAACAAAATTGTCAAAATAGTTCCCGAGTGATATTGATGTATTCTTATTCATTGGTTTTAATTTTTCACAAAAATACCAATTATTGGTATAACAATCAAGATTCAAAATAGGGCAAGTCCCTATCCTGTTCAAAATCAATAGAGTCTTTTACAATTCTTGGGCTGCTTTTTCCATGATTTCAAAAAGCACCTTTTGGTTAATGTCGGCCAGCGACTTCATGTACAGGCAGCCAGCGCTGGTACTATGTTTGCCAGGTTTTTCCAAAGCTGATGGTTCCTGCAGAAGCGGTTGAAAAGGCTGATATTATGTCCTCTCAACCTCTCAACCTCAACCTCAACCTTAACCTAACCCCTCCCTGCTTACTTTCTCAATATTTTCTCCATAGTTTTCCCTTTGGCCAGCTCATCGATCAGCTTGTCGAGGTAGCGAATTTTCTGCATCAGTTCGTCTTCGATGTCTTCCACCCGATAACCACAAATAACACCTGTAATTTTACCGGCATTGGGATGAATTTGTGGTGCTTGTGCAAAAAATCTTTCGAAATCAATTCGCTGATCAATTTGTTGTTGAAGACTTTGCTCATCATAGCCAGTCAACCAGCAAACAACGGCATCCACTTCGGCTTTGGTGCGTCCCTTTTTCTCCGCTTTTTGTATGTAAAACGGATAAACATCGGCAAAGGGCATCTTGAAGATTTTGGTTGTGTTCATTTCTTATGAATTTTTAAATGCATTGAATTGCAGAGAATTTGATGCTAAAGCTGGTCACTTTGTTTCGGGGAATCGGTGTCATTGGATTTCACTTTCCAGAACTTGAGCTTACTTTTTATTTTATACCAAAAACTCTTTCCCAAAATAAACAGGCTTAGATAAAATAGAATTTCCCCGGCGATGATCAAGCCCGTGGTGGTTCCTGCAAGTTGAATTTTCGAAAAACCCATCCATGGGACAACAAGAATTGATAAAAATAAAAGACAAGAAACCACCAATAGTATATATCCGATTGTTTTAAGCATGATCAATAAACAAAAATCTGATTCATAAGTTTGTATTGCTAATGGGAGCTATCGGTGCACGCCTTGTAACAAATGAAAGTCACCCACCAGTTCCAGCCCGCTGATGGCAGAACTGTCGCTAAAAACCATCTTCCCCTTTTTATCCAGCATTTGGATGGTGATATTTGCATCAATGCTCTCGGCAATTCTGCGGTCCATGGCTCCTTCGACGGGTGCCTTCAGAAAACCCGAATTGTTGCTGCGGGCATTCACAATCAGGGTGTTCTTTGGGTTCTCGATGATAATTTTCAGACTGTTTTCACTTAAAACTTCCAAACTTAATTTGGACCGGCGATAGGTGGCAAAGTGATGGATCTGACCATCGTGATAAAAGAAACCCAGAAAGCCGGTAAACGATTTTCCCAGCCAGGGAACATCGGCAACCGAAAGCATGAATGAGCTGGTGGAATCGGTAAAATGATTGCTTTGCATCCAAACCCAGGCCGAGGGCATGCTGGCTCCCCAGTCCTTTTCGATGTAACCCTTGCCACCGTCGAAGTGAGCGGTCTCGTTGCCAATGCTCAATTGCCCCGTCAAGGAATGGCTTAAACTCACTACCCCATGATAACACTGCATGAAAGGCACAAAACGGTACCATCCCATGATGCCGGTGTTGAACAATCGTCCGCTGTGGTAATCAACCAAGTTGTGCATCTCAATTTCACCTTTCACGGAAGTGACGCTGTCGGCAAGGTTGAGGACCATCCTTTCGTTGGAGAAAAAATTGTCCCCGATCCTGATGGCAAAGTCTTTTTTGGAGAAGGCAAAGTCTTCAATGGGAAAAGAAAAGTAACGGGTTTCGGCAGTCACCCCGTCAATCAGCTGGATAAAGGCGTGTTGTTCCGTTCCGTCGGCCGAGAGCGACAGGCCAGGGATGACGCTCAGTATTTTTGAGCCGTCGGCAGCCACCATCTTGAAATACCAGCCTTCGAAATATTTTCTCTTTTTCTTATTGCCCTGAAAAATAGTAGTATTGGCTATTTTCTTTAGCTTGTAGCAAGGTATAAAGTGATGTTGAGAAAAGTTGATTTCCTTATCCAAAGGTTGCGCTTGTAATGGGATGAATGCAAAGCAAAGGAGCAGACTTAATAAGTACCATTTACTTATTCTTATAATTTCTGAAGTTCTGTTTAGTGCTGTCATTCAATTTTAGTTATTCATTTCCTTTCACCTGCAGCTTCTATCTGATGGAATGCACAGTTGTCTCCGGTTTAACTGGATTGTCGGTGAAAGTGTCCATCCCCAAAATGTGCTTTGCTAAAAATAATACAATATAATTAACCGGAGGAAGTTGGCAGTTTAAAAAAGGGAAGAAAGCCTTAGGTCGTATTTTTTGATTAAGAGATGTGGGATAAGAAAAACAGCCATCTCACATTAAGATAGCTGTTATATTGTTGAATATCAATAACAAAGTGGAAGTGTTCGCCATTTATAATAAGGTTTGGCTATTCATCTTTAACACAACGAACCGACATTCCATTTTTAAAAGATTGACTTGCACCATTTAAAACGACAGTGTTGTATCCTGTGTTCCAAAAGAAGGCATAGCCGGGAAAATCTTCCTGGGAACTCCACCAGGCGCTCCTTATCCCTTTCAGTTCGAAGGAGCCGTTATCGTAACGACGACCGCCCGGAAGTCCTGAGAACCCTATTTCGTTTGTGGCACCTGAATTTGGATCTTTCCATAATCCGGTTCCGGCTTCAAGGGTACCTGTAGTTTTCAGTTTTCCACCGGCAACGGTTGTTCCGCCAAGGGAACTGGCAAGTTCAAGCCATTCTGCTTCATTCGGAACATGCCATCCGGTTGGACAAAGTTTCTGGCTGTTTACTGCATACCAGTTATATAATTTCCCGTATGGAATTTCATTGGCCGGATCATTGTCGTACCAGCAATAGGCACCGCTTGTTAGATTATATCAATCTGTACCTTCGGTCACCATCGGGATGGGGCTGTTGTCGTTGTACTTGCTGGTGCGAAGATTGGCAGCTAGCCAGGTCTGGGAGCCTACAAGTACTGTACTGTAAATATTGCCATCGACATCGACAACCATGTCTTGTTCCGATTGGGCAAAAGTGATACTGTCGATGTCGCTCACTGAACGCTTTAATACCAGGCTACCCGCTTGATAGATGTATAGGGTGTCCTGTGCAGATGCTACTGAGCAGATTATAAACATTGCAAAAAGAATAGCTAGTGTATTTTTCATCTTTTATCTGGTTTATTTTTTAAAAAACTTGATGGTTTCGATTTTTTCCTGATTCTGCAAGCGGAATAAATACATGCCTTGTTTCAGGTTGGCAACCGGTATTTCTGCAAAATTTGCTCCCTTGTGACAGGTCATCTTTTTCTCTTGTAAAATTTTACCTTGTAAGTCAATCAGCCATAGTTGAATATTTCCATCCTTTTCTGAACTAAAAGTGATGTGCAAACGCCCGGAGGCCGGATTGGGATAAATTTGTAGACCATCCTGTTTCCTGTCGTAGACTAAAGCTGCATCGGTGGTAAAATCTTTGAAACTGAGGTATTGAACATCGGCAAACGAAAAAGTGCTTGTGCTACCGTCGGCTTTATTTATTGCCACTTTGCTTTGAGGAAATGTAATTGTTTGAATGTCGGTTATGGTAAAGCTAAGTTGTGTCCCATTGTTTTCCCGTACAAACAAGTTTTGTGCCTGTAGTTCTGCAATTCCGCTTGTGAATAACATTAATGTACCTAATAAATATCCTTTAATAAGATGCTTAAGGAGTTTTTTCTTCGTTTCGACTCCTGAAATACTAAGTACTTTATTTGAACCATTAAAGAGAATATTGTTTGTTTTTCGCATTTGAAACCTGGTTTTATGATTAGAATATTTTTCTGGTTTTCCGAATGTTTTTTAAATGCTAACTATTTTCAACATTTCTATAGTTGAACTTGTGTTTAGTCCAAATTTATAAATTGTTACTTTGAAAAAATTGTAAAAAATTGGCAGAAATGGGAATGCTGAACAGCGTTTTATTTTCTTGAATAGAATTCGGAAGCTCGGAATTCTGATAAAAAGAATTTCCGCGGAGTTTCTCCGGTATATCGTGAAAAATCTCTGATGAATGAAGCCTGGTCGTAATAGCCGCACTGATAAATGATATCATGCCATCTTGCAGGTCCAAAGTATCTTATGAGTTTAAAGACATGGTTAAAACGGAGGATGTTGGCATATAATTTAGGTGATAAACCTAACTGTTGATGAAAACGTCGTTCTAGACTTGATATTGAAATACAGGTTTGTTGAGAAAGCTGACGGATTTTAATTTGTCCATTAGATGCAATAAGCATTTTTTGCGCTGATTCAATACTTTTTGTAATTCTTAATCCAGAAAAATCAAAACAACGGAGTAAAAATTTTTCTACTAAATCCAGTTTTTCCTGATCGTTTGTGGTGTTGATAAGCTGGTCGTAAAGCCAATCTACCTGAGGTCCCAACGCATTACTGCTTTTTATGGTGGCATTGGTAATTCCTGCTATCGATGATTTTAGAAAATGATAAAGCCCGGTTGGATAAAAGTTAACAGCAATGGTCCCAATGGAACCATTACCGTGAGCGTTACAGGCCGGTCAGTCAGACCTACGATGAAGGTATGGGGTAGCAAATTCTTACCATGAATGTTGTCTGTCTTTGTGCAGGATCCTTTATAGTTGAAGATTAAACCGCAATATCCATAGGGCACAATTTTTTGATTGTACAATCGTTCCCCGTTGTTCATATCAGTAAGTTGAATCGAATGAACATATGGTTTTAACAAATCATTGGGTTCTATAATCTTAAAGATCATAACAAATAGTAACTATGTTGGTAACTAAGCAAATAACATTCTGGTTCGTTTTGAAAGCTTGTTTACTTTTTAATTGGCATTCGTTGTTTAAAAATATGGCAATTTTTTATGTTTTCCTAGTTTACATAAGACCTATCACTGTTTAATAGAAAAGACAACAGTTTGTTACTGCCTTTTTCTGATGAAGATAATGGAAGTAAAAAACAGCGTGAAGCAATTGGCAGAGGAGATAAATTGGTTTTATTGTAGAGAATAGAGCCAGTGTTGAAACGGATAGCAAACAGCTGGCGGATATTTGCAGACCACAAAAATGGGATAAAAAAAAGCAGCTATCCGAGTTGGGACTAACTGCCTTTTAACGTTCGAGGTACCTGGCGGATTCGAACCGCCGTACGTGGTTTTGCAGACCACTGCCTAGCCACTCGGCCAAGGTACCATTTCAATAAATTTCGGTACCTGGCTGATTCGAACCGTCCGCCGGCTGGCGGATTATTTCAGACCAATGCCTAGCCACTCGGCCAAGGTACCATTTTGAATTAACGAAGGCTTGTGCCTTTGCGGCTGCAAATATATTAAAAAAAGTTATTGGCCGAAACATTTTTTTTTGAAAAGGCTAACGGGTGAGGGTAACACTCACTTTCTCTATTTGCCCGCCCATGGGAGGGTTGATTTTGGAAATCTTGATGCTTGCCTTTTTGATGGTAGTGAACTCGGCATACAGCCGGTCGAGTATCCGCTTGCCGATGTTTTCAAGAAGGAAGGATTTCTTTTGTTCCATCTCGTTTTTAATCAGGGTGTATACTTTCTGATAGTCGAGGGCATCGCTGAGGTTGTCGCTGATGCCGGCCTGCGTGCAATCGGTTTCGATGGCGATGTTAACCAAAAACTTATTTCCCACCACCTGCTCCTGGATGAAGTGTCCGTGATAGGCATAAAATTCCATTCCTTCAATTTCGATGAGTCCCATTTTAAAAATATTTAAACAGTGCGAAAATAGTGCTTACAATTGGGATGCGCAAGATGATGAACGCTTGCTGTTATTTTGGCAGCACGGCCAGGGCGGAGGCGGAAAGCCGCCGGCAGCGCAGGCACACTGCGAACGGCAGCGAGGAGGCGACCGGAGGGAGCCCCCGCAGCGCCTGTGAGCAGGTGCCGGCGCCAACGGCGTTTGGAGCCGCAGACCGTTAAGGCCGCCAAATTGAGTTAATTATTATGTTGTATTACTTGTGTCTATTTTTAGGCAGGCGAGTGGTTGTTGTTTGGCAAAGTGTTTTAACTTTGCGTTTTCGTTTAAAACAGGGATTATGTCAGATAAAAAAGCAGAAAATAAAACGAGTGTGGTGAAAACCAGGAATTTTATTCATGAGCAGGTGGAGAAAGACCTGCAGGAGGGAAAAAACGGAGGACGGGTACATACGCGTTTTCCGCCCGAACCGAATGGTTATCTGCATATTGGACATGCCAAAGCCATTTGTCTGGACTTTGGGACGGCCGAAAAATTTGGTGGTAAGTGCAACCTGCGTTTCGATGATACCAATCCGACGAAAGAGGATGTTGAGTACGTCGATTCGATCAAGGAAGATGTGCGCTGGCTGGGTTTCGACTGGGAAGATCGTTTGTATTACGCGTCCGACTTTTTCGATGATCTGTATAATTTTGCAGTTCAGTTGATTAAGGAGGGAAAGGCCTATGTTGACGATCAGCCTGCCGAGGTGATCAGCCAGCAGCGGGGAACTCCAACCCGTCCGGGAACTGAAAGTCCTTACCGCAACCGCCCTGTTGAAGAGAGTCTGCGGCTTTTTGAAGAAATGAAAGCCGGGGTTTACAAGAATGGAGAAAAGGTGTTGCGTGCCAAAATCGACATGAACTCTCCCAATATGCACCTGCGTGATCCGCTGATGTACCGCATCAATCATGCAAAGCATCACCGCACCGGCGATAAATGGTGCATTTATCCGATGTACGATTATGCGCACGGACAGTGTGACTATTTCGAAGGGGTGACTCATTCGTTGTGTACCCTCGAATTTGAGATTCACCGACCTTTGTACAACTGGTTTGTCGATCAGCTGGCCGACAGTGATTACCGCCCGCGGCAGATTGAGTTTTCGCGATTGAACCTGAGTTACACCATGATGAGCAAGCGCAAACTGCTGCAATTGGTGGAAGAGGGGCTGGTGTCGGGATGGGATGATCCGCGCATGCCTACCTTGTCGGGGATGCGGCGCAGGGGCTTCACACCTGCGTCGATACGCAATTTGGTTGAAAAGGTGGGTATTACCAAAACACAGGGAACCACCGATGTGGCCTTGCTGGAACATGCAGTTCGTGAAGACTTGAATAAAACAGCCCAGCGTGTAATGGGCGTACTGAATCCGCTCAAAGTAGTGGTGACCAACTATCCTGAAGGACAGGTGGAGATGGTTTCGGCCGTAAACAACCATGAAGATGAAAGTGCCGGCCGGCGTGATGTGCCTTTTACCCGTGAGCTGTATATTGAGCGGGATGATTTCATGGAAGATCCGCCAAAGAAATTTTTCCGTTTGGGACCCGGGCGTGAAGTGCGTTTTAAATATGCCTATCTGCTTACCTGTACCGATGTGATTAAGGATGAAAATGGGGAAATTCGTGAGCTGCATTGTACTTATGATCCTGAAACAAAGGGAGGTAATGCACCCGACGGGCGAAAGGTAAAAGGAACCATTCACTGGGTGTCGGCAAGCGAAGGCCTTGAAGCTGAGATCAGGCTGTACGACCGATTATTCAATGTTGAAGATCCGGCAGCTGCTAAAGATGTTGATTTCAGGGAGCTGTTGAATCCCGAATCACTGCAGATACTCGAGAAGTGCTATGTTGAGCCCTTTGTGAAAAGCGCTAAAGCGCTCGATCAGTTTCAGTTCGAAAGGATGGGCTATTTCAATATTGACAAGGATTCGTCCAGCGATCGACTGGTGATTAACCGAACGGTGACCCTGCGGGATACCTGGGCCAAACAAATGAACAAGTAATACAAGCACAATACGATGAAACCTTCGGTAAGTGATTGCCGGAGGTTTTTTTATGGGTAAAAACCAGGCTTTTAGTTTTTTCAGCGAAGAGCCAAAAGCTTGTTGGTTTAACTTTGAAAGCAGGGCTTTGCAAAATCAGGACTATTTCGTGTATATTTGGGTACTTGTGCTTCAAACGTAGTTTTTGACCGCTTTCTCTGAAACTAATTGCCATTAACCGATAAATACGGTGCCTTTATCGATCGGGTGGTGGTTTGCCATGCTTATAAAACTATTTTTGAAGCATAAAATTCAAATATTATGGATAAGAGACACAATGTTAACGGACGCAGGTTCTTTTTTGGGTTTATTTTACTGCTGATTGGGTTAATAATGATTCTTGAACGAGCGGGGATTCTGAGCTGGGAGATTTATGATTTTCTACTTTCATGGAAAATGTTGCTGGTAGCCATTGGTGGCTTTGTATTTTTTAGTGGCAACAAGGGAGCAGGGATCATCGTGATGGGACTGGGAGCCTTTTTCATGATTCCTGATATTTTCGAGGATTACGATCAGATTAAACGTTTTTTCTGGCCCGGCATTTTGTTGCTGGTTGGTTTGACCTTCATGTTTGGTAACCGGAAAAAATTGATGAGAAGTCATTATAAACCTGGCGTGCATGCCGAAGTGAGTAACGATTTTTTCGACGAGTTTGTTCTCTTCGGAGGACGTGAAATCAATATGGCCACACCGAATTTGCTTGGGGGACGTTCAACCGCTATCTTTGGGGGAGCCGAAGTTGATCTGCGTCAATGTCAGATATCGCACAATGGTTGTACCGTGGAGCTTACCACCCTTTTTGGTGGCAATGTACTAAAGGTGCCCAACGACTGGACCGTTCTGAACAAGGTGACAACCATCTTCGGAGGTTACAGTGATTTGAGAATTAAAGATCCGATGTATGCACCCAACCCGTCGAAAACGATTGTGATTACCGGAGTTTGCATCTTTGGTGGCACAGAAGTTCGCAATTTCGACAAGGCGCATTAAATTAGAAAACAGGCATGAAACATCCGCTTTTCAAAAATCCTGCTTTACTTATTTGGTACAGTTTATTCTGGATCATCCTGTCGGTGGTCCAGTTTCTTCTTGAAAGGAATATTTTCAATGCCGATATTTCAATAACCCTGGTCGATGTGCTTATTTCGAATACCTTGTTTGCCATGCTGGGACTTGGCGTTTGGTATGTTGTGATTGGCGGGGTGAATGAAAACCGCTCTCAGACCTATTTTATACTGTATCACCTGATCGCCATGGTTTTTCTGCTCTCATTCTGGATGTGGATTACCAACCAGATTGATATCGCGCTGTTTGATGCCGAATCGGTAAAGGCCCACATGAAGAAGGTGATGCCCGGAAAAGCAGGTATCGGAGCCCTGACTTATATGCTGATAGCCGTACTTTATTATACCTTTTTTTATTATAACCGGCTAAAGGAAAAATCGAAGGAAGAAACTCGTCTGAAAGAACTGGTTACCCAAACACAGCTCAACGAACTGAAATCGCAAATCAATCCTCATTTCCTGTTTAACAGCCTGAATTCGGTTTCGTATCTCACCATGGCCGAGCCCGCAAAAGCTCAGGAAATGGTTATCAAATTGTCGACTTTTTTACGCTATTCGCTGAAGCACAAAGAAAATCAGCTTGTCACCCTCTTGCAGGAGATCGAACACATTAAGTTGTATTTAGAGATAGAAAAGGTGCGCTTTGGTGATAAGTTGCTGGCCAGTTTTTCGATTGAATCGTGCGATGAGTGCAAGATACCCAATATGATTTTACAGCCTCTTTATGAAAATGCCATAAAATACGGGGTATACGAAACAACCAGTCAGGTCGAAATTAAAACGGAAGCCGTTCTCGAAGGAGATAACATGGTTTTCAGGGTTAGCAATAATTACGACCGGGATGCGGTGGTAAAGAAAGGCGAGGGGATAGGGCTTTTTAACATCAGGCAGCGGCTGGGACTTGTTTATGGTGATACCACCCTATTGACAGTTACCAACGAAAATGAGATATTTACAGTAAGTTTAGTCATTCCACAAAACAAAAAAATGTCATGAGTTTAAAAATCAGGACCATTATCATCGAAGACGAATCGCTTGCCCGAAACCTGTTGAAAAATTACCTGGCCGATCAGGAGCACATCGAACTGCTTGCCGAATGTGAGAATGGTTTCGACGGACTAAAGGCCATCAATGATTTGAAGCCCGATTTGGTATTTCTGGATGTACAGATGCCAAAATTAACCGGTTTTGAAATGCTGGAACTGCTTGAATTCCGTCCCGAAATCATCTTTACCACTGCATACAACCAATATGCCATCAAGGCCTTTGAACAGCATGCCATCGATTATTTACTAAAGCCTTTTCCCAAAGAACGACTTTTGCAGGCCATCGATCGGGCCATGGAAAAAATCAAGGGAAATCAGCAGGGTGATGCCCCCATCGATAAACTGACCGAAAAGCCCGAAGGCGAATACATCGAACGCATTGTGGTAAAAGATAAAAGCAAAATACACATCATCCCTGTTGAGCAGATCAGGTATTTCGAATCGCTCGACGATTATGTAATGATTTATACCAGGGACCGTCGGTTTGTGAAGCAAAAAACGATGAAGTTTTACGAGAATAACCTCGATCAGAAGATGTTTGTCAGGATTCACCGCTCCTACATTGCCCGGGTCGACGAGATTGCTGAGATTCAGCAGTACGAGAAGGAATCGCACATTGTGATTCTGAAAAATGACCATGCCAAACTGAAGGTAAGTAAAACAGGATACAAGAACCTCAAGCAGGTATTAAGCTTTTAAAGCAATCAACCCTGATTGTGCCAACTCAAGCCATCCTGGATATAAATTATGGCGAATACCTTTTATTATCAATTCAACTTAGCGCCTTAGCGTCTTTGCGTGAGAAAAAGCACTCAAAGACGCTAAGGCGCTAAGTTTTTATTATGAGTTTATTAAGCCGGATGCTGTCAAAAACGTTTCCTGTTTCATGGGATTGAAATGAGATTGATTGAAGATGGAATACAAAAGAAAGCGGATAAAAGAAAAGATATTAGACTTTAGATAAAAGACTTTAGATAAAAGACTTTAGATAAAAGACAATAGATGAATGTACTTCCCTAAATAGAGTTGACCTTTTTTGTTATTAATCTTATTCATTTCAGGTCATATTACTATCGGACAATTATGAGCCTGAGGTTCTTTT